>NZ_LT607733.1:0-315000 GCF_900091445.1 Micromonospora echinofusca
GCGACGTCGAGGACCTCCTCGACCGCGTGCCGGCGGGCCTTGCCGGCCTCCGACTGGACCAGGTCGAGCCCCTCGGCCTGCCGGTCGAGCACCAGGTCGTGCAGCCGGAGCAGGACGGCGGCCCGGCGGGCGACGGGCAGGCCGGCCCAGGGGCGCTGGGCGGCCCGCGCGTCGGCGAAGGCGCCGTCGACGTCGACGGGGGTGCTCGACGCCACGTCCACCGTCCGGGCGCCGGTCAGCGGCGACGTGGCGCTGAACGCGGGCCCGGTGCCGCGCACCTGCCCGACGAGCGCGGCGGCGCCGGCGGGCAGCGCCGGTGGGCGACCCGGGGCGGCGGGGTTGCCGGTGACCGGGCCCGCCGGGTCGGCGTGCGGGGTGAGCGCGGTGGTGGTCATGCGCCGACGTTAACGCAACGCGACGTTGCGTTGCAATTGTGCGCCGGGTCGCCCGCCGCCCGGCTCCAACGGCTCGTGGAACGGGAGCAACGGCGGTGCGGCGCTCAGCCGGTGGCCCCGACCAGCAGTTCCACCACCGCGCGGGCCGTCGCCGGCGGGCCGCCGTCGGTCGGGCAGTCCACGTACCCGGTCTCCACCGTCCCGACGGTGAGCCGGTAGCTGAAGGCGTCCCGGCAGGCCGTCGGAGCCGACGGGCGGCCCGCCTCGGCGGCGAGCGCGGGGTCGGCGACGAGCCGGCGCAGCCGGTCCAGGTCCGCGCCGGAGAGCCGGCCGGTACGCCGCGACCCGGCGCGGTCGACGACGCTCCACCGCCCGTCGGGCTCCACGGTCACCGTGTCGCCGCGCCCGGCGATCCCGCCCGAACGGGTCAGCACGACGCGCGCCGGCGCGGGCGTCGGCTCGGCGGGCGGTGGGGCCGTCGTGCCGGATGCCGGGCGGTCGGTCGCGGAAGGCGCGGCCCGGTCCGGCGGCGCGGTCGTCGTGCAGCCGGACAGGACCGCCGCCACCAGCGCGACCTTGACGCCGGCCATCGAAGCTGATCTCATGCCGCTCGGACGCGCGGCGCGGCGGCGCGGTTCCCACCGGCTCCGGTTCCACCGAACGGTCAATGTCCCGGACGGAATTCGGATCACCCCTTCTCTTTTGGGTCGTCACATCGTTATATCTACATGCGTGACTACCCCTGTCACGCATACCCCCGTTCAGGAGGGCACGTGAAAAGACCCCTTGCCGCCGTCGGTACGGCCCTGCTCACCAGCGGCCTGCTGACCGGCGTCGCCACCCCGGCGCTCGCGGCACCCCCCACCGCCCCCGCCCCGGGCGGGCCCGCCGCCGCCGCGGCGAGCGTCCTGCGCACCAACCCCGGTGCCGTCCAGGGCACCGGCGCCGAGGCCTACCAGGTGCACAGCACCAAGGTGGACCCCAACGGCGCCGCGCACACCCGCTACACCCGGACCTACCAGGGCCTGCGGGTGTACGGCGGTGACTTCGTCATCCACACGACCCCGAACGGTGGCTACGCCGGCTCCTCGGTCGGTCTGGACGCCCCGCTGACCCTGCCCACCACGGCCAGGGTCCCCGCCGCGGCGGCGAAGAAGGCCGCCCGCGCCGAGTTCTCCGGCACGCTCACCGCCGTGGGCACCCCGGAGCTCTTCGTCGACGCCAGCTCCGGCAAGGGCCGGCTGGCCTGGGAGACCGTCGTCACCGGCTGGCACCCGGACGGGCAGACCCCGTCGCGGTTCCACGTCGTCACCGACGCCACCACCGGCAAGGTCATCGGCTCGTACGACGAGATCGAGGCCGTCGCCGGCACGGGCAACAGCGTCTACTCGGGCACCGTCACCGTGGACACCACGCTCTCCGGCAGCACGTACCAGATGATCGACCCGCTGCGCGGCAACGGCTCCACGTGCGACATGAACAACGGCACGTCGACCTGCACCACGATCACCGACGCCGACAACACCTGGGGCACCGGCGCCACCTCCAACCGGCAGTCCGCCGCCGTGGACGCGCACTACGGCGCCGCCAAGACGTACGACTACTTCAAGAACGTGCACGGGCGCAACGGCATCTTCGGCGACGGCCGGGGCGTGCCCAGCCGGGTGCACTACGGCAACAACTACGTCAACGCCTTCTGGGACGGCTCCCGGATGACGTACGGCGACGGCAGCGGCAACTCCCGGCCGCTGGTCTCCATCGACGTGGCCGCCCATGAGATGAGCCACGGCGTCACCGAGAACGTGGTGCCCGGCGGCCTGACCTACTCCGGCGAGTCCGGCGGCCTCAACGAGGCCACCAGCGACATCTTCGGCAACATGGTCGAGTTCTACGCCAACAGCCCCGCCGACCCGGGCGACTACCAGGTCGGCGAGAAGATCAACATCAACGGCGACGGTACGCCGCTGCGCTACATGTACAACCCGGCCCTGGACGGCTCCGGCGACAGCTGCTGGTCCACCTCCACCAGGAACAAGGACGTGCACTACTCGTCCGGCGTGGCCAACCACTTCTTCTTCAACCTCGCCGAGGGCACCGGGGCCACCCCGTACGGCACCTCGCCGATCTGCGGCTCCGCCCCGGCGGTGACCGGCATCGGCCGCGTCAAGGCCGAGAAGATCTGGTGGCGGGCGCTGGACGCGTACTTCACCTCCAACACCTCGTACGTCAACACCAGCAACCCGGCGAACACCGCCCGGGCGTACACCCTGCGCGCCGCCACCGACCTGTACGGCAGCTGCTCCACCGAGTACCGGACCGTCCAGGCGGCCTGGACCGCGGTGAACGTGGCCGGCAACGACGCGCCGTGCTCGACCGGCAACGACTTCTCGGTCTCGCTCTCGCCGACCTCCGGCGCGGTGAACCCGGGCGGCTCGGTCTCCACCACCGTGGCGACCGCCACCACCAGCGGCTCGGCGCAGACCGTGACGCTGTCCGCCGCCGGCCTGCCGAGCGGGGCGACCGCCTCGTTCAGCCCGGCCACGGTGACCTCGGGCGGCTCCTCGACCCTCACCATCGCCACCACCGCCGCCACGGCACCGGGCACCTACACGGTGACCGTGAACGGTGCCGGCTCGGTCACCCGTAGCGCCACCTACACGCTGACCGTCAACGGCACCGGTGGCGGCTGCACCAGCCCGGGCCAGAAGCTCGGCAACGCCGGCTTCGAGTCCGGGGTCACCACCTGGACGCAGACCTCGGGCGTCATCGGCCAGCACGGCACCGCGCAGCCGGCCCGCACCGGCACGTGGAGCGCGTGGCTGAACGGGTACGGCCGCAGCCGCACCGACACGCTCGCCCAGTCGGTGAGCCTGCCGGCCGGGTGCACGTCGTACAACTTCAGCTTCTGGCTGCACGTCGACTCGGCGGAGACGACCGCCAGCACCGCGTACGACACGCTGCGGGTGCAGGTGCTCAACTCCTCCGGGACGGTGCTGGCGACCCTCGCCACGTACTCGAACCTGAACAAGGCCGCCGGGTACAGCCAGAAGTCGTTCTCGCTGGCCGCGTACAAGGGGCAGACCGTGACCCTGAAGTTCACCGGCGTCGAGGACGCGTCGCTCCAGACGTCGTTCGTCGTGGACGACACCGCCCTCAACGTCTCCTGACGTAGCCGCGTCATCGCCGGGCCCGGCGACCACCCCGCCAGGATGGTCGCCGGGCCCGCGCCGTTATGGTCGCCGCACCGACGCGTCGCCGCTCCCGGCGGCCGGACGGACGTCGAAGGGGTGGTGACGGTGGCGGACGCGGAACTCCTCGTCGAGGTGACCGGGCCGGTGGCGACGGTGGTGATCCGCAACCCGGCCCGGCGCAACGCGATGACCGCCGCGATGTGGCGGCGCCTGCCGGCGCTGCTCGACGGGCTGGAGGCCGACCCGGCTGTGCGGGCGCTGGTGCTCACGGGCGCGGGGGACACCTTCTGCGCCGGCGCGGACCTGGGCGACCTGGACGAGCTGCTGGACGCCGGCGACGCCAGCATCGCCGTGGCCGCCGAGGAGCGGCTCGCCGCCTTCGCCAAGCCGACCGTCGCCGCCGTCCGGGGCGCGTGCGTGGGCGGCGGCTGTCAGCTCGCCGTCGCCTGCGACCTGCGGGTCGCCACCGCCGACGCGCGGTTCGGCGTACCGCCGGCGCGGCTGGGTCTGGTGTATCCCGCGCCGACCACCCGCCGGCTGGCCCGGCTGGTCGGCCCGGCCGCGGCCAAGCACCTGCTCTTCACCGCCGAGCTGATCGACGCCGGGCGGGCGCTGCGGGTGGGCCTGGTCGACGAGGTGCTGCCGGGCGACCGGCTCGCCGCCCGGGTGGACGAGCTGACCGCCGCCGTGGTCGCCCGCTCCCAGCTCAGCGTCGCCGCCGCCAAGGAGATCGTCGACGGGCGGGCGGACGAGGACCGGATCGCGTGGTGGCACGGGCAGGTCCGGGCCAGCGGCGAGGCCCGCGAGGGTGTCGCGGCCTTCCACGAGCGCCGCCCGCCCCGCTTCGGCTGGACACCACCCGCCCGGCACTGACCCCGTCCACCGCTCCAGGGGCGGGACAGGGGCCGGCGGGTGCCGCGCCGAGGGTCGTACCCCCGACGCGGCCCCCCGTTCCCGCCGGCCGGTCCGTCACCGCCCGGCCAGCGACGCCCAGGTCGGCACCACCGGCTCGCGCCGCAGCGGCATGCCCGCCTCGGTCGGCGTCCGGTCGCCCTTGCGCTGGTTGCAGCCGTAGCAGGCGGCGGTCGTGTTCCGCCAGGTGTTCCGGCCACCGCGCGAGCGGGGCAGGACGTGGTCGATGGTGCCGGCCGGCCCCCCGCAGTACGCGCAGCAGCGCCCGTCGCGGCGCAGCACGCCGGCGCGCGACCAGGCCGGGCCGGTGCTGAACCGCCACCGGGTCACCACGTAGCGGACCAGGCGCACGACCCGGGGGACCGGGAACACCCCGATCACCCGGTCGGGCTCGGCCTCGTGGATCTCGGCGACCCGCCGGCAGAGCATCCGGATCGCGTGCTGGACGGTGACCCGGTGCAGCGGGCCGAGGTCGGCGTTGACGACGAGGACGGCGTCCACCGGTGTCTCCCTTCGTGGCGGTGACGAGCTGGGCGGACCGGAGGACGAAAGAGCCGCCCGGTCCGATCGCGGACGGGCGGCTCGACGTCGTGCGGGCACGCGTCAGTCGGGCCGGCCGCCCCCGGGGTGTTCGGCGCGGTGACCGCCGCCGCTCGCCGACGACGCCGGACGCGTGGGCAGCGACGACGGCACACAGGTGACGTGCGACATCGACATGACCAGCTCCCGCGGCGGTGGTTGACCTTGCGCGATCACGGTAGGTCGGCGGGGGAGAGAGGGGCAACGGATTTCGATCGAGGCGCCGGCTCGTCGGGGCGGCGCTGGCGGCGGGCCCGGCCGGCGGCCCGCGCGGCGGCCAGGGGCCGGTCGACGCGTACGGCCATCCGGGCGGTCAGCTCGCTCTCCAGCAGCGGCCGGTTGACCTCGGCGGCGACCGCGAGCGCCGGCCCGGAGACCGTACGCCAGATCGCGGCCAGCCCGGCGCCGAGCCCGAGCAGGGCCACGGCGGCCCGGGTCACCGGCGACCCGGCGGCGGCCAGCGCGCTCACCCCCACGACGGCGAACAGCACGGCGAGCAGCGGTACGAGCACCGGCCAGAAGATCCCCCGGACGGCCTGTGCCACCAGCTTCCGGTCCCGGACGATCAGGTTCCGGGCGACGATCGCGTAGTCCTCCTCGTCCAGCAGGTCCCTCGGGTGCAGCCCGCCGGTGAGCACGCTCTGCCACAGCTCGCCCTGGTTGCGCAGCTCGCGGGCCAGCTCGGGCAGCCCCGCCTCGGTCGGGTCGCCCACGCCCGCCCTGGTGACGGCCGACGCCCACGCCGACAGGGACCGGCGGACCACCGCGGCCGAGTACGGGGGCAGCACGCTGGCCAGCTCGCCCAGCCACCGGCCGATCTCGAACTGCCGGCCGCCGAAGCGGTGCGCCACCTGTCCCGCGTCGCCGTGCCGGACGGCCTCGCCGTAGCGGACGGTGTCGGCCAGCGAGCGCCCCAGCCGGTACGCCAGCCCCACCCGCTGGTCGGTGGCCATCGTCCAGCGCAGCAGCTCCACGTTGAGGTCGTCGAGGGCGAGCAGCAGGGCGTCGCCGGAGCCGTCGGCCACCCGGCCCCGCGCGTCGGCGGTGGTGGGCGCGGGGCCGACGCGCCGGGTCAGCTCGGCGATGCGGGCGACGGCGACGTCCACGCCGTCCAGGTACATCTGGAGGCGTCGCGGCCCCGGCATCTCGGTCAGGTTGGACAGCTTCGCCGGTGCGCCCGCCGGCCGGTCGGCCCCACGGTCGCGCGGCTCGGCGGTCTGCGCGTGGTGGTAGGCGTCGGCCATCCACCAGCCGAGCCGCAGGGCGGTCACCACGCAGGCCCGCTCGTCCCGGATCAGCGGGTACGCGTCGTCCCGCGCCACGTCGGCGACGAGCGGGTCGTCGTCCGTGCGCGGCGACATCCCGCTGACCTCCCGGCTCATCCCAGACGGTCAGCCTAGGCCAGCCGAGCGGCCGATTTGCCCCTTTTGGTCATCTCCGGCCGGCGAGCAGGCCCCGGGGCCGGATCGAGCGCACCGGCTCGGCCGCGCCGCCCTCGGCCCGCAGGACGTGGTTGGCCGCGACGATCCCGGTGGCCGCCGAGCGCTCCATCAGCGCGCTCGGGAAGTCCGTCCGGATGCCGTCGCCGGCCAGGTAGAGCCCGTCGGCGTCGGTGCGTACCCCCGGCCGCCAGGCGTGACTGCCGGGCGTGAAGGCGGGCGCCTGCGCCTCCACCCGGGCGCGCAGCTCGCGTACCCGCAGCCGGGCCGCCTCCGGCCAGAGCGCGGTCAGCTCGGTCCGCATCCGTTCGGCCAGCTCCTCGGCGGGCACGCCCGCGTCGCAGGCGTACGCGTGCAGCTCCACGACCGAGCCGCCGGTGCGCTCGGCCCAGCGGCGGGACTCGTTCTCCAGCCGGTGGTAGAGGGTCACCGAGTCCAGGGTGGGCTGCCGGGACACCCCGCTGAAGACCGCCCGGTCGGCGGAGACGTCCCCGTCGCACCAGTAGCGCGCCACCGCGTACGGCGGGCCGGGCCGGCCGAACGCGGGCATCCGCGCCGCCAGCCGGGGCGCGTGGTCGGCCAGGCCGGGCGAGGCCGCGACCAGCGCGGCCAGGGCGGGCGGGTCGACGGCGAGCACCACGTGCCCGGCCGGGTACGACGTGCCGTCCGCGGTCGCCACCCGCCAGCCGGCGCCCTCGCGGGTCAGGGCGGTGGCGGCGGCGCCCGTCACCACCCGGCCGCCGTGCTTCTCCACGTGCCGCGTCAGCGGCTCCCAGATCGCCGTCGCGTAGTCCTCGTCCGGGCAGTCGAAGGCCAGCCCCTCCGGGTTGCCGAGCAGGTAGAAGTGGAACTGGGCGATCATCTCCGCCGCCGACATCTCCGCCTCGTGGTTGAAGAACGAGTGGGAGAAGACCTCGAAGAGCATCGCCCGGGCCCGGTCCGGCAGCCGCAGCGAGGTGAGCAGCGCGTCGGCGGTGCTGTCGTCGAACTCGGCGTAGGTGCGCCCCGGGTCGTAGGTGAGCAGCGGCAGCGCCGCGTCCCGGTCCATCCCGCGCAGGTCCCCCAGGCGCAGGCTCGGGCTGCGCAGCAGCAGCGCCAGCAGGTTCGCCGGCGGGGCGGGCGGCAGCCTGCCGAACTCCTCGGTCGGCCACCGCTCGCTCAGGATCGGGTAGCCCGGGATCGGCTTGAGGAAGCCCAGTTCCGGGTCGACGCGGCGCAGGATCGACCGCCAGTTGTAGTACTGCCGGAAGAACGCGTGGAAGCCGTGCTCGTTCATCTGCCGGGTGCCGTCGGCGAGCGTCTCCGGCCAGGCTCCGAGCCGGCCGCCGAGCGTCGGCGCGGCCTCCAGCACGGTCACCGCCACCCCGCACTCGGCCAGCACCACCGCCGCCGACATGCCGGCGATCCCGCCGCCGACCACCACCGCCTCGACCCGGCCCGGCACGCGGGGGGCGCCGCCACCGCCCGGGTCCACCTCGTGTTCGCGTACGCCGATGAGCCGACCGACCACCTTCGACAGCGCCATGTGCACCTTCCCGCCGGATGGGTCTCCAGTCTGCCCGGCGACCCGTCAGCAGGAACGTTTCCCGACCGCAGGCGCCTCACGCGCCCCGACTCACGTCGGCGGCAGGCAGCGCCGCTGCCGGTCCGAGGCGGGCCAGACGTACTCGAGGTCGGTCGGGACGTCGTCGCCGAAGATCGGGCCGTAGTGCCCGGGGTCCTTGCGCAGCAGCGACGAGCGGTGGCTCAGGTGCAGGTCGTCGCGGCCCAGCCAGGGCGGCAGCTCGCCGGCCCCGGCCAGCTCGGCCTGGGTGCGCACCCGGGTCAGGCCGCAGGCGGCGGCGAGGTCGGCGGTCATCGTGTTCGCGCAGGTGTCGGCCCGCCCGGGCTCGCACCAGACCGCGCAGACGTCCAGCCCGTACCGGGTGAGGGCCTCCTCGTACCCGGCCCACATCTTGACCGCCGGGTGGTTGCGCCAGCCGTACGTGGGCCAGGTCAGCCCCCGCAGCACCTGGATGGTCTCCACCCGCTGCTTGCCCAGCCGCTTCTGGTCCAGCGTCCGGGCGCTGGCCAGGAAGTCCGGGTACGGCAGGAACGTCTGCATGCCGGTGCTCTACCCGTCCCCGGATGGGACATGCCGACGCGACCAGCGTTCATGATCACGGGGCTGCGCGCGGCGCGACCGGCTGACTACGATGCGGCACATGGCGGAGCCCCTGCTGGATCGTGCGCGCCGTGCCGGTCGGCGGCTCCGGGTCAACGGGGACGCGCGGGCGCACTACGTGATCTGTGGCCGCGACGCCCTCGCCTACTGGGTGGTGCGCGCGCTGCTCGCCACCGAGTTCCAGGCCGGCCGCGTCCGGATCACCCTGGTCGTGCCCGAACGACCCAGCTCCGACGAGCCCGACGGGCGCGACCTCCAGGGCGTCGAGGTCGTCCGCGCCGACCGGCTGGACGAGGTCACCTTCCGCCGGGCCGGGCTGGCCGGCGCCGACGGGCTGGCCCTGCTGCACCAGGACGACGTCGGCAACATGCATGCCGCGCTCTGCGCGCAGGAGGTCGAGCCCGGGCTGCGCCTGGTGGTGCGGATGTTCAACACCAGCCTGGCCAACGGGGTGCGGCAGATCTTCCCCGACTCGGCGGTGCTCTCCGACGCCTCCATGGCCGCCCCCGCCTTCGTGGCCGCGGCCCTGGGCGAGGTCGCCCCCACCCACTTCCGGCACGGCGGGCGCACCCTCTACGTGGCCCGCCGCGACGACGTACGCCCGACCGACGTGGTCTGCGGGGTGGCCGACACCCGCGACCCACAGCAGGTCCGGCTGCTGCCGGCCGACGAGGGCGTGGCCGACCTGGTGATCGCCGAGGCGACCGGGACGCCGCCCGGTACGGAGCTGGCCGCCCGCCGGCTGAGGCGCGCCCGGCGGCGGCGCCGGCCGCTGACCGTGCTGCTGCGCGCCGTACGCAGCTTCGCCACCCGCAAGATCGGCGTGGCCGTGATCGTGCTGCTGGCGGTGATCGGGGTGCTCGGCTGGCTCAACGGCTACGCCGCGCACGAGGACTGGGCCGACTCGCTCTACCTCACGCTGGTCACCACGCTGACCGGGCAGGACCCCAACCCGGACAAGTCGGCCGCCGAGCAGGTCATGCAGGTGGTGCTCAACCTGGCCGGGCTGGCGCTGATCCCGCTGATCACCGCCGTGGTGGTCGACGGCATCGTCAACGCCCGGCTGGCCCTGCACTCCGGACGCATCCAGCCGGAGCGCTCCGGGCACGTGGTGGTGGTCGGGCTGGGCAACGTCGGCACCCGCGTGATGGCCCAGCTCTGCGACTTCGGCGTCGAGGTGGTGGCGATCGACAAGCTGGCCGAGCCGCGCGGTGGCGCGCTCGCCCGGCGGCTCGGCGTACCGCTGATCGTGGGCGACGCCGCGCTGGAGGAGACCCTCCAGTCGGCGTCCGTGGGCGGCTGCCAGGCGCTGGTGGTGGTCTCCACCGACGACGAGACCAACCTCCAGGCGGCGCTCATCGGCCGGGCCGTCAACCCGGAACTCCAGGTGGTGCTGCGGCTCTTCGACGGCCACTTCGCCGAACGCATCCAGCAGGCGTTCGGCATCGGCGTCTCGCGCAGCGTGTCCTACCTCGCGGCGCCGTCGTTCGCCGCCGCGCTGCTGGACCGCGCGGTGATCGCCACCATCCCGGTCGGTCGGCACGCGCTGCTGGTCACCGAGGTCAGCGTCGCCGCCGGATCGGCGCTGGACGGCCGGCCGCTCGCCGCCGTCGGGCGGGCCGAGAGCGTACGCCTGCTGGCGCACGCCCGGGCCGGCCAGCGCCCCGACTGGGCGCCCGACGCGCGCCTGGTGATCGTCGCGGGTGACCGGCTGACGGTGGTGGCCCGGCGGGCCGGCCTGAACGCCCTGCTCCGCGAGGCCGTGCCACCCCCGCCGGAGGAGCCGGTCACGCCCGCGCCCCGACAGCCGGAGGAATGACGGGTCGGCACCCGACCCGCCGTCGCGCCGGTCGGGGCGGCGGCGTCAGGCCCGGCGGGGGCGCAGAGCGTACCAGAGGGCGCCGGCGGCGAGCACGGCGGCGCCGGCGAGCACGCTGGCCGGCGGCAGGTTGACCGCGAGCAGCAGGCAGCCGACCAGCCCCAGCACGGCCAGCGCCCGAACCGGCAGCCGCCGGCCCGGGTCCCGACCCAGCGTCAGCGCGGCGGCGTTGGTGATCGCGTAGTAGACCAGCACGGTGCAGCTGGAGAAGCCGATCGCGTCGCGCACGTCGCCCAGCAGCACGATCGCCACCACCACGGCGGCCACGGCCAGCTCGGCCCGGTGCGGCACCCGGTGCACCGGGTGGACGGCGGCCAGCGCCCCCGGCAGGTCGCGCCGGCGGGCCATCGCCAGCGCCGTGCGCCCCACCCCGGCGAGCAGGGAGAGCAGCACCCCGGTCACCGCCACGGTCGCCCCGGCCCGCACCAGCCACGCCAGCCCGGGTAGCCCGGCGGCCGTCACCACGTCGGCCAGGGGCGCGGCGGATGCGGCCAGCCGGTCGGCCCCGAGCACGCCGACGGTCACGACCGCCAGCACCAGGTAGACCGCCAGCACCACGCCGAGGGCCAGCGGGACCGCCCGGGGGATGGTCCGCTCCGGGTCGCGTACCTCCTCGCCGAGGGTGGCGATCCGGGCGTACCCGGCGAAGGCGAAGAAGAGCAGCCCGGCGGCGGTGAGCACGCCCCGCCCGCCGCCGCCGAGGTCGCCGAGCCGGTCCAGCGCGACGTCGCCGCCGACCGCCCCCGCCACCGCGACCAGGGCCAGCACCGCCAGCACCACGGCGACCAGCGCCTTCGTCGCGGTCGCGGTCTTGCCGACGCCGCGCAGGTTCACGGCGGTCACCGCCGCCACCGCGCCGACGGCGACGAGCCGCGCCTGCCCAGGCCAGAGGTACGCCCCGATGGTCAGCGCCATCGCCGCGCAGCTCGCGGTCTTGCCGACCACGAAGCCCCAGCCGGCCAGGAACCCGGCGAAGGGGCCGAGCCGCTCCCGCCCGTACACGTAGGTGCCGCCGGACTCCGGGTAGCGGGCCGCGAGCCGGGCCGAGCTGGTGGCGTTGCAAAAGGCGATGAGACCGGCCAGTACGAGGGCCGCCAGCAGCCCGGCCCCGCCGGCCGCCGCCGCGGCGGGCGCGAAGACCACGAAGACGCCCGCGCCGAGCATCGAGCCCAGGCCGATGACCACCGCGTCCCCTGCGCCCAGCCGGCGCGCCAGTTGATCCACGGCGGGACCCTATGGGGCGGAGATGAACGGACGGTTCCAGTCCCGCAGCGCGCCCGGCAACGGTAGTTCGTCCCAGGGCACCCGGTGCAGCAGCCGGTCGAGGACGAGGCCGAGCAGCAACCCGGCGACCGAGTCGGTCAGCCAGTGAAAGCCCAGGTAGGTGGTGGTGCAGAGCACCACGAGCGGCGGTACGACCCGCACCACGGCGACCAGCCCGGGCGGCATCGTGCGGCCGTACGTGCGCAGCAACGGGGCGAGCAGCAGTGCGATGACGCCATACCAGAGGATCGCGTTCGCGACGTGGCCGGACGGATAGGACTGGGCGAACTTGAGCGGCAACTCGTCCTGGAACAACGGCAGGGTCTGCTCGGCGGGCAGGAAGGGTTCCTTGCTGCTCGCGCTGGGCGCGGGCCGGGCCGTCCACACCTTGAGCGGGCCGATGGTGAGGTAGCTGAGCGCGAAGGCGAGCACCGGCGGCAGCACCGGTCGTACGGATCTCAGCCGCACCGCGAGCAGCACCCCGAGCCCCAGGGCGATCAACGTCAACGGGGTGCCCTGACCGAGGTAGTTGAGGATCACCGCCGTCCAGTGCGCGGCCGTCGGCCGGTGCGCCTGCGACCAGTCGGCGACCGCCCGGTCGATGCCGAAGAGCCTCTCGTTGGCGAGGGCCACGGTCATCCCGACCAGCGCGGCGAGCAGCAGCGCGTCGAACCACCAGCCGGCCGGCCGGACCGGCCGGAGCTGGACCTTTCCCCGTACCGCCGTGGTCTCGCGCACCCCGTCACGCTACCGGCCCCGGTCGGCGCCGGACCGGGACGGGCCGGGGACGGCTGTGTGCCGAGCCACGAAGGGAGGCGCTCGGCGGGGGGAACCCGTCAGACTTGTGCCCGTGCGGATCACCTCGGCCCTCGTGGACCCGGCGCTGCTCGACCTCCCCTGGTCGACACCGCTGGAGGAGTGGCCTGCCCAGCACCTGGTGGCGCTGCCGCAGGGCATCTCCCGGCACATCGTCCGCTTCGTCCGGCTGGGTGAGTACGTCTACGCGTTCAAGGAGACCCGCGAGCGGATCGCCGAGCGGGAGTACGACCTGCTCCGCGCCCTGGAGCGGATCGACTTCCCGTCGGTCGAGGCGGTGGCGATCGTCGCCGACCGGCAGACGGACGACGGGGAACCCCTCGAGTCGGTGCTGATCACCCGGCACCTCCAGTTCTCCCTGCCCTACCGGGCGCTCTTCTCGCACACCCTGCGCCCGGAGACGATGGGCCGGCTGCTCGACGCGCTCGCCGCCCTGATCGTCCGGATGCACCTGACCGGCTTCTTCTGGGGCGACTGCTCGCTGTCGAACACCCTGTTCCGCCGCGACGCCGGGGCGTTCGCCGCCTACCTGGTGGACGCCGAGACCGGGGCGCTGCACCACTCGCTCTCCAACGGCCAGCGCGGCGAGGACCTGGAGATCGCCCGGGTCAACATCTTCGGCGAGGCGCTCGACCTCCAGGCCGCCGGGCTGCTGCACGAGTCGATCGATCCGGAGGTCGTCTGCGAGGAGGTCGTGCAGCGCTACGAGCGGCTGTGGCACGAGATCACCTACGAGCAGCAGGTCGAGCGGGAGGCCCGGCACGACATCGAGGGGCGGATCCGCCGCCTCAACGAGCTGGGTTTCGACGTCGCCGAGGTGGCCATGTCCACCATCGACAACGGCCGGTACCTGATCCGGCCGAAGGTGGTCGACGCCGGCTACCACACCCGGCGGCTGCTGCGCCTGACCGGCCTGGACGCCGAGGAGAACCAGGCCCGTCGGCTGCTCAACGACCTCGACGCCTACCGGGCCGAGAGCTACCTGACCGACGAGCAGCAGGCCGCGCACCGCTGGCTGACCGAGGTCTTCGAGCCGGTGGTCCGGGCCGTGCCCGCGCACCTGCGCCGCAAGCTGGAGCCGCAGGAGCTCTTCGCGCAGATCATCGAGCACAAGTGGCTGCTCTCCGAGCGGGCCGGCCGGGACGTCGGGATGGCCCCGGCCGTGCAGTCGTTCCTCGCCGACGTGCTGGTGCACCGCCCGGACGAGCAGGCGGTGCTCGGCGTCGAGGTCCCCACCGCGGGCTGACGTTCCCGTTCGACCCCACGCGGGCCCGAGAACGGATGGGCTCGATGCCGGGCCCTCGGGCCGGGAGGGCTTGGTGGCTCAGGCGCTGTCGAGCTGCCCTCACAGACGGGGCAGACCCGACGACCGGGGGTACGCGGGACGACCGGGACAGCCCGGCAGGCCGTCACCCCCGCAGCCCTGCACCCTCAGCAGGCCGTCACCCCAGCCACGCGCTCCGACAGCGTGGTCTCACAGATGGGGCAGCTCGACAGCGCCGAGGTGGTCATGGGGCGGGTCGCTCGGCGGGCCACCGCCACCACCGCTGCGGCCACCGCCGCCGCCACCACCGCCACCGGCGTGGCCTCGGCCGGCCCGCGCCGGTGTCACTCCACCCAGGAACCGCCGCGCATCACCCGGACCACGTTCAGGTCGTCGTCGAGCACCACCAGGTCGGCCCGGAGCCCGACCTGGAGCGCGCCCAGCTGGTCGCCGAGGCCGATCGCGCGGGCCGGCGTGGTGGCGGCCATCCGTACGGCGTCCGCGATCGGGATCCCGGCGGCCACGGCGTGCCGCAGCGCGGCGTCCATGGTCAGGGTGCTGCCCGCGATCGCGCCGTCGCGGGCCAGCCGGGCCACGCCGTCCGCCACCGTGACCGCCTGGCCGCCCAGGTCGTACTCGCCGTCGGCCATGCCGGCCGCGGCCATCGCGTCAGTGATCAGGGCGGCCCGCTCGGGGCCCGCCGTCGACGTGGCGAAGGTCAGCATCCCGTCGTGCAGGTGCACGCCGTCGGCGACCAGTTCGCAGACCACGGTCGGGGCGTCCAGCAGGGCCACCACCGGGCCGGGCTCGCGGTGGTGCACCGGCCGCATCCCGTTGAACAGGTGGGTGCCGACGCTCGCGCCCGCCGCGACGGCGGCGCGGGTCTCGTCGTACGTGGCGTCGGTGTGGCCGACCGCGGCGACCACCTGGTGCGCGGTGAGCAGCTTGATCGCCTCCAGCGCACCGTCGCGTTCCGGGGCGAGGGTGACCATCCGCACCGCCCCGCCGCCCAGCTCGATCAGCTCGGCCAGCTCGTCCGTGGACGGGTCGCGCAGGTACTCCGGGTTCTGCGCGCCGCAGCGGGCCGAGGAGAGGTACGGGCCCTCGAAGTGGATCCCGGCCAGCACCCCCTCGGCGACCAGCGGGGCGAACGCCTCGGTGGCCGAGCGCATGAGCGCGAAGGGCGAGCTGACGAGGCTGGCCAGCAGGGTGGTGGTGCCGTGCCGCAGGTGGAAGTCGGCCGCCTGCCGGGCCTGCCCGCCGTCGCCGGTGGTGAAGGTGTGTCCGCCGCCGCCGTGCGTGTGCATGTCGACGAAGCCGGGCACGATCCAGTGCCCGTCGCGCACGGACGGGTACTCGGCGACGGCCCGGATCCGGCCCTCGTCCAGCTCCACGCAGCCCTGCCGGATCACGCCGGTCGGGGTCACCACCTTGCCGTTCACCCGGTTGGCCATCACTTCTCCATACTGTCGAGGGCGAGCAGGGCGGCGCCGAGGCAGCCGGCCTCGTCGCCGAGGGCCGCCGCGACCAGGCGCGGCTCCCGGTGGAACGTCATCCGTTCGTGCAGCGCGGCCCGGAGCGGGTCGAACAGCCGCGCGCCGGCGCGCGCCAGCCCGCCGCCGAGCACCACGGTCTCCACGTCGTAGAGGGCCTGACCGGTGGCGAGACCGTCGGCGAGCGCCTCGACGGCCTCCCGCCACACGTCCGCCGCCAGCGGCTCACCGGCGGCCGCCCGGTCGGCGACCTCGGCGGCGCTCGTCGGGACCCCCGCCAGCGCCGAGTAGCGCCGACCGATGGCGGACGCGGAGGCGACCGCCTCCAGGCAGCCGGGTCGACCGCAGCCGCAGGGCGGCCCGCCGGGGCGTACCAGGATGTGGCCGATCTCGCCCGCGGCGCCGTGCGCGCCGAAGGCGGCCGTGCCGGCGACCACGTGGGCGGCGGCGATCCCGGTGCCGATCGCGACGAAGAGGACGTGCCCGGCGTCGCGTCCCGCGCCGAGCCGGGCCTCGGCCAGGCCGCCGGCGCGCACGTCGTGGCCGAGCGCCGTGGGCAGCCCGAGCCGATCCTGGGCGAGGTCCCGCAGCGGTACGTCCCGGAAGCCCACGTTGGCCGACCAGACGGCGATCCCGCGCGCCTCGTCGATCACCCCGGGCACCGCGATGCCGACCGCGACCGGGTCGAGCCCGTCGGCGCGGGCCTTGCCGGCGAGTCCCTCGGCGACCCCGAGGACGGTGTCCACCACGGCGTCCGGGCCGCGCCCGGCGTCGGTGGGGTGCCGCTCGGCGTGCAGCACGGTGCCGTCGCCCCGGACCAGGGCGCACTTCATCCCGGTGCCGCCGACGTCCAGCGCGACGACGACGTCGGCCGACCTCACGCGAGGACCACGGAGCGGGTCAGGTGCCGGGGCGCGTCGGGGTCGAGGCCCCGGCTGGTGGCGAGCGCGACGGCGAAGCGTTGCGCCAGGATCAGGTCGGCCATCGGGTCGACGGGCGTACGGCCGGCGGCCCAGCTGCCGAGCACGGTGCGGCAGCCGTGGGTGCGACTGTGCACGAACGCCGCGCCCGTCGCCGCCACGTCGGCCGGCAGCCCGTCGGGCAGCTCGCCGAACGCCCAGACCAGCCGGCCCGGGGCGGCGATCGAGATCGGGCCGTGCCGGTAGTCCATCGCCGGGTACGCCTCGGCCCAGAAGGTCGCCGCCTCGCGGCACTTCAGGGCCGCCTCCTGGGCCAGCCCGACCGTCCAGCCGCGACCGAGGAAGGTGGCCTGCTCGATGCGGGTCGGGTCGATCGGCAGCGGGGCGCGTACGGCCACCTCGGCGTCGGCCGCGAGCGCGTCGATGTTGTCGCCGAGGTGGGCGCGGAGCAGGGCCAGCGCGGTGGTCGCGAAGCGCGTCTGCACCACCGACCGCTCGTCGGCGAAGGGCATGGTGACCGCCGCGTCGGCCAGCGCGACGGCGGGGGAGTCGGGGTCGCCGACCAGGACGGTGCTCGGCACCCGCCCGCGCAGGGCGGCGATCAGCTCGGTGACCTCGGTGGTGGTGCCGGAGCGGGTGATCGCCACGAGCCGGTCGTAGCGCCGGCCGGTCGGGAACTCGGAGGCCTGGAAGGCGTCGGTCTCGCCCTGGCCGAGGTGCTCGCGGCGGGCCGCGTACGCCATCGCCATGAACCACGACGTGCCGCAGCCCACGACGGCGACCCGCTCCCCGGGGCGGGGGAGGTGGCTCGTCGCGGTGGCGGCGAGTCGCGCCGCCTCCCGCCAGCAGTCGGGCTGGCTCGCGATCTCGGCGTCGACGTACGACATGAGAACTCCTACGCAGGGGAGCGGTGCGCAATACGGCTCGTTAGAGCCGCCTTTCGCGCGTTATTCTGCGCGAAAGCGGCTGGCTGTGGCAACCAGCCCCGGCATCGCGCAAGACAGGGTTTTGCGCCCTCGTAGTTTCGCGCACTACTGTGCACGCAATCAATCACCGACCGCGCAGTAACGGGAGGGCCGGGGTGGACCGGTACGCCAGATGGAACGCCCTGCTCGAGATGCTGACCGACAACGGCCGGGTCAGCGTCGAGGAGGCCGCCGAGCGGCTGGACGTCTCCCAGGCCACGATCCGGCGTGACTTCGACCAGCTCGCCCAGCAGCAGATGATCACCCGGACCCGGGGCGGCGCGGTCGCCAACGGCGTCTCGTACGACCTGCCGCTGCGCTACAAGACCGCCAAGCACTCGGCGGAGAAGCAGCGGATCGGCGCCGCCGCCGCGGCGTTGGTCTCGCCGGGCACCGTGGTGGGCCTCAACGGCGGCACGACCAGCACGGAGGTGGCCCGGGCCCTGGCCGTGCGGCCCGACCTGAACACCAGTGCCGAGGGCGCCCAGCTCACCGTGGTCACCAACGCGCTGAACATCGCCAACGAGCTGCTGGTCCGCTCGCGGATGAAGGTCGTGGTGGCCGGCGGCGTGGTCCGCCCGAAGTCGTTCGAGCTGGTCGGCCCCCTGGGCGGGGCGCTGCTGCGCGAGGTCACCCTGGACGTCGCCCTGCTCGGCGTGGACGCCATCGACCCGCAGCTCGGCGCCGCCGCCCACCACGAGGGCGAGGCGGCGATGAACAACCTGATGGTGGCGCGGGCCAAGCGGGTCGTGATCATCGCCGACTCGTCCAAGCTGGGCGGTCACGCCTTCGCCCGGATCTGCCCGGTGGACCGGGTGGAGACCCTGGTCACCGACTCGGGCGCCAACCCCGAGGTGGTGGAGGCGTTCCGGGCCGCCGGGGTCACGGTCGTCTGCGCCTGAGGTACGCGCGCCTCCCTGCAAGCCCGGCCACGCTGAGTCACCTTCCCCATCCGTCGGCGCGTCGGATGCATACCGGGTATTGCGTGCGGCTGCATACCGCGTATGGTGTCGCGTGTCATACGCCCATCGGGGGAGGTGCAGCTTGCCAGCTGTCCTGGAGATCGAAGGTCTCCGCAAGACGTACAAGAGCCGTCGGCGCGGCACCCGCAACGCGCTCGACAGTTTCGACATGCGGGTCGAAGAAGGGCAGGTGCACGGCTTCCTCGGCCCGAACGGGTCGGGCAAGACCACCACGCTCCGTACGCTGCTCGGCCTCATCCGGCCCGACGGTGGCCGGATGACGGTCCTCGGCCACGAGGTGCCCGCGGCGCTGCCCGCCGTCGCCGGTCAGGTCGGCGCGATCGTGGAGAGCCCGCAGTTCTTCCCGCACTTCACCGCGCGCGACACCCTGTCCCTGCTCGCCGGCGCGGGCGACGTGCCCCGGCAGCGCGTGGACGAGGTGCTGGAGCTGGTCGGGCTGCGCGACCGGGCCGGCGAGCGGGTCAAGACCTACTCGCTCGGCATGAAGCAGCGGCTCGCCGTCGCCTCGGCCCTGCTGAAGAACCCGAAGCTGCTGATCCTCGACGAGCCGGCCAACGGCCTCGACCCGGGCGGCATCCGGGAGATGCGCACCCTGACGCGCAGCCTCGCCGAGTCGGGGATGACCGTGGTGCTGTCCAGCCACATCCTCGGCGAGATCCAGCTGATCTGCGACTCCGTCACCATCATCTCGCTCGGCCGGCGGGTCGCCTTCGGGCCGGTCGAGCAGGTGCTCGCGCAGCACTCCTCGGCCGCGGTCCGGGTGCGGCTGGAGGCGGTCACCGACCTGCCGGTCGCCGCCGAGGCGCTGGCCCGCGCGGGCATCCGGGTGACCGGTCAGCCCGACCACCTGATGCTCGCCGGGGTCGACAAGCCGGCAACGGTGACCCGGCTCCTCGCCGAGCAGGGCCTCTACGTCAGCGAGTTGGCCCCGGTCGCCGTCGACCTGGAGAGCGTCTTCCTCGAACTGACCGCCACCGCGCCGGTACCCGGCCAGCACCGGCAGGTCGACCAGTCCACGAAGGTCGGTGGCGCGGGGCAGCCCGGCGCCGCCGGAGGAGGGTGGGGCGCGTGAGCCTCTACCGTACGGAGCTGCGCCGGCTCGCGAAGCGGCGCTTCACCCGCTGGATGAGCCTGCTGGGCCTGCTGGTGCTCGCCATGGTGGTGATCGGGGTCTTCTTCACCAACGAGAAGATCGACGCCGCCGCGCTGGCCAAGGCCGAGCGCGCCGCCGAACAGCAGTGGCAGCGGGACGTCCGCCACAACGCGCAGTACCGCGCGGAGTGCGACAAGGCGAAGGCCGCCGGAACGGCCCAGGCCGAGGACTTCCCGCAGGACTGTGCGTCCATCCAGCCGCCGCCCAGGGAGGCGATCGAGACGCAGTGGTTCCTGCCGTCGACCTTCGACTTCCGGGAGAACTTCGGCGACACGCTGCTGCCGCTCGCGGCGATCCTCGCGCTGGTCGGGTTCGTCGTGGGGGCCTCGTTCGTCGGGGCCGAGTGGAACACCGGCGGCATGATGAACCTGCTGCTGTGGCGGCCGAAGCGGCTGACCGTACTGCTGACGAAGCTGGCGGCGCTGCTCACCGGGCTGGTCGCCCTGGCGGTGCCCACGACGGTGCTGTGGTTCGGCAGCTTCTGGCTGGTCGCCACGTTCCGTGGCAGCACGGCGAAGATGACCTCCGGGGCGTGGCAGTCATTCGCCCTGACCGGGCTGCGTGGGCTGGTGCTCGCACTGGTCACCGCGACCATCGGCTTCGCGCTCGCCTCGCTGGGGCGGCACACCGCGATGGCCCTGGGCGGGGTGATCGCCCTGATGGTCGTCGGCCAGTTCGGTCTCGGCATCCTGCTGGCGATGGCCGGCGTGCGCTTCGCCGAGGCCTGGCTGCTGCCGACCTACGCCGTGGCGTGGATGCAGAAGAAGGTGACCCTGGAGGACTGGAACACCTGCCAGGCCACCTACTACGGCGAATGCAAACCGGACACTCTGGACATCACCTGGCAGCAGTCCTCGGTGATGATGACGGTCGGGTTCGTGGTGATCCTCGGCGCGGCCCTCTGGGCGATGCGCCGGCGCGACATCTCCTGACCGTCAGGCGGTGCGACCGTGGCTCTCCCCGGCCCCGGTCGCACCGCCGGGTCGTCCGATGCGAACCGGGTCCGCCCTGGTTAGGCTGGTGTTCCCCACCGGTCGGCTGTCGCCGTGTGCCGCCCGCGTGCCGCCCCGGGAGACCGATCCGCCCGGAGCAGGACCAGCCCCACGAGGAGCGCCATGCAGCCCGCCGACGCCGCCCCGGCCGCCACCGAGCCGCCCGCGACGGGACGGTCCGGCGAGCCGGTCGCGACGGGCGAGGCGGTCGCCGCCGACGCGCCCGACGCCGCAGGCGTCGTCCCCCACCCGCGCGGCGGCCCGGTCGCCGCGGCCCCGACCGTCCCGCAGCCCCGCTCGGCGGCGGAACCGGAACTCGCCGTGGCACCGCCCCGTGCCACCGGCGCCGCCGACCTCGACACCGGCGTACCGCCCGGCGACCTCGACACCGACACCGACACCGACGCAGGGCCCGCCGATTTCGACACCGGCGTCCCGGCGGACGCCCGCCCGGAGAGCGGCCTGACCGAGCGGGAAGGGCGCATCCTCGCCTTCGAGCGGCAGTGGTGGCGGCACGCCGGCGCCAAGGAACAGGCCATCCGGGACACCTTCGGCCTCTCGGCCACCCGCTACTACCAGCTGCTCAACGCGCTGCTCGACAACCCGGCCGCCATCGCCGCCGAACCGGTGCTGATCGGGCGGCTACGTCGGCTGCGTTCCTCCCGGGCCCGCAACCGCCGCCGCTGAGCGCTGTCGCACCCCGCGACCGGTTCCGACCCGGCGGTCCGGTGCCGTCGCCGTGGTACCGCCCGACCGGCCGTCCCACCGCTGTCCCCGACCCCGCGCCGGAATGTCGGCGACCCGCACGGGTACGCGGGTGTCGTTCCGGGCCGCGTGCCGCGGCCGGTTCACGTTCCGGGCCGTGACGCTGCGGCCCGGGGCCGACGGAGGGAGCGGGCGATGACGCAGATGAACCCGAGCCGGCCACCGGACGGTGCGACCGGCACCGCACAGCAGGCCCGGCAGGAGGCGTCCCGGGTCGGGCACCAGGCGGCCCAGGCCGGCGGACAGGTCGCGCACACCGCCGCCGAACAGGGCGGACAGGTGGCGTCGGAGGCCCGGCGGCAGGCGCGCAACCTGACCGGCGAGGCCGGCACGCAACTGCGCGACCAGGCCCGGGCGCAACAGCACCGGGCCGCCGACGGGCTGCGCGGCATCGGGCGCGAACTCGGCTCGATGGCGGAGCGCAGCGAGGACTCCGGGATGGCCGGTCAGGCGGTCCGCCGGATGGCCGACGCCGCCGAACAGGCCGCCGGCTGGCTCGACGAGCGCGAACCCACGGCGGTGCTCGACGAGGTGCGGTCGTACGCGCGACGGCACCCGGGCACCTTCCTGGCCGGCGCGGCCCTGGCCGGCATGCTGGTCGGGCGGCTCACCCGGAACCTGGCCGCCTCGGGCGACGGGGCGCGGGGCACGGGCCAGCCGTCGACCCCGCCGGCCGCCGCCCCGACCGGACCGGGTGCCGCGCCGATCCCGGCCGGCCCGCGACCGTACGAGCGGACGGTCGAGGCGCCGTACGCGGCCGAGGAGGCGTACACCGGGACGGCCCGGGTGCGCAACGCCTCGCCTCCCGGTCGGCAGGGGCCGGACATCCCCGGCGGAGTGGCACCGTGAGCGCCCCCGAGAAGGAACGGACGCAGTCGGTCGGCGACCTGTTGGGCGACGTGACCCGGGACTTCTCGACGCTGGTCCGCAAGGAGGTCGAACTGGCCAAGGCGGAGCTGCGCGAGGAGGCGGGCCAGGCCGGCAAGGTCGGCGGCATGTTCGGCGGGGCGGCGCTGGCCGGGTTCCTGACGGTGCTGTTCGTGTCGTACGCGCTGTGGTGGGGGCTGTCCAACGTGATGGACCAGGGCTGGGCGGCGCTGATCGTGGCCGTCATCTGGGCCGCCGTCACGGGTGTCCTGCTCGGCAGGGCGCGCAAGGAGAAGGCGCAGCTCCGCGCGGTGCTGCCCCGGACGAGGCAGACCGCAGGGGAGATACCGGACGCGATGCGCGGCCGGTGAACCAGCCGGGAGGGAGTAGATCATGTCCAACGATCCGGACCGGATCCGGTGGGAGATCGAGAACACCCGGAACGAACTGAGCAGCGACGTCGACGCGCTGGCCGACAAGGTCAATCCGCGACGGATCGCCGGTGAGCGCGTCGGGCAGGCCCGTGGCGCACTCACCCGGGCCAGGGAGAAGGTGATGGGCGTGCAGTCGGACGGGCACGGTGCCGCGCAGCGGGTGTCGCACGCGACAGGCCAGCGCATGTCGCACGCGGCCGATTCGGCGCGAGGGCTCGGGGAGCAGTCCCGGGAACGGATGTCGCACGTGGCCGGGTCGGTGCGGGAGGAGGCCCGCTCCCTCGGGCAGCAGTCCCGCCAGCAGGCGCAGGGCAACCCCCTCGCGGCCGGCCTCATCGCGTTCGGCGCCGGGCTGCTGGTCTCGTCGCTGATCCCGGCCAGCCGTCCCGAACGGCAGTGGGCCGGGCAGGCCAAGGAGATGGTGAGCGAGCACTCCGACCAGCTGCGTGCGCAGGCCGGGCACCTTCGGGAGCAGGCCAGCGAGGTCGGCCGCGAGGTGGGCCACGAGATGCGCCACAACCTGCGCGAGCCGGCGCAGGAAGCGGCCCGCGCCGTCGGTTCCACGGCCGTCAGCGGCGCGTCCGCCGTCCGGGACCAGGGCGGGTCGGCCGCCCACCAGATGCAGGGGCAGGCGCATGAGGCCGCCGACGACCTCCGTCGCCGCTGAGGCGACCCGGGTCGTCGGGGCGGCGCGGACGATGCGGGTACGCTCCGCGTCCGCGCCGCCGCCCGGCCGGCCGGTCAACGAGGACTTCGTCTTCCGGTTCGGGCCGCTGGCGGGCGTACTGGACGGCGCGACCGTGCCGGAGGGCTTCGACACGGGCTGCGTGCACGGGCCGTCCTGGTACGTCCGGCACCTCGCGGCCCGGCTCGGGCTGGCGGAGGCGGTCCGCCCGACGGCGACACTGATGAGCAACCTGGCGGCGGCGATCCTCGCCGTCCGGGCCGACCACGGCGGCGGGTGCGACCTCGATCATCCGGGCACCCCGTCGAGCACCGTCTGTCTGCTGCGTGACGGCGGCGACCACCTGGACTACCTGGTGCTCTGCGACAGCCCGCTGGTGCTCGACGCCGGCGGCCGGATCAGCGTGGTCACGGACGACCGGCTGGACGCCGCCACGGCGGCGGTGCGGGCCACGGTGGCAGCCGTGCCGGCGGGTTCCGCCGACCGGCTCACCCGGTTCCGCCTGGCCGTCGGCGTGCAGCGGGAGCGGATGAACCGTACCCACGGCTACTGGGTGGCCGCAGCCGACCCGGACGCGGCGTTCCACGCGGTGACGGGCACCCTGCCGCTGCGCGGGCCGGGCGCGGTACGGCGTGCGGCGCTGCTCAGCGACGGGGCGTCGGCGCTGGTGGAGCAGTTCGGCCTGCTCGACTGGGCGGGCCTGCTGGACGTGGCGACCGCGGAGGGGCCGGGCGCGCTGATCGACCGGGTACGCGCTGCGGAGCGTGACCATCCGGACCGGTTGCGTCGGCACAAGCCCGCCGACGACGCCTCGGTGCTGCTCTGCGAGTTCGACGCCGACGAGCCCTGACCGGCCCGCGCCCGCCGGCTGCCCTGCCAGCCTCGACAGCGGAGCGTGAGGCGGAGCACCATGCGGTCCGACCGGCCGGTACCTTCCGCCGGACCGCCAGTGGAAGCCCGATGGGGTGGACTTGAGCCGGTGGGGGCGGCAGACTGCGGCACGTGGCGGGAACGGTGCGGTTGGAGCCGATCGACGAGCGAAACCTGGAGCCATTGCTCTCCGTAGCGGCTGCGGAGGCGGAGCCCAGCGACGTGATGCCGCCGGTGGAGGCGCCGGCGGGGTGGTCGCACGCCCGCCGGGAGGCGTTCCGTGAGTTCCACCGGGCCAGCTTCGCCGGCCTGGACGGCCCGACCGGCACCTGCATGTACGCGATCCTGGCCGGCGGCGAGGTGGTCGGCATGATCCGGATGAGCCGACGAGGCGAGCCCGGCACGGTCGAGACCGGGATGTGGCTGGGCCGCTCCGCCCGGGGCCAGGGGATCGGCGCGGCCGCCCTGCGCGAGTTGTTGAACGAGGCGGCGGCGGCCGGAATGCGCCTCGTGGTCGCGGAGACCACGGTCGACAATCTCGGCGCCGTGTCCGTCCTGGAAAAATGCGGGGCTAAATTGCGCGAGGATGGCGGTAAGGTGCACGCGGAAATATGCCTCGATTCGGCGCTGCCGGCCGTGTGACGGTCATTCGGCGATTCTTCACCCTCTGACGTTCTTCCTGCTCTGGGCCGCTCCTGTGTCCCTTTTGCGCGCCTAGCGAGGTGCGTGGGTCGAGCCCCGGTCAATGGCGTCGGTAAAGCGCGGAAAATGTTTTGCCGTTGAGGCAACGGGTATTGCCCGCCGGGTCCGATTGAACGGGGCACCTGATGTGCGGTCCGGCGCGTGCTGATCCCCGGCGGCCATTCTTTCGACCATTGCCGTCAGGTGTCCGGCGCGGCGGGGAGCGAAGGAGAACTGATGAGAAGCGGAGCACGAATCGGGCTCGCGGTCGGCTTCGGCTACCTGCTCGGCCGGCGGCGCAAACTGCGTACCGCCCTCACCCTGGCGGCCGCGGTCGCGGCCGGCCGGGCCAGCCGGGAGCCCGGTGGGCTGCTGAAGGCGGGCGGCAACCTGATCCAGTCGTCCCCCCAGTTGAGCAACATCGGTCGCCTCGGCGCCCCCCTCGCGGCCGCCTCGAAGGCGGCCGCGACCGCCGCCGCCGGCAGCGGCATCGACGCCATCAGCGGCAAGCTGCGCGGCTCGGCCGACGCGCTGCGCCGCAAGGGCGGCGCAGGCACCCCCGACGGCGACCGGCCGGGCGCCGCCGCCGAGGGCGGGCAGCGGGACGCCGACGCTCAGGGCGGGCAGCAGGACGCCGACGCTCAGGGCGGGCAGCAGGACGCCGACGCTCAGGGCGGGCAGCAGGACGCCGAGGGCGGGCGGTCCGAGGCCGGCACCGAGCAGCGGGGGCGGTGACCATGACGGGTACGACGAACCCCGGCGGCCTCGGGGACAAGGTCCGGGGCCAACTCGCCGGCGAGGCGCGCAACCTGGCCAGCGCCATCGGCGAACGCGCGGTCCAGGTGGTGACCGAGCGGATCACGGGCGCGACGGGCCGGCTCAGCGACTACGCGAAGCAGGGCGGCGGCCCCGGCCTGATCGCCGCCGCCACCGGCGCGCAGAAGCTCGCCGAGGGTGGCTCCCCGGTCAAGGCGATGGTCCATGCCGGGGTGGCCGGCGGTAAGGAGAAAATCATGGCGGCTCTCGGCAAGGGCGGCAAGGGTGGCAAGGGCGGCGGCAAGAAGCTCAAGGTCACCAACATCGTGGAGACGATCGAGGTCGGCGTGCCGGTCCGGGTCGCGTACGACCAGTGGACCCAGTTCGGCGACTTCCCGAGCTTCATGAAGAAGGTCGAGAACGTCGACACCGAGTCGGACGAGAAGCTGACCTGGAAGGCGCAGGTCTTCTGGTCGCACCGCACCTGGGAGTCCACCATCGTGCGGCAGATCCCGGACAAGCTCATCCACTGGCGCTCCAAGGGCGAGAAGGGCTCGGTGGACGGCACGGTCAGCTTCCACGAGCTGTCGCCCGACCTGACCCGCATCCTGGTGGTGCTGGAGTACCACCCGCAGGGTCTCTTCGAGCACACCGGGAACCTGTGGCGGGCCCAGGGCCGCCGCGTCCGGCTGGAGCTGAAGCACTTCGTCCGGCACGTGATGACCGAGACCGTCCTCGATCCGGACTCGGTGCAGGGCTGGCGCGGCGAGATCGAGGACTCGCAGGTCGTCCGGGACCACGAGACCGCGCTGCGCGAGGAGCAGGAGCAGGAGGAGCGGGAGGAGCGGGAGGAGCGGGAGCGGCAGGAGGAACAGCCTCGTGGGCGGCGGCCGGAGCGTGCGCCGCGCGGCCGGCGGGAGCCCGAGGAGGAGGCCGAGGAGGAGGCCGGGGAGGAGCCGCGCGAGGAGCGCCGGCCCACCGCGCGCCGCCGGCCACCGCAGCGCCGCCGTCCGGCCGAGGAGGAGTACGAGGACCAGTACGACGAGGGCGACTACGACGAGTACGGGGAGGAGCCGGAGGAGGAGCAGACCCCGCCGCGTCGCCGCGCCCCGGAGCGGGCCCGTCGCCCCCAGCCGAGGGAGGAGCCCCGCCCCCGCGAGGAGCCCCGGGCCCGTCGGTCCCCGGAAGCGCCCCGCCGACCCGTGGTCCGGCGTCGACGGGAGGAACGGGAGTGAGCATCGCGACGAGCGAGGGCCCGGCCGGCGGTGCCCTGGAACGCGGCGGGGCCGGCTCGAGCCTGGCCGACGTCGTGGAGACCGTGCTGGACAAGGGCGTGGTGATCGACGCCCAGGTCTCCGTCAACGTGGTCGGCATCCAGCTGTTGGAGATCAACGCCCGGATCACCATCGCCAGCATCGAGACGTACCTGCGCTTCGCGGAGGCGGTGGACCGGTTCGACATCACCCCGGCGGACCAGAAGGGGCTGACCGACCTGGTCGGGGACGCCGCCGGCGCGCTCGGCGCGGGCGGTGCCGTCTCCGGGATCGGCGGAGCCGTCGGTGCGCTTGGCGGCACCGTCAGGGACACCGTCGGCGGCCTCGGCACCGACGACCGGGACGGCGGCGCGAGTAGGGACCGCGACCGGCCCCGACGACGCCGGGACGGGGGTCGGTGAGCATGGCCGAGGAGACCGGACTGTTCATCTACGGCATCGTGCCCTCGGACGTGGAGCCGACTGCGGACGCCGCCGGGGTCGGCGACCCGCCCGGCGAGGTGGCGGCGATCCGGCACGGCGAACTGGCCGCGCTGGTCAGCGAGGTGAGCTTGACCGAGCCGATCGGCCGGCCGGCGGACCTGACCGCGTACCAGGAGATGCTGGACGGCACGGCGGCGGTGGCGCCGGTGCTGCCGGTGCGCTTCGGCACGGTCGTCACCGGGTCCGACGCGGTCGCCGACCTGCTGGACGCGCACCACGACCGGTTCGCCGCCGCCCTCGACGAATTCGAGGGCCGGATCCAGTACACCGTGCACGGCCGCTACGACGAGGCGAGGCTGATCGCGGCGGTGCTGGCGGAGAACCCGGCCGCCGCCGAGCTGGCGGACCAGGTGCGCGGGCACCCGGAGGCGGCCACCCGGCCGCAGCGGATCCGCCTCGGCGAGATCATCAGCCAGGCGGTGGAGCTACGCCGGGAGGCGGAGAACCGGCAGCTCGTCGACGCGCTCGACCCGCTCGTCGTGGCGAGCGCGCCCCGGGCGCCGAGCAACGAGCTGGACGCGGCGAACGCCGCCTTCCTGGTCGACCAGGACCGGGAGGACGAGTTCGTCGCGGCGGTCGAGGAGTACGCCGAGCAGCGCCGGGAGCTGATCCGGATGCGGCTGCTCGGCCCGCTCGCCCCGTACGACTTCGTCAGCGCCCATCAGCTGACCGGGTGAGCGGTGGACATCCTGTGGGCGCTGCTGACCCTGCCGTACGCGCCGGTGCGGGGGCTGACCGCCGTGGTGAAGGTGGTCGCCCGGGAGGCGGAGTCACGTCAGCACAACCCCGTCGACGTCCGGCGCGAGCTGGAGGCATTGGACGCGGCGGAGGCCGCCGGCGAGATCAGCGCCGCGGAACGGGACCAGGGGCAGCAGCGGGTGCTGGAACGGCTGACCGGCGGCGCCCGGGGGGCGGCCCCCGGCGGGGGCGAGGGAGGTGGGCGCGATGGTGGATCTGATCCGCGGCGACGGCGGGCGGGCGCGCAGGAGTGAGCCCGTCGACGACCGGTACGACGAGGAGGAGTACCTCGAACCGATCTCGGCCGCCGAGGCGGCGCGCGAGGGGCTGCGGCAGGTCGTCGAGTTGACCGGCCGTGATCCCGTGGGGACCACCTCGCTGAAGTCGTCACGGGACGGCTGGCTGGTCGGGGTGGAGGTGGTCGAGGACCGGCGCGTCCCGGCCTCCACCGACCTGCTCGGCCTCTACGAGGTGGAGCTGGACCTGGAGGGCGGGCTGCTCGGCTACCGGCGGGTGCGGCGCTACCAGCGCGGCAAGGGCGAGGTGGGTTGAGGTGACCACGCAGCCGCCGCCGGTGGTGCAGAACTCCGGCCAGGTCCTGCCCGCCGGGCACGAGCCGGCCAACCTCGGCGACATCCTGGAACGCGTGCTCGACCGGGGCATCGTGATCGCCGGCGACATCCGGGTCAGCCTGCTCGACATCGAGCTGCTGACGCTCAAGCTGCGGCTGGTCATCGCCTCGGTCGACACGGCACGGCAGATCGGCATCGACTGGTGGGAGCACGACCCGTGGCTCAGCTCGCGGGCGAGGCCGCCGGTGGAGCCCGGCCCACGCGACCCGGAACAGGTGGAGGCGGAACGCCGCCCCCGGGTCGCCCGCAGGGCCGCCCGCGGAGAGGAGTGGGATGAGTTCGACGGCTGACCTCCTGCCCGCCGCCGGGCCGGCGGGCACCGGTGTCGGGGTGTGGCTGCACGGCGTGACACGCGACGTCGATCCGGCCCTGCTCGCCACGACCGTCGGGATGGACGGCGCCGCGGCGCGCGCGGTGCGGGTCGCCGGCCTGGTCGCCGTCGTCAGCGCCGCGCCGCTGTCCGAGTACGGCGAGGAGGCCCTGCGCCGCAACCTGGAGGACCTGGCCTGGTTGGAACGGGCGGCCCGGACGCACCACGCGGTCGTCGCGGCCCTCTCCCGGGTCGGCGCGGTGGTGCCGGCCCGACTGGCCACCGTCCACCACGACGACGCCCGGGTGGCGGGGCAGCTCACCGCCCGCCGGGCGGAGCTGACCGCCGTCCTCGACCGGCTCACCGGCCACGACGAGTGGGGCGTCAAGGGGTACGTCGTGCCCGGCGCGACGCCCCGCCCTACGGAGCCCGCCGGGTCGGGTGGCGCCGGGGCGGCGTACCTGCGGCGGCGCCGGGCCCAGCTCACCGCCCGCGAGAGGGGCAGCGGATCGCCGCCGAGGCCGCCGGGGCCGTGCACGAGGCACTGGCGGGGCACGCGGCGGCCGCCCGGCGGCACCCCCCGCAGGACCGCCGGCTCTCCGGGGCGCCCACCGCGATGGCGCTCAACGGGGCGTACCTGATCGGGCACGGGGCGGTCGCCGGGTTCCGCCGGCTGGTCGACGCGCTCGCCGGACGGCATCCCGAGATCCGACTGGAGCTGACCGGCCCGTGGCCGCCGTACTCCTTCGCCGACGAACGGCCCGCCGGGCCGGCGCTGACCGTACGGGAGCCGGCGTGCTGACGGCCCGGGGGTCGGCGACATGACCACGTCGCTCGCGCCGAGCAGCGCCGACGACCCGCTGGCCTACCGGCCGGTGGCCCTGGTCGACCTGCTCGACCGGGTCCTCGCCACCGGCGTGGTGATCAGCGGCGACATCACCATCGCCGTCGCCGACGTGGACCTGGTCCGGATCTCCCTGCGTGCACTGGTCGCCTCCGTCGGCGCGCTGGCCCCGCCGGAGCTGCGCGACGCCGCCCCGGACGACGTCGCCTGGACGCCGGGACCGCCGGTATGACCGCCCCCGGCGCCCGCGCCGACGGCCCCGCCGGGAACGCGGCCGTCCCGGGTGGGAACGCGGCCGGCCCGGGCGGCGGAGCAGCCGGGATGGCGGGCGCGGGCCGCCCCGGCGGTGGTGGCGTCCGGCGGGACGAGGCGGCCGAACTCGCCGCCGCGCTCGGTGACACCCGGTGGCAGCCACCCCGGGTGACGCCGCTGGACCGCCGGCTGGCCGTCGACCGGGACTCCGTCGAGCGGGGACTGGCCAGCCTCGTGCTCACCGTGATCGAGCTGCTGCGGCAGCTCATGGAGCGGCAGGCCCTGCGCCGCGTCGACCTCGGCGACCTCACCGAGGAACAGGTCGAACGGATCGGCACCACGCTGATGGCGCTGGAGGAGCAGATGACGGGGCTGCGCGAGTACTTCGGCCTCGCGCCCGAGGACCTCAACCTCGACCTCGGGCCCCTCGGCCCCCTCCTGCCGACCGACTGACGCCCGCCGGCCCGCCGGCCCGCCGGCCCGTCGAACCGGGGAGCCGGCGGTCAGCCGGCCCGCTTCTCGGCGTACGCGGCGAGCCAGGCGACCTGGGTCGGGTCCAGGGACGGGCGGACCCGGGCGCGGGCCGAGGCCACGTGCGCGGCGGTGACCGTGGACGCGGTCAGCGACTCCCGCATGGCGGCCAGCGCCGCCTCCCGCACCAGCGCGGCGCAGTCGGCGGCCGAGAAGCCGTCCAATGCTTCGCCCAGCTCCACGAGGTCCACCTCGGGTGCCAGCGGCACGTTGCGCGCCGAGGCGCGCAGGATCTCCGCCCGCGCCGGCCCGTCCGGCGGCGGCACGTAGACCAGCCGCTCCAGCCGCCCGGGGCGCAGCAGCGCCGGGTCGATCAGGTCCGGCCGGTTCGTCGCGCCGACCACCACCACGTTGCGCAGCGTCTCCACCCCGTCCAGCTCCGTGAGCAGCGCGGCCACCACCCGGTCGGTGGTGCCGCCGTCGCTGGCCTGGCCGCGTACCGGGGCGAGCGCGTCCACCTCGTCCAGGAAGATCAGGGTGGGCGCGGCCTCGCGGGCCCGGCGGAACAGTTCGCGGACCGCGCGCTCGCTCTCGCCGACCCACTTCGACAGCAGCTCCGCGCCCTTCACCGAGAGCACGTTCGCCCGCCCCGAGCCGGCCAGCGCCGTCACCAGGTAGGTCTTGCCGCAGCCCGGCGGGCCGTAGAGGAGCACCCCGCGCGGCGGCTGCACGCCCAGCCGGGCGAAGGTGTCCGGGTAGGTCAGCGGCCACAGCACCGACTCGGTGAGCGTCTCCTTGACCTCCGTCAGGTCGCCCACGTCGTCCAGCGTCACCGAGGCCAGCTCCAGGGTGGAGGCGGCCATGGTGGTGGGCCGGACGACCTCCAGCGCCGCGGCGAAGTCCGCCATGGCCACCGTCGGCGTCTCCGCCGACTTCTGCCGCAGCGCCGCGCGCACCCCGGCCTCGCGGACCAGCGCGGCCAGGTCGGCGGCGACGAAACCGGGGGTACGCCCGGCGACCTCGTCGAGCCGTACGTCGTCGGCGAGCGGGACCTGTCGGGTCAGCACCGTCAACTGCTCCCGGCGCAGGGCCGCGTCCGGCAGCGGGACGCTGATCCGCAGCGAGAGCAGGTCCGGGGCGCGCAACGCGGGGTCGACGGCCTCGGGCCGGCCCGTGGTGCAGACGACCGCCACCCCCGCCCGTACGGTCTCGGCGACCACCTGCCGGAACACGGTCGCCACCGGGCCCGGGCCGTCCGCCGGGGCGAGTGCCTCCACGTCGGTGACCAGCAGCACCCCGGGGCCGTCGGCGCGCGCCTCGGCGGCGGCGGTGCGCAGCCGGTCGGCGGCGGCCTGGTTGGTCAGCGCGGCGACCTCGGGGGCCCAGAGCGGGCTGACCCGGGCCCCGACCCGGGCGGCCACGGCGCGTACGAGCGCGGCCTTGCCGGAGCCGGCCGGCCCGGCGACCAGCACGCCCAGCGAGACGGTCGTGCCCAGCCGGCCGAGCACCTCCCGGTGGTGGAAGCCGAGGTCGAGCAGCTCGGTGAGCTCCTCGGCCTGCGCCCGCAGCCCGGGCAGCTCGTCCACCGCGGGCGGCGCGTCGTCGTCGCTCCCGACGGTCCGTCCCGTGGCGTCCACGGCCGGGCCGCCGCCGCGTACGCCCGCGGCACCCGGTCGGCCCGGGGCGGTCCCGTCCGCCGTCGGGCCGCCGGCCCCGAGGCGACCCCCACCGGGCGTGGTGCCGGCGGAGCCGTGGGTCGCCTGGCCGTGTTCCCAGCCGACCACCGTGTCCATGGTGACCAGCGAGCCGGTGTCGGGCTCGGCGGCGACCACGGCGAGCAGGGTGCTGGTCCAGGCGTACCCGACGCTGTTGGAGAGGCTGCGCCGGGCGGCTTCCACCAGGCTGCGCACCGAGGCGTCGGGCAGGACGTCCTGCGGCAGCAGCGACACGTCGTCCCCGGTCGTCACCACCTTGCCGAGCAGGGCCAGACGGAGCATCTCGGGGGAGACCACGGCGGCGATCTGCGCCGGACCGGCGAGCAGCACCCGGCGGGCCGGGGTGACCGGCAGGGGGCTCACCGTGACCTGGCCGCCGTCGCGGATCCCGAGGTTGCCCAGCAGCAGGTCGTCGGCGTAGAGCAGCGCCGTGCTGGCGGTCGGCTCGGCCGGCGCGACGATGCCGGCGGTCGTCCGCCGGCCCGCCAGCCGCACCGGGTCGCCGGGGCGCAGCGCCAGCGCGGTGAGCACCTCGGGGTGCAGCCGGACGACGCCCCGCCGGGCGTCCAGGGCCGCCGGCCGCAGGCTCGCGGTCAGGGTCAGGTCGGGTTCCGCCACCGCCCGACCCTAGCCGCCGTGGTCACGCCGCGCCCGTCCCCGGGGCGTCGTGCGCCGCGCGGAGCCCGTCACCGTCGCCGAGCAGGGACGGGTCGCGGCGGATCAGCTCGGCCAGCCGCGCCGCCGGGTCCGGGGCCAGCCCCTCCCGGGCCGGCGTCCAGGCCGGCACGGTCTTGACCGACAGGGGCCACGGCGGTGGCGGCGCGGCAGCCTCCGCGTCGACCGTCACGCCCGCGTCGGTCCAGGCGACCCGCAGCGGGTACGCCTGCCCGTCGTGCTCCACCCGGATGCTGACCGCCGTGCCGGGGTGGCCGGCCACCGCCCGGCGGACGGCCTCGGCGACCTCCGCCACGGGGTCGCGGGGTTCCGCGCTCCGCCGCGTGTCGGCCCAGCCCGGTCCGGCGTTGCGCACCTCGGCCCGGGGCTCGGCGCGGCCCGGGGCGGAGCCGTCGCGCGCCTCCGCCGGGTCGGCGACCTCCCCGCCCGCCGCCCCCGCGTCGGCGGCCCGCCGGCGCAGGGCCTCCTCGCGGCGGGCCATCCGGGCCAGTGTCTCGTCCAGTCCACCTCTCATCACGACCACCCCTTCTCGCGAAACGGGTCGAACCGCCGCAGCGGTTCAGGACTTCCTCTCCCGGGTGGCCCGCTCGAGTGCGCGGTCCAGGACGACCAGCAGGGCGTCCCGCACCGAGAGCCGGTCCCGGGCGTCGAACTGCACCAGGGGCACGTGGTCGCCGACGGCCAGCGCCCACCGGATCGCGTCGAGGTCGTGCGCCAGCCGCCCGTCGAAGGCGTTCACGCCGACCACGAAGGGCAGGCCGGCCCGCTCGAAGAAGTCGATCGCCGGGTAGCAGTCGTCCAGCCGGGCGCTGTCCACCACGACGAGGGCGCCGAGCGCCCCGCGGGCCAGGTCGTCCCACATGAAGCCGAAGCGGGCCTGCCCCGGCGTGCCGAACAGGTACAGCTTCAGGCTGCGGTCGATGGTGACGCAGCCGAAGTCCATCGCCACCGTGGTGGTGGTCTTCGCGGAGCGTACGCCGGGGTCGTCGATGCCGATCCCGGCGGTGGTCATCTCCGCCTCGGTGGTCAGCGGGGCGATCTCGGAGATCGCGCCGACCGTGGTGGTCTTGCCGACCCCGAAACCGCCGGCGATGAGGATCTTGACGGGGATCGGCGGCGCGGCGGCCGGCGCGGGCCGGGGCACCGAGGCCACGCCGGTGGCCGGCGACCGGTGCGGCGGCGGAGCGGACGCGGCGGGTTGCGGCCCCGTCGGGGAGCCGTACCGGGCGGCGGCGCTGTTGGCGGCGATCCCGCCCAGCGGGGCGACCGGCCATTCAGGAGATCGCACGGAGTCCATCAATCACTCGGAGGATGATGTCGGGGTCGAGGGCGTCGGCGCCGTCGTGCACGTCCAGGTGGCCCGCCGCGCGGAGGTCGCCGACCAGCACCCGGGCCACACCGAAGTGCAGCCGGGTGCGGGCGGAGATCTCGGCGACCGAGATCGGCTCGTCGCAGAGCGCGACGATCGCCTGCAACTCGGGCGCCAGCAGGTTCAGCGGTGCGGACCGGTCGGTCGCCGGCCGGGCGGTCACCTGCGTCTCCAGCCCGATCGCCGGGTCGGCGCCGGCCACCCGCCCGGCGGTGAGCACGAACGGGCGCGGGCCCGGCGGCCCGTCCTCGGGCGTCGGCGCGGCCGTGGCCGCCGGCAGGCCGGGGCGGGCGTCGTGCGGGGACGACGCGCGCAGGTAGGGCCGGATCCGGATCGTGGGCTCCGGGTCCGGTCCCTCGCCGGCGACCTCCGGGGTCATTGCTGAGCGGCGTTCTTCAACTCGGCGATCAGTCTCGGGGTGAGGGCGCCACCGGCCCGGCCGGCGAAGAGCGTCATCTCGTAGGCCACGGTGCCGAGGTTCGCCGAGCGGTCGGCCACCACCCCGAGCACGGAACCGCTGCTGATCGCGCTGATGAGCAGGTAGCCCTCGGCCATGTCCACGACCACCCGGTTCAGCCCGCCGAGGGCGTACCAGCTCGCGGCGCCGCCGGCGAGGCTCGTCATGCCGGAGACCACGGCGGCGAGCCGCTCGGCGTTGGAGCGGTCCTTGATCGCCGACATGGCCATCAGCAGACCGTCCGACGAGACGGCGATCGCCTCCAGCACGCCGGCCGTGCTGGAGGTGAAGGAGTCCAGCAACCAGTTGAAGGTACGCGCCTCCGGGCTCAGGTCCCCGGCTCCCGGGTTCTGGTGGTCGACATTGTCGTGCAGGAAGGGGCTGGTCACCGTGATGTTCCCTCTTCGTAGCGGTGGTCTTGGCTGACTTCACGCAGAGCACGGGCGACGCCCGCCTCGAACTCGGTGAGGAGGTCGCGGACCTCGTCCGGATTTCCCGGGTGCGGGCTGTCGGGCTGCCGGGCCGGGGTGGCGGCGAGGTTGGCCCCGGGCACCCGCCGGGTCAGCCGGCCCGGCACCGTGCCGTCCGGCGTACGGTGGCCGCGCTCGGCCCGGCGTACGCCCGACTCGACGGCCTCGACGAGGGCGCGGGCGGCGGCCGGATCGGCGCCGCCGACCTCCACCGGCCCCACCGTCGACGGGTCGGCGGGGCGCAGGGTGGCGCCCGGCACCCGCTGGCGGATGCCCGGCGGGGCGGCCCCGGCCGGCGCCTCGGGCTCGCCCCCGGAGCCGAACGCGTCCCAGGGGGCGCCGGACTCCATGCTGCGCGTGGCGCGGCTCAGCAGCGCCGCGTCGAACCCGGACGGCGGGGCCTCCGGCGCCGGCCCGACCGCCGCGCGGGCCTCCGGCGCCGCGACGGCCGCCGCGCGGCGGGGCAGGGCAGCCGGTGCCTCGGCCGCCGTGACGCGGGCCCGGGCGGCCTCCGGCGCGTCGGCGGGGGAGCGCCGATCGCGCGCGGGTACGGCGGCCCGGGCCACGGCCACGCCGGCCCGCTCGGCGCGGTGGATCACCAGCGAGGTCTCCGGGACCTCCAGGTGGGCGGACACGCCGCCGCCGGCGGTCGGTGCCAGCCGCACCGTCCAGCCGTGCCGGCGGGCCAGCCGGCCCACCACGAAGAGCCCCAGCACCTCGGTCGGCGCGAGATCCAGCCGCTCCCGCCGGGTGAGCCGGGCGTTCTCCTCCGCCAGCCGCTCCCGGGCCATGCCGATGCCCCGGTCGACCACGGTCAGCCGCGCCCCGGAGCCGGTCTGCTCGCCGTCGACCGTGACCCGGGTGTGCGGCGGGGAGAAGACGGTGGCGTTCTCCATCAGCTCGGCCAGCGCCAGGACGAGGTCGCCGACGGCGCCGGGCGCCACCGACACGCCGGACGGGACCCGCATGTCGACGCGCGTGTAGTCCTCGATCTCGCCGAGCGCCAGCCGGACCACGTCGCCGAGCGGCACCGGCGCCACGTGGGGGTCCGCACCGGCCGAGCCGGAGAGCACCACCAGGCTGCCCGCGTTGCGGCGTAGCCGGCTGGAGATGTGGTCGAGCCGGTACAGGTGCTCCAGCCGGTCGGGGTCGGTCTCCTGCCGCTCCAGCCGGTCGATCAGCGCGATCTGCCGGCCGACGAGGTTCTGCGTACGGCGGCCGACGTGGCCGAACATCTGCGCCACGTTGCGCCGTCCGGCGACCTGCCGTTCGACGAGCCGGGCGGCGGTGCTCTGCACCCGGTCGAACGCGCGGGCCAGGTCGCCGATCTCGTCGCGGGCCCGTACGTCGACCGGGTCGAGGCGCACCGGCGCGACGCCCTCGGTCTCGTCGTCGGCGACCCGGGTCAGCTCCGCCTCGGCGACCCGGGCCACCCGGTCGGCGGAGCGGGTGAGCCGGGTCAGCGGCCGGGCCACCGTCCTCGCGACGGCCGCGCTGAGCAGCACCACCACGGCGAGGATCAGGGTGGCGACCCCACCGACCAGGTACGCCTCGGTCAGTGCCCGGCGCTGCTGCCGGGTCACCTCGGCGATGACGTCGGCGACGAGCTTCTTCTCGATGAACTGCCCGAAGGTGATCATCGAGCGGACCGACGGGAAGAGCGCGTCCAGCGGGATGCCCCTGGTCGCGCCGGCCGGGTCCAACGCGCTCGTGTGGAGGAAGCCCGCGCTGGTACGGGCGGCCACGGCCGCGTCGTTGAGTCTCGCCAGCGCGAACTGCTCCGGCGTGATGAGGCTGCGGAACCGCTGGTTGTCCACGCGCAGCGCGGCCATGCAGGCGACGTACGAGGCGCTCGCCCGGGGCGCGCCGGTGGCCTTGACGAGCACGATCAGGGTGGCGCAGGCGGCCAGCCCCTCGTCGGCGCGCAGCAGCCCGTCCAGGGCCAGCACCTGCCGTCCCGCCGCCGTCTCCGTGTCCACCCCGAACGGCAGCCGCAGCGACTCGATCAGCGCCGTGTTGACGGGCCCGTACGCGGCCATGATCTGGTCCGGGGTGGCGGTCCCGGCGAGCACGGCGGCCCGCAGGTCGGTCAGCCCGCGTACGCCGTGCAGGGCCTCGGCGACCCGGGGCGGCAGCTTGTCGCCCCGGGTGGCCCGCAGGTCGGCGACCCGGTCGTCCACGCTGGCCGTCCGCTGCACCAGTTCGGTGCGGGTGACGCGGCCGAGCAGCAGGCCGACGGAGAGGACGCGTTCCTGTTGCAGGTCCTGCACGAGGGTGCCGATGCGGCTGGCGACGCGGACCCGCTCGGCGATGTCGCCGGCGCGCTGGGCGGCGGCCACCCGGTCGAGCACCGCCGGCACGGCCAGCCCCACGATGCTGAGCAGCGGGATGACCACGAGCAGCGCGAGCTTGCCCCGGATCCGGAGCCTAGCGAGCAGCATCGGCGGGCCCCCACTGCGCGCCGGGTTCGCGGGCCGGCCCCACGGGCTGGAGTCGACGCGGTTCGGTGGTCGGCGGCCACGGCGTGTCCTCCGGCGGGCCGGCGGCCCCGTCCCGCTCGCGCCGGGCCTGCGCCGCGCGCTGTCGGGCCCGGCGGGCGGCGGCGAGCCACAACGTGCCGAGTGCCGCCCACAGCAGTACGGCCAGCACCCCGGCCGCGACGGTCAGCCACCGGCCGCGGTCCAGGTCGCCGAGGCGTTCGGCGAGCAGCGCGTCGAGTTCGTCCAGGATGACGGGTTGGAGCTGCTCGGCGGCGGCCTGCGCGTCGCGCCGGGCGCCGGTGGTCTGCGCCTGGTCGGCCACGGCGTCGCGGCCGTTCGGGGTGGAGTTGGCCGCCAGCGCCTCGACGGCCCGCTGGTACGTGTCGAGCGGGGTCAGCACGCTCGCGCCGAGGTCGGCGCTCTCCGAACTGTCCACGGCGGCCCGCAGGTCGGTGACCAGGTCGCCGGCCGGGGTGAGGACGGCGACCCGGAGGGCGGCGATCTCGACGGCGGTGCGGTTGCGGTCGGCGGCGGGCCGGCGGGCGGCGAGCACGGCCAGGTCCGCCAGCCGCCCGGTCGCCACCACCGTCTCGGGCAGGTCCCGGCTCGCGTGCTGGAGGAAGAAGGAGTCCGACCGGGGGTCGCGGACGAGTCCGGAGGTCTCTCGGACCTTGTCGTGCAGGGCCAGCAGCAGGTCGGTGGCCTCGCCGTACGCGGCGAGGGCCGCCTCCGGGTCGGCGGGGCCGCGGGCGCCCAGCGCCTCGATCTTGGCCCGCAGGCCGGCCCAGCGTTCCTGGGTCCGCAGCTCGGCGCCGATCCGCGTGTCGACGGAGGCGGCGGCCTCGACCGCGCGGGTCAGCGCCGCGCTGTCGGCGGGTCGGGCGGCGACGGCGGCGGACTGGGCGTCGACCAGGGCGTGGGTGACCGGGCCGAGGGCGTGCAGGTACTCCACGCCCAGCCGTTCCCGGCTGGCCAGGTCCCGGTCGTCGGCCGTGAGCCGCCAGGTCTGCACGAAGAGCAGGGTCATCGGCGCGAGCAGGGCGACGAGGAGCAGCAGTGGCAGTACGCGGCCCACCGCGGTGGGCCGCCGGCGGGCCGGCGGCGCGGGGACTGTCATGTCTGTCTCCTCCGGCGGGAGCACGGGATGGTGGTGGGTGTCGGGGGTCGACGGTGAAGTCCCGTGCACCGGACCGGAAAACTAACCGACCAGCGGGGAGTTGATCCGGCCGCCGGACGGTCAGCTTTGCGTCATGAAGCCCGAAGTAACCCCTGGGTAACTCGTCGGGCACGCTGGGTGTCGGGACGGAGAGTGACAAGGATGGATCAGAGTGGATTTCCGACGAACATCGGAATTCACGTGATCCGAATTCATCTTCCTGGGACGGTCTGGACCGCGCGCCCCGGACGCCGATCGGCCCGACCGGACGGACGTACGGAGGATCTCAGCCAACGCTCAGGATCCGGGCCGTACCGTGTGCCGAATGAGATCGCCGTTGTCGGCCGCGTGGATCCGGCGTGCCCTGTCCACCCGCCGGCGCGTCGTCGCAGCGACGGCGATCGTCGTGCTGCTCGCCGCCGCCGTGACCTGGGCGGTCCTGCCGCGGGAGCCGGCCGTGCGCACCGAGGCGGCGTTCGTGAACGTCGCCTCCGGGCCGACCGGGGACGAGTCCGTCGACCTGGACACCACGCTCTACCTGCCCGAGGGCGCCTCGGCGGCCGACAAGGTGCCGGCGGTGCTGCTGGCGCACGGCTTCGGCGGCACCAAGGAGTCCGTACGCGCCGACGCCGAGGAGTTCGCCGGGCGCGGCTACGCGGTGCTCACCTGGACCGCGCGGGGCTTCGGCCGCAGCGGCGGGCAGATCCACCTGGACCACCCGGACTACGAGGTACGCGACGCGCAACGGCTGCTGGACTGGCTCGCCGCCCGCCCCGACGTCCGCACCGACGCCGACGGGGACCCACGGGTGGGCGTCGTCGGCGGCTCGTACGGCGGCGCCCTGGCGCTGCTGCTCGCCGCGCAGGACCAGCGCGTCGACGCGATCGTGCCGATGATCACCTGGAACGACCTGTCCCGCTCCTTCCTGCCGGAGAGCAGCGGCAAGGAGCCCACCGAGGGCGTGTTCAAGTCCGGCTGGGCCGGGCTGTTCTTCGGCGGCGGCGGCAACGTCGGCTCCGGGCCGGCCGGGCTCTCCGGGACCAGCGCCGCGCAGCCCGAGGGGGCGCCCGTCTCCGCCGGCCCGCCCAGCCCGGGGCCGGGCGCCGGTCCGGGCACCGGCCCGGGGCGCGCGCCGGCCGGCGCCGGCGACCCGGCGTGCGGCCGGTTCGCCGCCGACATCTGCGCCGCGTACCTGCGCATCGCCACCACGGGGCGGGCCGACCAGGCCGCCGTGGACCTGCTGCGCCGCTCCAGCCCGGCCGGGGTGCTCGACCGGATCAAGGCGCCGACCCTGCTGGTGCAGGGCGAGGCGGACACCCTCTTCCCGCTCGGCGAGGCGGACGCCAACGCGCGCGGCATCGCCGCCGCCGGCACGCCCGTGCGGGTGGCCTGGTTCACCGGCGGCCACGACGGCGGCGAGGGTCCGAAGACCGACTCGGACCGGGTGAAGTTCCTGACCGTGCAGTGGCTCGACCACTACGTCAAGGGCGAGGGCGAGGCCCCGGGCGACGACTTCACCTGGTCGCGTATCGCCGGCTTCGACGCCCTCGACCGGGGGCTGGTGGCCACCGGCTACCGCTACGCCGACTACCCCGGCGTCGCCGGCACGGCCCGCCGGAGCGTGCCGGTGGCCGGCCCCGCCCAGCCCGTCGCCAACCCGCCGGCCGGCAACCCCGCCGCCATCTCCTCGGTGCCCTTCGCCGGTGAGCTGTCGGCGCTGCTCGGCGGCGTGGCCGGCGACATTCCCGGCCAGCACGCCCGGTTCGAGTCGGAGCCGCTGGCCGAGGCGGTCGACGTGGTGGGCGCCCCGACCGTCGACGTCCGCGCGGCGTCGCCGACGGGGGAGGCCGTGCTCTTCGTCAAGCTCTACGACGTCGACCCCAACGGCGCGGCCACCCTGCCCAACGGCCTGGTCGCCCCGGTCCGGCTCACCGGCCTGCCGCCGACGATCGACGCGGCACGCCCGGTCACCGTCACCCTGCCGGCGATCGTGCGCCGGATCGAGGCCGGGCACCGGCTGCGCGTGGTGGTGGCGACCTCCGACCAGGCGTACGCCACCCCGGTCGAGCCGGCCGTGCACACCGTCGCGGCCACCGGCGCGGTCAGCCTGCCGACCGTCGCCGGCGACCCGATCCCCACCTCCGCGACCGTGTGGCGCTGGGTGCTGGCCGGGCTGGTCGCCGCGATCGTCGTCGGGCTCGTCGTGGTCGTCGCCGTGGTCCGCCGCCGGCACCGCCGCCAGGACAGCTCCGTGCACCCGGCGTACGCGGGCGTCCCGCTGGCCGTGCGGCAGCTCCGCAAGGAGTACGCGGACGGCTTCGTCGCCGTCTCCAACGTGGACTTCGAGGTGCACCCCGGTCAGGTCGTCGGCCTGCTCGGCCCGAACGGCGCGGGCAAGACCACCACGCTGCGGGTGCTGATGGGGCTGACCCAGCCGACGGCCGGCGAGATCTACGTCTTCGGGCACCGGCTGGTGCCCGGGTCGCCGGTGCTGTCCCGGATCGGGGCGCTGGTCGAGGGGCCGGGCTTCCTGCCGCACCTGTCCGGTCTGGAGAACCTGAAGGCGTACTGGCGGGCCACGGGGCGGCCGGCCGAGGACGCGCACTTCGAGGAGGCACTGGAGATCGCCGGCCTGGGCGACTCCGTGCACCGGCGGATCAAGAACTACAGCCACGGCATGAAACAGCGACTCGCCATCGCGCAGGCGATGCTGGGCCTGCCCGAGCTGCTGGTGCTCGACGAGCCGACCGACGGGCTCGATCCGCCGCAGATCGCGGAGATGCGCCGGGTGCTCCAGCGCTACGCCACGGACGGCCGGGCGGTGCTGGTCTCCAGCCACCTGCTGGCCGAGGTGGAGCAGACCTGTACGCACGCGGTGGTGGTGAACAAGGGCCGCATCGTCGCCTCGGGCCCCGTCGAGGAGATCGTCGGCGAGTCGCCCAGCGTGCTGTTCGACGTGACCGACCCGGAGGCCGCCCGGGCGGTGCTCGCCGGCCTGCACGGGGTGCGGGTGCTCCCCGACGGCGAGGGCCAGCTCGTGGTGGACACCAACGGCACCGCCCGCAGCGAGGTGGTCGCCGAGCTGGTCCGGGCCGGCATCGGGGTGGACCGGGTGGTGCCGCGGCGCCGCCTGGAGGACGCGTTCCTCGCCCTGGTGGGCGAGAACTCTCGGGGAAGCGGGGACCGATGATGGCGGGCACGTCACCCACGGCGGGCGCGGCGGCCGGCTACCGGCCGGCGGCGACCCTGCCGTTCGGCGCCGAGTTCCGGCGGCAGGCCTCCCGGCGGCGTACGCAGCTCGCGCTGGGTTTCATGGTGCTGCTGCCGTTGATCATCCTGATCGCGTTCCAGTTCGACACGGGCGACGACGACGACAACGGGCGCGGGGAGTTCGGCAGCCTGGTGGAGTTCGCCACGTCGGGCGGGCTGAACTTCACCCTCTTCACCATCTTCGTCTCGGCGTCGTTCCTGATGGTCGTGGTGGTGGCGCTGTTCTGCGGCGACACGGTGGCCAGCGAGGCGAGCTGGGGCAGCCTGCGGTACCTGCTGGCGGTGCCGGTGCCCCGGGCCCGCCTGCTGACGGTGAAGCTGGTGGTCGCGCTCGTCTACTCGGCCCTGGCGCTGCTGCTGCTCGCCGGCACCGCCCTGCTGATCGGCACGCTGCGCTACGGCTGGGAGCCGCTGCGCAGCACCGTGGCGGCCCAGCTCGAACCGGGCGAGGGGCTGCTGCGGCTGCTGGGGGTGCTCGGCTACCTGGCGGTCGTACTCCTGGTGGTGGCCGGACTGGCGTTCCTGCTGTCGGTGGTCACGGACGCCGCGCTCGGCGCGGTCGGCGGCGCGGTGCTGCTCTGGATCCTCTCCAGCATCCTCGACCAGATCACCGCGCTGGGCGCGCTGCGCGCGTTCCTGCCGACGCACTACAGCACCGCCTGGCTGGGCCTGCTCTCGACGCCGGTGCAGACCGACGACGTGGTACGCGGCGCGATCTCCGCGATCAGCTACGCGACGCTGTTCTGGGGGCTGGCGTTCTGGCGCTTCACCCGCAAGGACGTCACCAGCTAAGGCGTCGGGTCGGCCGCCTTCCTCCAGGCGCCGCGGAGCAGGCGCCGAGCAGGACTGGGTTGGCCTTCGTGACGCCGACCAGCCGTGCCGGCGTGGGAACTCCGCCGCGCGGACACGGTGCGGGTCGGTACGCGGGGGTCGCCATCGCCCGATCGTCGCACCGGCCGGTGCTCCGCCGGGCTCCCGGACACCCGTCCGGACCGGTCGACGGCCACCGATCGGGCCCGCTCGGACAGGCAGGCCGAGAAGGCGGTCGACCGTGAGCAGCCCGCGTTCGTGTCCACCGTCACTCCCCTCGACTACGACCGGGACCTGCCCGAGGCCTTCACCGTGCTGCTCGACCGGCCGCTGACCGAGGACGAGCAGGCGGCCCTCACCGCCCTGACCGGCGCCCGGTCGGAGGTGTGGGAGTTCCTGAAGCCGCTCGGCGGCCGGATGGTCGAGCACGCGTCCTACGTGGCCCCGTTCGAGGACGGCAACGAGAATCGCGGCCATGCCCAGACGTTCGACCTGAACCTGAACAGCGACCGCGCTGCCGGGCTCACGATCAACGACATGGCCGCCGTCAAGGACTCCTGCCGCGCCCCCACGGCGCAGACCGTCGTCACCCTTCCCCCGGCGGGTGCGGAGTCCCGGCAGGGGCTGCTGTGGGACCTGACCGGTGGGCCGACGGACAAGCCGCACGGCCCGTACGTCCTGGCCGAGGGCGAGCCGGAGGAGGGCCAGCTGTACTTCCGCCGTAACGTCGTCGAGCTGGGCAACGGTCAGTCCAAAGCCTTCCGCATCCAGCCCGAGGTGTCCACCCACACGTGCGAGTGGCACATCGTCGCCTCCTACACCGACACGACCGGTTCCCACGAGCAACGCATCCCGAGCGGCGCCGGCACGTTCACCACCGAGGCCATCCCGTCGCGGCCCGTCCAGTACTTCGAACGCCCCCCGGGCCCGGAGTGGGGCTGCCTCGGCGAGGTGCGCCAGCGGAATTGCCCGGCCAGCGCATCCGTACGGCTCCCGAGGCCACCGGTCCACCGGCCGGTCCCGGGCTGAGCCGCGCCTGCTCGTTCCGGCCGGAGCCGGCAACGATCGACGGTCCCGGGCTGAGGCGGCCCGGTCGCGGGGGCGTCAGCGGGACCGGGGCCTGCGCTTGCGGGTGGGGGAGTCGGGGGAGTCCGGCGCGGTGCCGGAGTCGGCGGTGTCGCCGTCGCCGGACGCGTCGGTCACCCGGGCGTCGGTGTGGCGCAGCTCGGCCAGCGTGGTGCCCCGGAGCTGGTAGACGGCGGTGCGCCGGATGCTCAGTTCCGCCATCGGGCCGTCCGCCGGTCGGGTCAGGTAGACCACCGTCGCCCTGCCGTCGCGCACGCTGACGCTCTCCACCGGCGTACGGTCGCCGAGGTCGACCTGGGCCTGGTAGTCCGGCTCCCCCCTGACGTTGCGCCAGGCGGCGAGGGTGAAGAAGCGGCCGGTGCCGCCGCCGTCGAGCATGACCACCCCCACCGCGTCGCCCGCGCCGTCGCCGTCGAGGTCGCCCACGGCGCACGGCCGCTGCAACTCCACCGTCGTGCCGTCGGGGTCGGACCAGCGGCCGCCGGCGAGGCGGATCGGGGCGGCGTACCCGCGGTAGCGGACCTTCCTGCTGCCGACCAGGGTGTTGCGCAGTTCCAGGCAGCTGAGCCGGTCGCCGGTGGGGCGGGGGGTCGGGGTCGCCCGGGCGGTGTCGACGTCGTCCCGCTCGACGGCGGTGCCCGCGGGCCGGTCGGCGGACCGGTTCCGCTTCTTCCGGTTGCCCGTGGAGCAGGCGGTCGTCACCACCAGCAGGCAGGCCATGGTCAGCGCCATCACCGGGACGAGCTTGCGACGCATCAGCGCGTTCCTTTCCGTCGATGTGACCGGCACCGTAACGGGCCCGCGCCAGCGCGCCCGGCGGCAGGGACGCCCCGATTCATGGGAGCGTTCCCACGAATAGGGAATCCATCGACACGGTCGAATGCCTGTCGGCATTCTGGTGCCGTCCTGTCGTCCTGATCGGAGGTGCCCTGATGCTCGCTGACCGGATCGGTGGCCCGGCCCTGTCCCTGTTCCGCGCCGTCGTCGGACTGCTCTTCCTCTGCCACGGCCTGGCCTCACTGCTCGGGATCCTCGGCGGCAGCCGGGGCACCGGCGAGGCGGTCCCGCTCGGCGAGTGGCCGGGCTGGTGGGCCGCGCTGATCCAGGCGGTCTGCGGCGGCCTGGTCCTCGTCGGGCTGTTGACCCGGCCGGCGGCCCTGCTGGCGTCCGGCTCGATGGCGTACGCGTACTTCGTGGTGCACCAGCCCGACGCGCTGCTCCCGCTACGCAACGGCGGTGAGCTGGCCGTCCTGTTCTGCTGGTCGTTCCTGCTGATCGCCGTGTTCGGCCCCGGCGCGTGGGCGCTCGACACCCTGCTGCGCGCCCGGCGCCCCGCCGGCTCCCGCTCGGTGACCGTCTGAATCCGTACCGTCGAGGAGGGTTCCGCCGGCCCCGCCCGGCGGATCGACGGCGGCTGCGGGATCGCTCACAGCGTGGGATCCGACGTCGATCTGGGCGTTGTCGGTGCTTAGACTCGACGGCACAACTGCATACCTCATCCAGAGGGGCTGAGGGATACGGCCCGACGACGCCCCGGCAACCACCCCGCGCGCTCACCGCAGAGCGACCGGCGGGGCAGGTGCCAATTCCGTCCCCGCCGCAGGGTGCGATGCGGGGAAAGATGAGAGGACCCTCGACATGACGTCGACGTTCGCCCCCTCCGGCATCGACACCGCCGCCAGCCCCGCCCGCGCCCTGGTCTGCCGCGCCTGTTCGGCCCGCTATCCGCTCGCCGCCCAGCACGCCTGCTACGAGTGTTTCGGCCCGCTGGAGGTCGACTACGACGCCGCCGCGCTGGCGACGGTCACCCGGGAGCAGATCGAGGCGGGCCCGCGCAACATGTGGCGGTACGCGGCGCTGCTGCCCGCCGGGCAGGACCCGGCCACCCGGGTCACCCTCGACCCCGGCTTCACCCCGCTGGTGGCCGCCCCGCACCTGGCCGCCGAACTGGGCGTCACCGGCCCGCTCTGGGTCAAGGACGACAGCGCGAACCCGACCCACTCGTTCAAGGACCGGGTCGTCTCGGTGGCGTTGACCGCCGCCCGCGCGCTCGGCTTCAGCCGCTACGCCTGCGCCTCCACCGGAAACCTGGCCAACTCCGTCGCCGCGCACGCGGCCCGGGCCGGCGCGCCGTCGGTGGTCTTCATCCCCGGCGACCTGGAGCAGGGCAAGGTCATCACCACCGCCGTCTACGGCGGCGAGCTGGTCGCCATCGACGGCTCGTACGACGACGTGAACCGGCTCTGCGGCGAGCTGGTCGAGACGGACGAGTTCGAGGACACCGCGTTCGTCAACGTCAACGTGCGCCCCTACTACGCCGAGGGCTCGAAGACGCTCGGCTACGAGGTGGCCGAGCAGCTCGGCTGGCGGATCCCCGCGCAGGTGGTGATCCCGATGGCCTCCGGCGAACTGCTCACCAAGATCGACAAGGCTTTCGCCGAGCTGGTCGAGATCGGCCTGGTCGAGGCGCCGGCCGGCGGCTGGAAGGTGTTCGGCGCGCAGTCGGCCGGCTGCAACCCGATCGCCACCGCCCTGCACGCCGACACCGACACCATCACCCCCGTCCGGCCGACCGGCATCGCCAAGTCCCTGAACATCGGCGACCCGGCCGCCGGCATCTACGCCCTGGAGGCGGTGCGCCGCACGGGGGGCTGGATGGAGTACGTCGACGACGACGAGATCCGCGCCGGCATCCGCCTGCTGGCCCGCACCACCGGCGTCTTCGCCGAGACGGCCGGCGGCGTGACCGTGGCCGTGCTGCGCAAGCTGGTCGAGTCGGGCCGCCTGGACCCGACCGCCGAGACCGTCGTCTTCAACACCGGCGAGGGCCTCAAGACCCTCGACGCGGTGGCCGGCCAGGTCGGCCCCACCCACCGCATCAAGCCCTCGCTGCGCGCCGCCCGCGACGCCGGCCTCCTCGGCTGACCCGACCGCCGGGGGCGGGCAGGGGGGATTCGGGGGGTAACTGGGTTTTCGCTGTGAGTGCGGAAAACGCGCCGACAAGGACTTGACGGCAGGAACCGGACGGCGCAAGATGCTCCGTGCGGGAGGGCGTTTCGCCGGAGACTTTGAGTTCTTGCGACCCAACGCCGGAGGCGTTGTGCGAGCGTCCCTCCCGACCAACTTCCGATCGGGCCAGCGTTAATTCGCTGGCCCGATCGTCGTCGGGTGGCGCACCCTCAGCCGATGAGCATCGCGATCGCGCCGCTCGACGCCGCCGACCAGGCCGCCGTCGACGAGGCGTACCGGATCGGCGCGGCGGCCAACGACGCCGACCTGCCGGACTTCCCGCCCTTCTGCCGGCGGCGCTTCGAGGCGGCGATCCGGCACCCGATGCCGGGCAACGAGCCGCTCTGGGCGCTGGCCCGGCTCGACGGCGTGCCGGCCGGCTACCTCGCGCTGGACCTGCCGCAGCTCGACAACACCGAGAACGCCACGGCCGAGGTGGTGGTGCACCCGCAGTGGCGGCGCCGCGGCGTCGGGCGTGCGCTGCACGAGCACGGCGTACGCCTGCTGCGGGAGCGGGGCCGCAAGCGGGTGCTGGCGATGGCGGTCTCCGCTCTGCCCGGCGGCCCGGCCCGCTCCGGGGCCGCCGCCGCGTTCGCCGCGTCGACCGGCGCCCGGCCGGCGCTGGCGGAGGTCCGCCGCCGGCTCGACACCACCCGGCTCGACCACGACGGCCTGGCCGCCGCGCTGGCCGAGGCCCGGGGCCGGGCCGCCGGCTACGACGTCCTGCGTTGGCAGGGAGACACCCCCGAGGAGTACGTCGCCGACATCGCCTACCTGGACGGCCGGCTGATGGCCGACGCGCCCTTGGGCGACGTGGAGTGGGAGCCGGAGCGGATCGACGTCGAGCGGGTCCGTGGCATCGAGCGGGCACTGCGGGTGCGGGGGCGGCGGCGCTACCACACGGCGGCGCGCCACGAAGCGTCCGGCCGGGTGGTCGCCTGGACCCTGCTCGACGTCGGCGCGTCGGCCGACTGGCACGCGTTCCAGCAGATCACCATCGTCGACCCGGAGCACCGCGGTCACCGCCTCGGCCTGCTCACCAAGGTCGAGAACCTGCGCCACCTGCTGGCCCACGAGCCGGCGGTACGCGCGATCGACACCTTCAACGCGGCCGAGAACACCCACATGGTGCGGATCAACGAGCAACTCGGGTTCCGTCCCGTCGACGGTTGGACCGACTGGCAGCTCACCATCTGAGTTGTGACACGCCCCTACTGATCTGAGGGCTTCCTGTTGCATTATGGCGGGCATGACGGAGACCCCGCACCCCCTGTACGACAGGCACGCCGACACCCTCAACCGGGCGCTGACCGCGATCACGGAGCGCGGGTACTGGTCCGCCTACCCCGAGTCGCCCAGCCCCCGGGTCTACGGCGAGACCGCCGCCGCCGACGGCAAGGCCGCCTTCGAGGCGTACCTCGGCGGTGACTTCCCCCTCGACCAGCCGGGCGCGGCCGACCGGGTCGCCACCGAGGCCAGCCCGTTCGGTGTCGAACTGGGCGTCCGCTACCCGCACGCCGGCGCCGACGAGCTGGTCGCCGCCGCCTCCGCCGCCCTGCCCGCCTGGCGCGACGCTGGCCCGCAGGCCCGGGCGGGGGTCTGCCTGGAGATCCTCGACCGGCTGCACAAGCACATCTTCGAGCTGGCCAACGCGGTGCAGTTCACCAGCGGCCAGGCCTTCGTGATGGCGTTCCAGGCCGGCGGCGCGCACGCGCTGGACCGCGCGCTGGAGGCGGTCGCCTACGCGTACGCGGAGATGACCCGGCACCCGGGGACGGCGGGCTGGGAGAAGGCGGCCGGCAAGGGCGACCCGCTGCGGATGAGCAAGACCTTCCACGTGGTGCCCCGTGGCGTGGCGCTGGTGATCGGCTGCAACACCTTCCCGACCTGGAACTCGTACCCGGGGCTGTTCGCCTCGCTGGTGACGGGCAACCCGGTGGTCGTCAAGCCGCACCCGCGCGCGGTGCTGCCGCTGGCGATCACGGTGAAGTACGCCCGGGAGGTGCTCGCCGAGGCCGGCTTCGACCCGAACCTGGTGCTGCTCGCCCCCGAGGCCCCGGGCGAGAAGCTCGCCTCCACGCTGGCCCTGCACCCGGCCGTGAAGATCGTCGACTTCACCGGCTCCACCGAGTACGGCGACTGGCTGGAGGCCAACGCCCGGCAGGCGGCGGTCTACACCGAGAAGGCCGGGCTGAACACGGTGGTGATCGACTCCACCGACGACTTCGCCGGCATGTGCCGCAACCTCGGCTTCACCCTGACCCTCTACAGCGGCCAGATGTGCACCACGTCGCAGAACATCCTCATCCCCTCCGGGGGCATCGAGACCGACCAGGGGCACAAGAGCTTCGACGAGGTGGCGGGCGGGATCGCCGCGGCGGTCGCCAAGATCACCGCCGACCCGGCGCGCGGGGTGGAGCTGACCGGCGCGATCGTCAACGACGGGGTGCTGGAGCGCCTCGACGCGGTCACCAAGGTCGGCGAGGCGGTGCTGGAGTCGCGTACGGTCGAGCACCCGGCCTTCCCCGGCGCGGTGGTCCGCACCCCGACGGTGGTCAGGCTGGCGGCCGACGACACGGCGACCTACTCGCAGGAGTGGTTCGGGCCGATCTCGTTCGCCATCGCCACGGACTCCACGGCGCACAGCCTGGAGATCCTGCGCGCCACGGTCGGCGAGAAGGGCGCGCTCACCGCGGCGGTCTACTCCACCGACGAGGCGGTCCTCGACGCGGCCGAGGCGGCGGCGGTCGAGGTCGGGGTGCACCTGTCCTGCAACCTCACCGGCGGGGTCTTCGTGAACCAGTCGGCGGCCTTCTCCGACTTCCACGGCAGCGGCGCCAACGCGGCGGCCAACTCTGCCCTCACCGACGGCGCCTACGTCGCCAACCGGTTCCGCATCGTGCAGTCCCGCCGGCACGCCTGAGTCGGTCGCGGTTGTCCGGGTCGGCCCCAGACGGGCCGATCCGGACGGCCTCGGGCCGGGCGCCTGGCGGCCCGTCAGGCCGGGCGGCGCATCTGGAGTTCGGTGAGCGCCGGCACGGTGGGGTGCGGGACGCGTACGCCGGTGTCGACGAAGCCCAGCCGCTGGTACGCGCGGTAGGCCCGGTCGTTGCCGACCACGACCTCCAGCATCAGTTCGGGGCGCCCGCAGGCCCGCGACCAGGCCGCCACGGCGTCGACGAGGTCGCCGAGGAGGCCGCTGCCCCGCCAGGCCGGGGTGACGTAGACGGCGTAGACCACGGTCAGCCCCGGTTCCCCGGGGGCCGCCGTGCCGCCGGCGTGCCCGACGAGCCTGCCGCCCGGGTCCGCGACGAACTGCGCGGTGCCCGCCCCGGTGGAGACGGATGCGATCCGGGCCGCGTAGTCCGCGTGCGACCGGGCCGCCGCGTCGGCGAGGGTCTCCAGGAAGGCCAGCGGGGCGTCGGCGAGCATCTCCAGCCGCAGGGCCCGCACCCGGGCGGCGTCGCGCGGTCGGACCCGGAGGATCTTCGCCCGCCGCGCGGGCGGCGACCCGGCGGGCGTGCTCGTCATGACGCATGCCTACCACAGCGATGAACGCCGATGCCGCTCGGTCGAAATTCGCCCGGTTTGTGGTCGTGCGCCGTCGTCACGCTTCGTGTAGCGTGCGATTTCGGTCACCGTTTCAGCGGCCTTCGTCGATCGCCGGGCCGGTGGTCCTCCGGTGCCGGCCTGCCCGGCCTCCGGGGTCGTGGAACGCCGCGCAGAGTGAGGAAGTGCACCGTGGCACAGGGCACCGTGAAATGGTTCAACTCCGAAAAGGGCTACGGCTTCATCGCCGTCGACGGCGGGCAGGACGTCTTCGTCCACTTCTCGGCGATCGAGATGGACGGCTACAAGGCGTTGGACGACGGCCAGCGGGTCGAGTTCGAGATCGCCCAGGGCCAGAAGGGCCCCCAGGCCGAGCGCGTGCGCGTCGTCGCCTGACCCCGGCACTCCTCCCGCCCCCCGCCGGTCGCCCTCTCGGCTCGGCCGTGGGGGGGCCGGGGCGACCCGGCGGCGCGGGGCACCCGTGACCGGCCCGTCCCTCGGGGGCGGGCGTCGGCGCGGTTGCGTCGGCAGGGGAGGATCGTGAGCCGTTCCAGCCATCGCTGAGGAGGGTTCATGTCCGACCTGCCGCCCCAGGCCGCGCCGCCCCCGGGAGACCCCGACCCCTCCGCGCCGCCACCCGGCGGCGCGCCGGCCGGTCCGCCGCCGCAGGGCTGGGTCTTCCCGCCCACCGGCGGATACCCGGTCGGCTCGGGCCCGTACGGCGGGCAGCCGTGGTATCCGGGCGCCCCGGTCGCCTACCCCGGGCAGCCGGGCCACGGGTGGTACCCGCCGGGGCACGGCCTCGACCCGGCCGACCTGCTCGTCACCCCGCCCGGCGCGGGCGTCAACGGCTGGTTCAACCGGTGCGTCGGCGCGGTGCGCCGGGGCTGGCGGCTGCTGCTGCCGATCCTGCTGCTCACCCAGGTGCTGCCGGCCCTCGTGGTGTCGGTGCTCTCGTTGGCCCTCGACCCGACCGCCAAGTGGGAGCAGTCGATGGGCGACGATCCCGCCGCGCTGCCCGACACCTTCGTGACCGACCTGGGCGTCATGCTGTCCGTGGTGCTCGGCAGCGCCCTCGTCTTCGGTTTCGTGCAGAGTCTGGGCTGGGCGGCCGGCACCTGGGTGGTCACCCGGCAGGCGGCCGGTCAGCCGGTCGGCATGGGCGATGCCCTGTCGTACGGGGCGCGCCGGGCCCTGGGCCTCTGGGCCTGGACCCTGCTGATGAGCGTGATCATCGGCCTCGGCCTCTGCCTCTGCTTCATCCCCGGCATCTACTTCGCCTTCGCGCTGAGCATGGCCGGCCCGGTCTACCTGTTCGAGCGGCAGCACCCGATCGGCCGGTCCTTCCGGATGTTCCACGACCGGCTCGGCCTCCTGCTCGGCCGGGTGGCGCTGGTGGCGGCGGCGGTGATCGTCGGCGGCGGCGCGGCGGGCATGGTGGAGGGCATCGGCGCGCTGCCGTTCGGCACCACCCCGATGGACTCGCCCGGCACGGCGGTCGGCGTGATCGTGGTTGCGGTGGTGGGCGCGCTGCTGGCCCTGCCGACCCACCTCGCCCAGCTGGTCGGCCTGGTCGTCACGTACGCCGAGCAACGCGCCCACGAGGGGCCGGTGGACAGCGCGCGGCTGGCCGGCGAACTCGGCTGACCGGGCCCATCGTGCTTGCACTCGGCAGGGGAGAGTGCTAAACAAGTCATTGGCACTCGCATACCGTGAGTGCCAATGGTCGGGGCGGTAGGGCCACGGTCGTAGCGGCGTCCAGACGCGGCTGCGGCACATGGCCGGTCGTCGCGGGCTATCCGGCCCGGCCGAGGAGACGTCGTCGTCGCCAGGTGGCGACGTCCCAAGGTGCGTACACCAGGCGGCCCATCCGGGACACACACTCCGGGTGGCCCGTGAGTGTCCAGGAGGACAACGCCGTATGGCCAAGATGATCGCGTTCGACGAAGAGGCTCGCCGCGGCCTCGAGCGGGGCATGAACCAGCTCGCCGACGCCGTGAAGGTGACGCTCGGCCCCAAGGGCCGCAACGTCGTGCTCGAGAAGAAGTGGGGTGCCCCCACCATCACCAACGATGGTGTGAGCATCGCCAAGGAGATCGAGCTCGAGGACCCCTACGAGAAGATCGGCGCCGAGCTGGTCAAGGAGGTCGCCAAGAAGACCGACGACGTCGCCGGTGACGGCACGACGACGGCGACCGTCCTGGCCCAGGCCCTGGTCCGCGAGGGCCTGCGCAACGTGGCCGCCGGTGCCAACCCGATCGCCCTGAAGCGGGGCATCGAGGCCGCCGTGGCCAGCGTCTCGGAGGAGCTGCTCAAGCTCGCCAAGGACGTCGAGACCAAGGAGCAGATCGCCTCCACCGCCTCCATCTCCGCCGGTGACACCAGCGTCGGCGAGATCATCGCCGAGGCGATGGACAAGGTGGGCAAGGAAGGCGTCATCACCGTCGAGGAGAGCAACACCTTCGGGCTGGAGCTGGAGCTCACCGAGGGTATGCGCTTCGACAAGGGCTACATCTCGGCCTACTTCATGACCGACCCGGAGCGCATGGAGGCCGTCTTCGACGACCCCTACCTCCTGATCGTCAACAGCAAGATCTCGTCGGTGAAGGACCTGCTTCCGATCCTGGAGAAGGTCATGCAGTCGGGCAAGCCGCTGCTGATCATCGCCGAGGACATCGAGGGCGAGGCCCTGGCGACCCTGGTCGTCAACAAGGTCCGGGGCACCTTCAAGTCGGTCGCCGTCAAGGCGCCGGGCTTCGGTGACCGCCGCAAGGCCATGCTCGCCGACATCGCCATCCTCACCGGTGGCCAGGTCATCAGCGAGGAGGTCGGCCTCAAGCTGGACGCCGTCGGCCTCGACATGCTGGGCCGCGCCCGCAAGGTCGTGGTGACCAAGGACGAGACCACCATCGTCGACGGTGCCGGTGACGCGGAGCAGATCCAGGGCCGGGTCAACCAGATCCGGGCCGAGATCGACCGGAGCGACTCCGACTACGACCGCGAGAAGCTGCAGGAGCGGCTGGCCAAGCTGGCCGGCGGCGTCGCGGTGATCAAGGTCGGCGCGGCCACCGAGGTCGAGCTGAAGGAGCGCAAGCACCGCATCGAGGACGCCGTCCGCAACGCGAAGGCCGCCGTCGAGGAGGGCATCGTCCCGGGTGGTGGCGTCGCGCTGGTGCAGGCCGGCAAGACCGCCTTCGACAAGCTGGACCTGGTCGGCGACGAGGCGACCGGTGCGCAGATCGTCAAGATCGCGCTGGACGCCCCGCTGCGGCAGATCGCCGTCAACGCCGGTCTCGAGGGTGGCGTGGTCGTCGAGCACGTTCGCAACCTCAACCCGGGTCACGGCCTCAACGCCGCCAACGGCGAGTACGTCGACCTGCTGGCCGCGGGCATCATCGACCCGGCCAAGGTGACCCGCTCGGCGTTGCAGAACGCCGCGTCGATCGCGGCGCTCTTCCTCACCACCGAGGCCGTCGTGGCGGACAAGCCGGAGAAGACCCCGGCCGCCCCGGCTGGTCCGGGTGGCGGGGACATGGACTTCTGAGTCCAGCTCCAACGCCGGAAGGGGCGGGCCGCGTCAGCGGTCCGCCCCTTCCGCTGTCACGTCGGCAGTGGCCGCTGGTTGCGCCTCTTCTGCGCCCGGTCGTACGGCTGCGGAATCTGCACCGGCTCGTCGACCAGCGTCACCGGCTCGTCGGCCGGCTCGTCGACGCCGGCCATCTCCGCCTGCTGCTCGGCGTCGCCGTAGTCGAGCCGGTCGAACGGCAACGGGCCGGGGCGTTCGTCGTCCGTGGTCATGGCTGCCTCCTCTACCGGAAACGGTAGGGCGCGACGATCACCAATGCGGGCAAATGGCGTTATGGGGGTCTATATCCCGTTCGCCCCGTTGTCAGCCCCGCAGTGACCTGCGGTACAGGAAGAAGACGCGTTCGATCCGGGCACCCGCGCTGCCCGAGTAGAACGGGACCGGCCCGACCCAGCCGATCTGCGCCGCCGACACGCCCGCCGCCCGTTGGTCGCGCAGGCAGCGGCGCAGCAGCACCCCGCCGATCCCCGAGCCCTCCGCCGCCGGGGCGGTGCCCATCGGGCCGAACCAGCTCGGCCGCGACGAGCCGTACGCGGCGAAGCCGAGCACCTCGCCGCCGCGTTCGGCCAGGTGGCAACCGGCTCCCTCCCGGCCCACCGAGCCGGCCAGCTCGGCGTCCCAGGCCCCGCCGAAGGTGGCACGGGCGAACTCCGCCAGCGCCGGCAGGTCGCCCGCCCCGGCGCGGCGGACCGTGACGCCCTGCCCGGCCAGCCGCTCCTCCGCCGGCTCCGTCGGGCGCAGCGCGGGCGAGTCGTCGTACGACAGGTCGGCGGTCATGTTCCACGCCGTGCGGTCCTGCCGGTAGCCGAGCGCCAGCGCGGCGCAGATCGCCGGGGTGTAGCGCACGTCGATGCCGGGCCAGGCGTAGTGCGGCGGGTTGCCAGCGAGCAGCACCTCCACCGCGCCGAGCTCGGCGAAGCGCGCCTCGGCGACCGCCAGCAGGGCCCTCCCGACACCCTTTCGCCGCTCCTGCGGTGCCACCGCGACCAGGTCGACGTGACCACGGGCGTCGCCGTCGCCGGCGGCGAGGGAACCGACGAGCACGCCGACGAGGCGTCCCTGCCGGTGCGCGCCCCACGCGAACACCGGGCGGTGGGCGGCGGCCCGCGCCCAGAGGGCGTCCACGACGGCCGGCGCCTCGGCCGCGTCCTCCGGCAGGTCCAGTGCCCGCCCGCAGAGCTCCACCACGGCGGGCAGCCGGTCGGGCCCCAGCTCGACGATCTTCAGGTCCATGGACGCCGACCCTAGGTCACCGGAGCGCTGCTGTTAAGAAGAGCCCTTGTCGGCCGCCTGGGAAGAGTCCCCGTTGGCGCCACCCGGCCGGCGGTCCGCCGTGGCGTGCCGCGACCGACCCGGTCGCCTCAGCCGGCCGGCTCGGCTTTCGGCTCCGGGTCGGGGTCGGGCTCGGGAAGGGTCGGCGCGTCGGTGGGGTAGAGGCCGGCGACGAACCCGTACACCTGGTCGCCGGACCGGGGGATCTGGGCGAAGCGGCGGGTCAGCGCCTGCACCTCGGCCCAGAACGCGCGTACGTCCTCGATCGGGATGCGGGCGTGGACGAGGGTGCAGCGCAGTTCGTCGGCGGCGTGGGCCGCGGCGGATTCGGCGACGGCCTCCGCGAGCCCGTTGACGGCGGTCGCGACCTGTCTGTCCTCGGGGCGGGTGAGCACGCCTATGTAGAGCGTGCGGGCGACCCGGCCGTAGTACCGCTCGTCGATCGCCCGCACCCGCCGGGTCCGCACCACCTTGAGCAGGCCGGCGTCGACGAGCGCGGTCACGTGGTAGGCGACGCTGCTCTTCGGCCGGTCGACCGCCCGGGCCAGCTCGGTCACTGTGGCGGCCCGCTTCAGGAGCAGCTCCAGGAGGGTGGCGCGCAGGGGGTCGGCCAGCGCGCGAAGTTGCGCGGGCGCGGTGACCACGAGCATCTCGTCGAGGTCGTAGTCCGGGATCCGCTCATTGCTCGACATTTCTCGACCGTTCTAGAATCATGGATCATTCGATCGTTGTCGCCTGTTGACAGGAGTGTAGAGATGGCCGACGTGGTCCTGTTCCACCATCTGCGTGGGGTCACCGACGGGCTGCGCGGGTTCGCCGAACAGCTGCGGTCCGGCGGGCACACCGTGCACACCCCCGACCTGTTCGACGGTGACCGCCCGGCGACCCTCGACGAGGGCTTCGCGCTCACGAAACGCATCGGGAGCGAGGTGCTCCGCGAGCGCGCCGACCGGGCCGTGGCCGAGCTGCCCGACGGCCTGGTCTACGCGGGCTTCTCCTGGGGCGCCGCCACCGCCCAGCGGCTCGCCCAGACCCGGCCCGGCGCCCGTGGCGCGCTGCTCTACGAGTCCTGCCTACCCGTCACCGGCGAATGGGCCGTCGGCCCCTGGCCAGCCGGGGTCCCGGTGCAGATCCACGGCATGGACGCCGATCCGTTCTTCGCCCTGGAAGGCGACGTCGAAGCTGCCCGCGAGCTGGTCGGCATCGTCGGGCCCGACCTCGGCGAGCTGTTCGTCTACCCGGGCGACCAGCACCTGTTCACCGACAGCACGCTGCCGTCTTACGACGCGGAGGCGACGGCACTGGTGCTGCGGCGCTCGCGGGAGTTCCTCGACCGGCTGCGGTGAACCGGCGCTCCGCCCCTCACCCCCGTGCCGCCCGCACCGCCGCGTACGCGTCGACCAGGCCGGCGCCGGTGATGTTCCGGTCGCCGCCGCAGGTCTGCGTCGCCGACGCGTACGTGGCCACGGCCGGGGTCGCGGTGTCCCGCAGGATCTGCCGGGTGCGGGGCAGGTCGCCGACCAGCGCCGGATTGGCCGACCACATCAGCGCCACCACGCCGGCCACCTGCGGGGTCGCCATCGACGTGCCGCTCAGGGTGGCGTACCCGCCGCCCGGCATCGCCGAGAGCACCTCGTCGCCCGGCGCGACCAGGTCCGGCTTGGCCGCCCCCGGCACCGGGCCCCGCGACGAGAACAGGGTGACCTTGCGCTGCCGGTCCACCGCGCCGACGGTCAGCACGTCCGCGTACGGGGCGGGCGGGTCGTCGATCGAGCCGCAGTAGGGGCCCGTGTTGCCGGCCGCGGCCACCACCAGGATGCCGGCGGCGTCCAGGGCCGCGGTGGCCGGCCGGAGCACCCCCGGGTCGCAGCCCTCGATCGACGGGCAACCCCACGAGTTGGTGAGCACGTCCGGGGCGCGCGCGGGGCGCCCGTCGGTGAACGGGTCCCCGCCCGGCGGAAAGGGCGCCAGCATGAACTGGAGGCAGTCCAGGTAGTAGGCGGGGTTGCCGAGGTTGCGGTCCAGGTTCACGCAGCCGACCCAGCGGGCGCCCGGGGCCACCCCGATGCCGCCCCGCCCGACGGCGCTGCCCGCCGTGTGGGTGCCGTGCCCGCCCTCGTCGGTGGGCGCCCGGGTGCCGTTCCAGGGGTCGTGCCACGAGTCGTCGCCGCCCCGGAAGCCGCCCGCCAGCGCCGGGTGCCCGCCGTCCACGCCCGAGTCGGAGCTGCCCAGCACGATCCCGGAGCCGTCCACCCCGAGCTGGGACCAGACCCGGTCCGCGCCGAGCATCCGGACGTTCCACTCCGGTCCGGCCGGCGCGGGCGCGGTGCCGCGACTGCGGCCGGCCGGCGCGGGCAACGGTCGCACCCGCTGGCTGACCAGCACCCGGGCCACCTCCGGCCGGCGCGACAGCCAGGCCCGTACCAGCGGCCCGCCCTCGACCTCGACCGCGTTCACCAGGTAGTAGGGGGTGTGGTCGAGCCGCAGCCGGCGCAGGTCGCGGCGCAGGTCGGCCTGGGTCCGCTCGGCGGTCGCGACGAGCCGCCGGTGGACCTCGCCGACCCGGGCGTCCCGGCCGGCCCGGCCGGTCGTCGCCGGCACGCCCGCGAGATCGGCCTGCTCGCGCAGCACCACGAACAGCCGCTCGCCGTGCAGGCCGGGCTGGCCCGCCCCGACGGCCACCACCCCGACCGCGACGAGCAGCACGCCGGTGGTCACCCCGGCGACCCGCCGGCTCGGCCGCCGGCCCCGGGTCAGCAGCACGCCGTACGCCACGGCGAGGACGGCCGCGACGGCGAGCCCCGCGCCGGCTGCGGCCGCCACCCAGAACGGCACGTCGCGGGTGCCGGCCAGGACGAGGGTGATCTCCTCCGGGTCGGTGAGGGCCAGCGGGCCGAGTACGCCGAGCCCGACCAGCCAGCGGACCGCGGGCCGCACGGCGGCCTCCGGCCCACCGGCGGCGGCGCCCGGCGTCGGACCGGCGCGGTCGACCGCGCCCGGTGTCGGACCGACCGGGCTGGCGGGCCGGTGGTGGCGGGTGGCGGCCGGCGGCCGGGCTGCCAGGTGCAGGGCCGCCAACGCGAAGCCGGCCGGCGGCAGCGTCAGCAGCAGGGGCAGTTGGGCGCCGGACTGCCCGACCCCGGCGGCGAGCAGCAGCAGCGCGACCCCGGCGGCCAGCCCACCGACCAGCACCGACGGGGCCGGCCGGGGCGGCTCGCCGACGGCGAGGCGGGACCAGAAGGCGCCGTCGAGAAGCTCCCCGGCCAGCACGCCGACCGCGGTGGCCGCGACCCCGGCGAGCACCGTCTCCAGCAGCCCGCCGAGCGCCCCCACCCAGACCCAGGGCAGCAGCAGCGCCAGCCCGCCGGCCGCCCCGAGCAGCGTGGCGGCGGGCGCGGACGTCCCGGGCGTCGCGGGCATTGTGGCGGCGGGCGCGGGCGGTGCGGCGGCCGGTGCCCAGGGCGGTGCGGCGGCCGTGCGGCGGCCCAGCATCCGCAGGACGAGGGCGGCCAGGCCGGCCGTGGCGGCGAGCGCGGCGAGGTATGCCTCGTGGTGCACCGGCGGGATCGCCCGGAGCAGCCCCAGCGCGCCGAGCACGAGCGCCGCCGCCAGCCAGGCCCGGCCGGCGGCACGGACCGCCGCCGAGCGCGGCAGCAGGGCGAGCGTCAGCGCGGGGGCGCCGACCAGCAGCACGGTGAACAGCACCGTCGCCGGCCAGAGCCAGACCACCCGGTCCAGCCCGGAGGCCAGCACGACCTGGTCGGCCAGCCACCCGCCGGTCTGGCCCACGACGACCACCCCGACGGTCCAGCAGCCGGTGAGCACCGCCGCCACCACCGGCCAGGGGCTCGGCCGGCCCGACGCGACCGGCGGCTGCGGGACGGGCTGACCGGCGGGAAACGGGGGGTCGACCTCCATCCTGCGACAGTACGGCGCGGACGGGCCGTGCCGCCCGGTGGCGGCGACGGTTACCGTGGACGGGTGCGTGACCCCAACGTGTCCCGAACGACCGCCGGCCAGCTCTCCCCCGAGCGCCGGGCCGCCGACCTGCGCCGCCTGCGCGCCGAACGCTTCGACGTGCTGGTCATCGGCGGTGGCGCCACCGGGGCGGGCGCCGCCCTGGACGCCGCCTCGCGAGGGCTGAAGGTGGCTCTGGTGGAGGCGCGCGACTACGCCGCCGGCACCTCCAGCCGCTCCAGCAAGCTCATCCACGGGGGCCTGCGCTACCTGGAGCAGTTGGAGTTCCACCTGGTGCACGAGGCGCTCACCGAGCGCGGGCTGCTCGCCACCCGGCTGGCCCCGCACCTGGTCCGGCCGGTGCCGATCCTGGTGCCGCTGCCCGACGGGCAGGGCGTGCGCGGCCTGCCGGCCCGGGTGTTGCGCCGCTCCTACTACGGCGCCGGCGTGGCGGCGTACGACGCCTTCGCCGGGGTCTTCGGCGGTGGGCGCGGCATGCCGCTGCACCGGCACCTGACCCGCGAGGGCGCCCGCCGCGTCTTCCCGAGCCTGCGGGCCGACGCGGTGGCCGGCGCGATCCGCTACTACGACGGGCAGGTCGACGACGCCCGGCTGGTGGTGACGCTGGCCCGCACGGCGGCCAGCCTCGGCGCGACCGTGGTGAACAGCACCCGGGCGGTCGGGCTCATCCGGCAGGCCCGCGAGGTCACCGGCGTCCGGGTCCGCGACCTGGAGGCGCCCACCGGCTCCCCGGACGCGGAGTTCGAGGTACGCGCCCGCACCGTCATCGCCGCCACCGGCGTGTGGAGCGACGACATGTCGCGGATGCTGAACGACGTCGGGCTGCGCCCCGGCATCCGCGTCCGGGCCTCCAAGGGCGTGCACCTGGTGGTGCCCCGCTCGGCGATCACCGGCGAGGCCGGGCTGATCCTGCGTACGGCCACCAGTGTGCTCTTCGTCATCCCGTGGGGCGGGCACTGGATCATCGGCACCACCGACACCGACTGGCGTCTGGACCGGTCCCACCCGGCGGCCTCCGCACGGGACATCGCATACCTGCTGGAGCAGGTCAACACGGTGCTCGACCGGCCGCTCACGACGGCCGACATCGAGGGGGTCTACGCCGGGCTACGCCCGCTGCTGGCCGGCGAGGCCGACTCCACCTCCAAGCTGTCCCGCGAGCACGCCGTCTTCGAGCCGATGCTCGGTCTGCTGCTGGTCGCCGGCGGCAAGTACACGACGTACCGGGTGATGGCCTCCGACGTGGTCGACCGGGCCGCCCACCGGCTCGGTGCCGTACGCCCCTCCCGCACCGCCGACCTGCCGCTGCTCGGCGCCGACGGCTTCCCGGCGATGTGGCGGGACCGGGCGGACCTGGCCCGCCGGCACGGGGTGCCGGTCGGGGTCATCGAGCACCTGCTGGAGCGCTACGGCACCCTCACCCGCGACCTGCTGGCGCTGATCGACGCGGATCCGCTGCTCGCCTCCCCGCTGGCCGGCGCCCCGGAATACCTGGCCGCCGAGGTGACGTACGCGACCCGTGCCGAGGGGGCGCTGCACCTGGAGGACGTGCTTACCCGGCGTACCCGGATCTCCTTCGAGACGCCGCACCGGGGCCTGGAGTCGGCGGGCCACGCGGCCGAACTGATGGGCGCGGTGCTCGGCTGGGACGAGGCGACCCGGGCCCGCGAGGTCGAGCACTACCGGGCCCGGGTGGAGGCGGAACGCCAGTCCCAGCTGATGCCCGACGACGCCACCGCCGACGCCGCCCGGCTCGGCGCGCCCGACGTGCGGGGCTTCGCGGCCGACCGGGGCGCCGACGACGACCAGGCCGAACTGCCGTCCTCGTCGCGCTGACCGGCCGGGCCCCGGTCACCCCCTACGTTCACCGCCCGACCCCCGGTCAGCGGTTACGGCCTCCACCTGCGGTGGGATAGGTTCCGGCGCGTGCCCTCCGCTTCCCGGTCGCGTGCGGTACGCGTGCCCGTCGCCGCCCTGTTGGTCGTCGCCCTCGCCGGCTGCTCGCTGCCCGGAAACGCCGACGACGCCCCCGCGCCGGGGCCGGTCGGCACCGGGTCGTCGCGATCGGGCCCGGGCGGCGTGGCGACCGCCGGGAAGGGCGAGGTCAGCCTCCTGCAGCGGGTCGGCACGAACGGCCCGCTGCGCACGCTCAACGTGGCACCGGACGGCAGGTGGGAGTGCGTCGACTGCGCCGGCGACGGCGTGACGTCGACCGGCGTCCTCGGCCCGGAGCACGTCACCCGGCTGCAGGGACTGCTCGCCGACCCGGGGCTGGCGAAGGAGACCGACCAGGTCCGGCGCTACCAGGTCACCTGCATCGACGCGCTCACCTCCAGCCTGGTCACCTCGGCCGGGCTGGTCACGTCGCAGGACTGCCCGGGGGAGGAGCACCCGCCGATCGCCCACGAGATCCTGCTCCTGCTCACCCAGGCCACCCCGGCCGAGCCGACCGCCTGACGCCCGGGCCCGCCCCGGCCCGCGGGGCGGCCGGTGCCCCCGCCGTCGCCGCCGGGCCGTCCGTCCCCCGCCGTCGCCGCCGGGGCGGGTCGGCCGGCCGTGCCGTCAGAGGACCTTGCCGGGGTTGAGCAGGCCGGCCGGGTCCAGGGCGTCCTTGATCGCCTGGTGCACCCGTACGCCCACCGGGCCGATCTCCCGGGCCAGCCAGTCCCGCTTGAGCAGGCCCACGCCGTGCTCGCCGGTGCAGGTGCCGCCCAGGTCCAGGCCGAGGCGCATGATCTCGTCGAACGCGCGCCGGCCGCGTTCGAGGCTCGCCGGGTCGGCCCGGTCCACCACGATGTTCGGGTGCATGTTGCCGTCGCCGGCGTGGCCGACCACGCCGATCGGCACGTCGCACTCCACCGCGATCCGGGCCACCCCGTCGAGCAGCGCGGCCAGGGCGCCCCGGGGCACCGCCACGTCGTCGATGACCAGGCCGCCGTTGCCGCCCGGGTACGTCTGGGCCGCGAACCTCTCCATCGCCGGGTGGGCGAGCCGGCGGGCCTGCAACAGGGCCGCCGCCTCCACGGCGTCGGTGGCCGCGTAGACCTCGTCGGCGCCGGCCGCCTCGCAGACCGCGGCCAGCCCGGCCAGGTCGTCGGCTGCGCGGGAGCCGGTGTCGGCGGCGGCCAGCAGCAGCGCCTGCGCGTCCGTGCGCAGCCCCATCGGCCGGTACGCCTCGATCGCCCGCAGGTGCGTCCGGTCGAGCAGCTCCAGCAGGCTGGGCGAGAGTCCCCGGGCGGCGATCTCGGCGACGGCCGCGCCGGCGGCGGCCGTGGACGGGAAGACCGCCACCATCGTCAGCGACTCCGCCGGGGCGGGCCGCAGCGCCACGGTCACCTCGGTGATCACGCCGAGGGTGCCCTCGGAGCCGACGAAGAGCCGGGTGAGGTCGTAGCCGGCCACGCCCTTGGCGGTACGCCGGCCGGTGCGCAGCACCTCGCCGGAGGCGAGCACCACCTCCAGGCCCAGCACGTACTCGGTGGTGACCCCGTACTTGACGCAGCACATGCCGCCGGCGTTGGTGGCGACGTTCCCACCGATCGTCGACGACTCCCAGGAACCGGGGTCGGGCGGGTACCACAGCCCCTGCTTCGCCACGGCGGCGGCGAGCGTCGCGTTGACCACGCCGGGCTGCACCACGGCGATCCGGCTCACCGGGTCGATCTCCAGGACGGCGTCCATGGCGACGGTGCTCAGCACCATCGCGCCGTCGACGGCGTTGGCCGCCCCGGCCAGCCCGGTGCGCGCCCCCTGCGGCACCACCGGTACGCCGTGCCGCGCGGCGGCCCGTACCGCGGCGGCCACCTGCGCGGTGCTGCGCGGACGGACCACGACCAGGGGCGTGCCGGCGGCGCAGAGGTCGGCCTCGTCCCGCTCGTGCGTGCGCAGCAGGTCCGGGTCGGTCAGCACGGCGTCGTCGCCGAGCGCCGCCCGCAGGTCGTCGAGGAGAGGGGATCCGGCCATGCCGCCGAGGCTACGACCGGTCCCGGGCGATCACCAACCGCTCCCCGGCGCGGGTAGCTTGGCCGACATGCTCTACCTGGACCGGCCCGCCTGGCCGTGGCGGGGGCGGCTCTGGTCCCACCTGATCAGCGACGTCTCGCCCGCCGAGCTGCACGTCTTCGCCGAGACGCTGGGCGTGTCCCGGCGGGGGTTCGACCGGGACCACTACGACATCCCCGCCGAACGGTTCGCCATGGCGGTCTGGCTGGGCGCACGGGTGGTGCCGAGCCGGGAGCTGGTGCGCCTGCTGCGCCAGGCCGGCCTGCGCCGCCCGAAGCACCTGGCCCGCCCGCGCCCCGAACCGCCCGCCACCCGTCCCCGCCCCGAACCGCCCGCCACCCGCTCGCCCGGCGACGCCGCGCTTCCCGTCCTCCACCCGTGCTGACCCGCCGCTCTCGCCTGCACGCGCGGTGACCCGCCGCTGCCGTTCCCTGCCCGCGGTGACCCGCCGCCCCCGCCCTCGTCGGCGACCGTCCGGCCACCCCCGGCGGGGGAGGAGATCAGGGCAGGGACAGGGCGGCCAGCTCGCGGGTCAGGTTGGCGCGGGCCGGCGACTCCCAGCGCCGCGCCAGCGGCGGCAGCCGGAACAGCGCCGGCAGGGCGAGCAGCCCGGCGAGCACCCGGGCCCGGCCCGCCCGGAAGGCCGGCTCGGGCACGTGCGCGTACTCCCGGCGGATCGCCGCGGCGTAGCGGTCGTACGTCTCGGGGGGCGCGGCCAGGATCGCGAGGTCGGCGTCGCAGAGCAGCGATCCGTCGGCGTCGCCCGGGTCCACGGCGTGCCCGGCGGTGAGCAGCACCAGCCGGCGCACCTCCGCCACGGCGTCCGCCGGCAGGCCCGCCCGCGCGAGCAGCGTGCCGGCGAGCGCCGCGCTGTCGCGCTCGTTGGCGTCGCCTCCGGCGCGCGGGTCGTAGACGGCGTCGTGGCACCAGGCCGCGAGGCGCACCAGGTCCGGCCGCCCGGCGGCCGGCGCGTACGCGTCGACGACGTCGAGGACGGCCGTCAGGTGGCGGGTGTCGTGGTGGTGCCGGTGCGGCTCCCCCCAACGGGCCAGCAGGTCCGCGCCGGTCCGGGTCAGCTCGGCGGTGTCGGCGGCCCCGGCTCCCCGGGCCGCAACCCGCCACCGGTCGAGAAGGTCAACCACCCACCCGAGTCTGCCGTACCGCCGTGGGCGCTGAGGATTCACCCGGCGCGGCACGGGTAGTCCCCGCCATGGCCGTGGCCCGGGACCGTCGACCCTCACTGGTGCGACGCGCCATCCTGCGTGACCGGGGCAAGGAACTGGACACGGCCCGGGTCGCCCAGGCCGTGGAGACCCTGCGGCACCGCAGCAGGACGACCCTGCACGACCGGCTGCACCGGCTGCGGATGGCGATGGGCCTCGCCGTGCAGGCCGGTCTCGCCGCCGGGCTGTCCTGGCTGGCGGCGCACGAGCTGCTCGGCAACCCGCAGCCGGTCTTCGCGCCGATCTCCGCGGTCGGCACCCTCGCCGCCTCGGTCGGCCAGCGGTTCCGTCGTACGGTGGAGCTGATCGTCGGGGTGGCGATCGGGGTCTTCGTCGGCGACGTCCTCATCTACCTTCTCGGCACCGGTCCGTGGCAGCTCGGTCTCGTGGTGACCCTGGCCATCGTGCTGACCGTCTTCGCCGGCGCCAGCGTGGCGATCGTCATCCAGGCGGCGGCCACGGCGGTGCTGATCGTCACGCTCAGCCCGTCGACCGAGAACCTGGAGATCCCCCGGTTCATCGACGCGTTCGTCGGCGGTGGTATCGCGCTGCTGGTCACCGCGATCCTGCTGCCGCTCAATCCGCTGCGGGTCATCAACCGGGCCGCCCGGCCCGCCCTGGACCTGCTCGCCGACCAGATCGACGCCACCGCGGAGGCCCTGCGGGACCGGGACCGGGACAAGGCCCAGCGGGCCCTGGACCGGCTCCGCGACAACCAGGAGGAGCTGGCCGCCTTCACCGAGGCCATCGACGGGGCGAAGGAGACCGCCATGCTCTCGCCGGCCCGGTGGCACCGGCGGGACGAGCTCGCCCACTACGCCGAGGCCGCCGGCCCGATCGACCGGGCGATGCGTAACGCCGGCACGCTGACCCGGCGCGCGGTCACCCTGATCGAGGACGAGGAGGAGATTCCGGAGACGATGCCGGACGCGGTGGCCCACCTCGCCGAGGCGGTACGCCTGCTCAAGCACGAGTTCGCCGTCGGCGACGAGCCGGAGCAGGCGCGGGAGCGGGCGCTGCGCGCGGTCAGCGAGGCGGGCCGGGCGTACGCCGAGGGGGTCGGCTTCTCCGGCAGTGTGGTGGTCGCGCAGGTGCGCACCACCGCCAGCGACCTGATGGTGGCCTCCGGCATCACGCAGGAGGAGGCCAACCGCGGCGTCCGGCAGTCCTTCGGCGATCAGGACCGGTCGCGCGGGCAGGGGGGGCGGGACGACGCGCCGAGGCCGCCCGCCGCCCCGCCCCTCGGCTGACCCGCCCGGCCCGCTCAGGCCCGCAGGGCGCGGGCGAGGCGGCGGACGGCCTCGTCCATCAGCTCGGGTCCGGCGGCGGCGTAGGTGAGGCGCAGGTGCGCCGCCGGGGGCTCGGCGGCGTACCAGGGGCGGCCGGGGAAGACGATGACGCCCTCGGCGGCCGCGGCGGCGGCCAGCGCCACGTCGTCGGTGCCCTCGGGCAGGCGGACCCAGAGGTGCATGCCGCCGCGCGGGACCGGCTGTCCGACGAGCTCCGGCAGGTGCCGGTGGAGCGCGGCCAGCAGCGCCTCGCGGCGGGCCCGCAGGGCGGTGCGCAGGGCGCGACGGTGCCGCGTCCAGGCCGGTGCGGTGACGAACTCGAGCGTGGCCTGTTGCAGCGGGCCGGCGACGAAGAAGTCGTCCAGCAGCCGGGCCGCCCGCAGCCGGGCGCCGGCCGGGCCGCGGGCGCCGATCGCCGCCACCCGCAGCCCGGGAGCGGTCGACTTGGTCAGTGAGCGCAGGTAGACGACGTGCCCGTCGGGGTCGTCGGCGGCCAGCGGCGGCGGGGCCTGGCCGTCGATGGTGAGGTCGCGGGCGTAGTCGTCCTCGATCAGGAACGCCCCGGCGTCGCGTACGGCCTCGGCGACCCGGGCCCGGCGGTGCCCCGCCAGGGTCGCGCCGTGCGGGTTGGCGTGCAGCGGCTGGCAGTAGAACAGCCGGGCGCCCGTACGGGCGAACGCGGCGGCGAGCTGGTCGGGCCGTACGCCGTCGGCGTCGGCGGGCACGGGCACCACCCGTAGTCCGGCGGCCCGGGCGGCGGCGAGCGCGCCCAGGTAGGTCGGCGACTCGACGAGCAGGGTGTCGCCGGGCGCGGCGAGCGCCCGCAGCGCGGACGACAGCGCGGCCTGCCCGCCCGGGCAGATCACCATGTCCTCGGCGCGCAGCCCGGCCCCGGCCTCGCGGGCGAACCAGGCGCGCAGGTCCGCGCGTCCCTCGGCCGGCCCCCGCTGCCAGGACGCGGGCTGCCGGGCGGCGCGGGTGAGCGCGGCACCGAGCGCGGCGGCGGGTTGGAGTTCCGCGTCGAGGTAGCCGCCCGACAGCGGGATCGCTCCTGCGGGCGGTAACGCCAGTAGCGCCTGCATCTCGTCCTCGCCCGGCCGGCGGGGGCCGAGCGCCACGGTCTGCCACGACAGGTCGGGCACCCGCCACTCGCGCGGCGGGGCGGCCACGAAGGTCCCCCTGCCCGACCGGGTCTCGATCAAACCCTCGGCCACGAGCTGTCGGATGGCCTCGGCGACGGTGACCGGCGAGGCGTGGTGGCGGGCGGTCAGCTCGCGTACCGAGGGCAGCCGCGTGCCGGGCTCGGCGACGGCGACGAGCCCGCGCAGATCTTGGCTGACGCGTTCGACTGCGTTACCGTCATTCATGAACGACAAGAGTAGCGCTACTGTCCGGAACGCGGTAACGGCGGACCGGACGGTCGGTCTCGCCCTCGGCGCGCTGGGCGTGCTCGCCTTCAGCATGTCGCTGCCCGCCACCCGCGTCGCCGTGCAGCAGCTCGACCCGTGGTTCGTCGCCTTCGGCCGGGCCGTCGGCGCGGGGCTGCTGGCGGTGGCGTACCTGCGACTCACCGCCGCCCCGCGCCCCACCCGCGCCCAGTGGCGGCGGCTGACCGTCGTCGCCCTCGGCGTCGTCGTCGGCTTCCCGCTGTTCACCTCGCTGGCGCTCATCACCCAGACCTCCGCGCACGGCGCGGTCGTCATCACCGTGCTGCCCGCCATGACGGCCGTGTTCGCCGTGCTGCGGGCCGGCGAGCGACCGCCGGCGCTGTTCTGGGTCGCGAGCGCCGGCGGGCTGCTGGCGGTGCTCGCCTTCCTCGGCGCCAGCGGTGCGGTGCGCGGTGCGCTCGCCCCGCCCGACCTGTTCCTGCTCGCGGCGGTCGTGCTCTGCGGCCTGGGATACGCCGAGGGCGGCGCGCTGGCCCGGGAGCTGGGTGGCGCCCGGACGATCTGCTGGGCGTTGCTGCTCTCCCTGCCGGTCACCGTGCCGGTCACGGTCGTCGCCGCCGTGGCCGCCCCACCGCACGCCGACGCCGTCACCTGGTCCGCGTTCGGATACCTCACCGCGGTCTCCATGTTCCTGGGCTTCTTCGCCTGGTACGCGGGCCTGGCCCGGGGCGGCGTCGCGCAGGTCGGCCAGATCCAGCTCGCGCAGCCGGTGCTCACCCTGCTCTGGTCGGCGCTGCTGCTGGGCGAGGCCGTCACCCCCGCCTCGATCGCGGCGGCGCTGGCGGTGCTGGCGTGCGTCGTGCTGATCCAGCGCACCCGCGGCCGCACGTTGGCACCCGTGGCGAAGCAGGCCTGACGGCTCCGCGCCGCCCGTCGGCCTCGCCCGCCGGCCCCGCGCGCCCGCCGGCCCGGCCGCCCGGCCTGCCGCTGCGGGCGGAGTGGGCTTCCGGGCCGGCCCGGCCGCCGCCCGGGCCCGTCAGGCCAGCGCGGCGAGGGCGGCGAGCAGCCGGTCCACGTGCCCGGTCGTGCTGCCCAGGCCGATGCTGGCCCGCAGGGCGGTCGGCGGCAGGTCCCGCCGGCCGCTGCGGGCGGCCGCCTCGTCGAGCAGCCGCCGGGCCAGCGGGTGGGCGCAGAAGAGGCCGTCGCGCACCCCGATGTCGTACGTCGCGGCCAGCTCCGCCGCCACCTGTGCCGAGTCCCGGCCACCACGAACGACACGATGCCCACCCGGGGCGCCGCCGGCCCGAACGTGCGCAGCTCCACCACGTGCGGCAGGGCCGCGACGCCCTCGCGCAGCCGGGTCAGCAGGGCCTGCTCGGCGTCGTGCAGGGCGACCCGGTCGGCGTCGGCCAGGGTGGCGCAGACCGCCGCCAGGGCGACCGCGCCGAGCAGGTTCGGGGTGCCCGCCTCGTGCCGGGCCGGGCCGGTCGCCCACCGTACGTCGTGGGTGGTGGCCCCGACGTGGCTGGTGGCGCCCCCGCCGGCCAGGTACGGCGGGGCGGCGTCCAGCCAGTCCGCCCGCCCGACGAGCACCCCCGCGCCGAAGGGCGCGTACAGCTTGTGGCCGGAGAGCGCGAGGTAGTCGACGTCGAGGTCGGCGACGTCGACCGGCACGTGCGGGGCGAGCTGCGCGGCGTCCACCGCGATCCGGGCCCCGTGCCGCCGGGCCACCCGGGCCAGCTCGGCCACCGGCCAGCGCTCGCCGGTCATGTTGCTGGCGGCGGTCACCGCCACCAGCACGGGCGGCCCGTGTCCGGCACCGGGGCGGGTGGGCCGGTGGCCGGCGGCGTCCGGCCTGCGCAGCTCGCCGAGCGCGGCGTCGAGCGCGCGTACCGCCCCGGCGGGCTCCCCGGGCACCGGCAGCCGCACCGAACCGCGCGGCCAGGGCAGCAGGTTGGCGTGGTGCTCCCCGCCGAAGGTGACCACCGTCGTGCCGGCGGGCAGCGCCCGGGCCAGCAGGTTCAGCGCGTCCGTGGTGTTGCGGGTGAAGACCACGTGGTCGCCGGCGCGGGCGCCGAGAAAGTCGCCGACCGTCTGCCGGGCGCGCTCGTAGGCGAGGGTGCAGCGCCGCGACAGCGCCCCGGCGCCGCGGTGCACGCTGGCGTACCAGGGCAGCAGCTCGGCCACCGCGTCGGCCGCGGCCCGCGCGCAGGGCGCGGTGGCCGCGTAGTCGAGGTTCACCTGCCCGGGTACGCCGAGCACGTCGAGCGGGCCGGCGACGGCGGGCGGCTGCGGCGCGGGCGGGGGTACGAGGGTGACGGTCACGGCCGACCTCCGGGGTCCAGGACCCCGGGTGGGCGCACACGGGCGGGGTCCGCGCTTGCCCGGCGCGCGGATCGGGCCGGGCCCGGTCATCACCCGGGGCACCCCACCGCGAACTCGACGAGGGTTGCCGGCCAGCAAGCCGGGGCTTGACGCTGGCGCTCGTGACCTGCCGGCAGCATAGCCGGGTCGATGCGACCGGACCAGCCGGCCGGGGATGGCTACGCTGACCGCATGGCCGACACCCCGCCCGGCGCGTCCCTGCCGTCGCCGACCGCGCCCGCCGTCCCGCCGCCCGGCGGGGCCGGGCCCCGGATGCCGCTGCGTCGGCTGGGGTGGCGTCGGGCCCTGGTGCTGGCCGGCACCGTCCTGTTCATCGCGGCGTGCGCGCTGTTCATGGTCTTCACGCTGGGGGAGAACCTGGGCGTCGAGGCGCTGCTGATCGGCGTGGTCGCCGCGATCCTCCCGGTTCCGGTGCTGGTGGGCTGTTTCCTCTGGCTGGACCGTTACGAGCCCGAACCCCTCAAGTACCTGATCTTCTGCTTCGCCTGGGGCGCGTTCGTCTCCACCGCGGCCTCGCTGACCGTCAACGAGTTCTCGGCCGGGCTGTTCGAGGACTGGGGGCTGCCGACCGCGCTGACCGCGGTGCTGGTGGCGCCCTTCATCGAGGAGCTGACCAAGGCCCTCGGGCCGATCCTGCTGCTGATCTTCCGCCGCCGGGAGATCTCCGGGATCACCGACGCCCTGGTCTACTGCGGGCTCTCCGCGGTCGGGTTCGCGATGGTGGAGAACATCCTCTACCTGGGCGGCTACGGCTACGCCAGCGGCGTGGAGCGGTACGGGCCGGCGACCGGCACCCAGCAGGTCATCGCCATCTTCATCGTCCGGATCCTGCTCTTCGGCTTCGCCCACCCGCTGTTCACCTCGATGACCGGGGTGGGGCTGGGCATCGCCGCGCGCGCCGCCGACCGGTGGGTGCGGGTGCTCGCGCCGCTCGCCGGCCTGCTCCTGGCGATGATGCTGCACGGGCTCTGGAACCTGCTGCCGACGCTCACCCAGGCCACCGGCGAGACGCTGATCATGCTGTACGGCTTCATCGGCGTGATGGTGCCGGTCTTCTTCGGCATGGTCGGGCTCGCCGTCTGGCTACGGGCCTGGGAGGGGCGGCTCACCGAGCGGACCCTGCCCGACTACGTCCGGGCGGGATGGCTCACCCCGCCGGAGGTGGCGGCGCTGAGCAGCCTGGGACGGCGGCACGCGGCCCGGGTGTGGGCCAAGCGGGTGGCCGGCGACGGCGGGTTGAAGGCGATGCGCGGCTACCAGTTCGCGGCGACCCGGCTGGCGCTGCTGCGCGACGGCGCGCTGCGCGGCCTGGACCGGCACCCGGCCGACCGGGAGCGGACCGCGCGGGAGGAACGGGAGCTGCTGGAGGCGATCGGCGCGTACCGGTCGTTCTTCGTGGGCCGGGACCCGCAGGTGCCGGTGGGGATCTGGGACGGGCAGCGCTACCACCTGCGCTTCCCGGACGGCACGCAGCGTTCGGTCGAGGCGCCGGACGAGCCCGTCGTGCCGATCCCGGTGGTGCTCGTCCCGCCGCCGCCCCCGGTGCACCCGGCCGGCTTCGGCCCGCCCGGCTGGTACGGCCAGCAGCCACCGGCGCCGTGGCACCCCGGTCACCACTGACGCGGACGCCGGGGGACCCCGGATCCGCGACCGGGGCCGCCCCGCTCGGGCCGGCCCCGGTCGTCAGGTCATCAGGCTGGTGAGGAAGTCACCGAGGCCCTGCGCCATCGCCATCAGTCCCGCCCCGATCGCCTTGAACATCTCCGCCGCGCCCTCCGGCCGGAAGGCCATGAAGTAGATCAGGAACGCGACGCTCCCCCAGAGCAGAATCTTCTTCACGAGTACCGGCATCGTCCCTCCCCAGGGCCGGTGGTGCGGCTGGCTTCCCGGCCGGGAGCGACGCAAACGGCACCGACGCCCTCATCCGGGCGGGTGGGGCGGGGACGGGATCAGAGGTAGAGGCCGGTGGAGTCGTTCTCCACCCGCTCGGCGGCCACGGCGTGCACGTCGCGCTCGCGCAGCAGCACGTACCCGCGGCCGTGCAACTCGACCTCGGAGCGGTCGTCGGGATCGAAGAGGACCCGGTCGCCCGAGACGATGGCGCGCACGTTCGGCCCCACCCCCACGGCGGTGGCCCAGGCCAGGCGCTTGCCCACGGCGGCGGTCGCCGGGATCACGATGCCGGCGGTCGAGCGTCGCTCACCCTCGCTGCCCTCCATCCGCACCAGCACGCGGTCGTGCAGCAGGCGGATCGGCAGCCCGGAGTCGAGATTCTGGTCGGCGGTCACGCCGGAAACGCTACCGTGTCCCGGTCGGCCGGCCGTGGGCGGTTACGCGCCGGGGGCCGGGGGGCAATGTGTGGCGGACCTGCCCTACGGTGGCGTCGTCGGACGTATCCTGTCCGCCCATCGGCATGGGCGGACAGGTTCTCTTGCCAGGAGGTGCGCTTGAGCCGCTTCGAGCAGTTACGCGGACGGCTCCGTCGCGCGTACGAGTCGGGCCGGCAGTCGGCGCGCGCCCGCCGCGCGGACCCGGCCGACGCTCCCGAACCGGCCGGCGTGGCCTCGCCGACGTCCCCCGGACCGGCGGCTGCGCCGTCCGCGACCGTGGTCGGCGCCCCGCCGCCCGGTGCCATGCACAACTCCACCTCCAGCCGGGACGACGCGGACGTGCCGCACGCGTTGCGGATCGCCGCCGCGTGGTCCTGGCGGCTGATCGTGATCGGCGTCGTCGCCTGGGCGCTGTTGAAGATCGTCGGCACCGTCCGGATCGTGGTCATCCCGCTGGCCGTCGCACTGCTGCTCTCGGCGCTGCTCGCGCCGGCGGTCGGCTGGCTGCTGCGGGCGCGCTTCCCGCGGTCCATGGCGACGGCGGTGGTGCTGGTGGGCGGCCTGGCCGCGGTGATCGGCACGCTGACCCTGGTGGTGAACGAGTTCATCCAGGGCGTGCCGGAGCTGAGCAAGAAGTCCTCCGAGGGCGTCCGGCAGATCCAGGACTGGCTGAAGACCGGGCCGCTGCACCTCTCCGACGGCCAGCTCGACAACTACATCGACGAGGGCCAGAAGTGGATCAACAACAACACCGAGAGGTTCACCAGCGGCGCCCTCTCCACGGCCGCCACGCTGGCTGAGGTGCTGACCGGCACGCTGCTGGTGCTCTTCGCCACCTTCTTCTTCCTGCGCGACGGCAACAAGATCTGGCGCTTCCTGGTCCGGCTGCTGCCGGTGGCCGCCCGCTGGAAGGTCGACGACGCCGGGCGGGCGTCCTGGGCGACGCTTGTCGCCTACGTCCGGGCGACCGTGCTGGTCGCCTTCATCGACGCGGTCGGCATCGGCATCTTCCTCGTCATCTTCGACATCCCGTTCGCCTTCCCGCTCGCCGCCCTGGTCTTCCTCGGGGCGTTCATCCCGATCGTCGGAGCGACCCTGTCGGGCGTCGTCGCGGTCCTGGTCGCGCTGGTCGACAGCGGCCCGGTGACGGCGCTGATCATCCTCGGCGCGGTGATCGGGGTGCAGCAGGTGGAGGGACACCTCCTCCAGCCGCTGATCATGGGCCGGGCGGTGGCCATCCACCCGCTCGCGGTCATCATCGGCATCGCGGCCGGCGTGGTCCTCGCCGGGATCACCGGCGCGCTGGTGTCGGTGCCGCTGATCGCCGTGCTCAACACGGCCGTGCGCCGGCTCGCCGCCCGTACCGTCCCGGACACCCCGCCCGACGCCGTCGTCGTCGCCTCCCAGGCGCCCTGACCGGAGGGTCAGGACTTGGCGAGGCGTTCGAGGGCGCCGCGGGCGACCTCCGGCCGGGTGGTGTACCAGAACGGCGGCAGCGACCGCCGCAGGAACGCCCCGTAGCCCCGGGCGGTCTCCAGGCGCGAGTCGAGCACCGCCACCACGCCCTTGTCGCCCGTCGACCGGATCAACCGACCCACGCCCTGGGCCAGCCGGATCGCGGCGATCGGCACGCTGACCGCCGCGAAACCCGACCCGCCGCCGGCGTCCACCGCGGCGGCCCGCGCCGCCGCCAGCGGCTCGTCCGGCCGGGGGAAGGGCAGCCGGTCGATGACCACCAGCTGGCAGGAGTCGCCCGGCACGTCGACCCCCTGCCAGAGCGACATCACCCCGAACAGGCAGCTCGACTTCTCCTCCCGGAACCGGCGTACCAGCAGCGGCAGCGCCTCCTCGCCCTGGAGCAGGACCGGCAGGTCGGTCCGCGCGCGCAGCAGCTCCGCCGCCTGCTGCGCGGCCCGCCGGGAGGAGAAGAGGCCGAGCGTACGCCCGCCGAGCGCGGTGACCAGCGTGAGCAGTTCCTCGCCGGCCGCGTCGGGCAGCCCGGAGACGCTGGGTCGGGGCAGGTGCGCGGCGACGTAGAGGATGCCCTGACGGGGGTAGTCGAACGGCGAGCCGACGTCGAGGGAACGCCAGCCCGGCCCCGAGGTCGCCGGTGCCCCCGCCGCGCCTGCGGCCGTGCCACCCTGTGCGGTGCCGTCCTGCACGGTGCCGCCTTCGGACGGTCCGGTGTCTCGTGCCGGTGCGGCGGCGCCGGTGCGCCCGGCGGAGCGGGCGGCCAGGGCGGCGGCGGCCGGTGACGGCGGGTCGGCCGGGGGCGCCTCCAGGCCCAGCGCCCGGGCCACCGTGTCGAACCGGCCGCCCAGCGTCAGTGTCGCCGAGGTGGCGACCACCGTGCGCTCGTCGTACAGGTGGGTGGCGAGCGTGCCGGCGACCGAGAGCGGCGCGACCACCAGTGCCCGGCGACCGGTGTTGTCGTTCTTCTCCACCCAGGCGACGTCGTGGTCGGCCTCCTCCAGCAGCCGCTGCGCGGTGGCGGAGAGCTCGTCGAGCACCGCCTTGGCCTGCTGCTTGCGCACCGGGTCCGGGTCGTCGGACTTGACCTCGCCGATCGCGTCGAGCGCCGCCCGGGTGGCCGCGTCCAGCAGGGTGCACGCCTCGCGCAGCACGGACGGCAGCCCCGAGGTGATCCGCCCGGCCGGCGCCTCGGCCAGCCCGACCGCCAGGGCGTCGCCGGCTGCGGTCAGTGACTCGGCGACGTCCGGCCGCAGCAGCGGGCGGGCCCGCTTCGCTGAGCGGTCGATCAGCTCCGGCACCAGCTCGGCCTGCGCCGCCGAGGAGACCCGGTCGGCCAGCTCGTGCGCCTCGTCGACGATGAGCAGCTTGTGCGGGGGCACGATGTGCCGGCCGGCGAGCATGTCCACCGCGAGCAGGCTGTGGTTGGTGACCACGATGTCCGCCTCCCGCGCGCGGGCCCGCGACGCCTCGGCGAAGCACTCCGCGCCGAACGGGCAGCGGGACGCGCCGACGCACTCCCGGGCCGGCATGGAGACCAGCCGCCAGGCCTGGTCGTCGACGCCCGGGTCCAGTTCGTCCCGGTCGCCGGTGTCGGTCTTCTCCGCCCAGTCGCGCAGCCGCTGGACCTGCTTGCCGAGCCGTCCCGCCTCGCCGAGCCACTTGGTGCCGCCGCCGGGGCGCGCGGCCGGGGCGTCGAAGAGCGTGTCCTCCGGCTCGTCCTCCGTGGAGTTGTCCAGCCGGGCCAGGCAGAGGTAGTGGTGCCGACCCTTCAGCACCGCGAAGGTGGGCCGCCGGCCGAGCACCGGCTCCACGGCGTCGGCGAGCCGGGGCAGATCGTGATCGACCAGTTGGGACTGCAACGCCAGGGTGGCCGTGGAGACCACCACCGGACCGTCCACCGTCAGCGCGGGCGTCAGGTAGGCCAGTGACTTGCCGGTGCCCGTGCCGGCCTGCACCAGCAGGTGCTCCCGCGCCTGCACGCACTCCTCGATGGCCGTCGCCATCTGCTGCTGGCCGGGCCGCGCCGCGCCGCCCGGCACCGCGCCGACCGCGGCGGCGAGCAGTTCGACCCCGCTCGGCCGGGCGCCCCGCCGTCGGCCGCCGGTGCGGGGCGAGGGGGCGGCGGAACCGGTGGCGAGGCGCGGAGTCACCGTGCGACGGTACCCGCCGTCCCCGACACCGGCCGCGCCGATCCGGGCGTGGCGTCGTCACGGTACGGTCTCCCGTCGACCGCATCCGGTTACTTCCGTACGGCGACGGATGGGCGGTATCGGTTAGGGTGCGATTCATGCCGAGCGACGTGGTCCGCGTGATCTACCGCAAGTACGACGGCAGCGCCCACCGTGACTACCCGGCCCGCCGACTCGCCGAGGACGACCTCGGCGTCTGGCTCGGCGTGACCGAGGGCACGAAGTCCGTCTACCATGGCCGGCCGTCGGTGGAGCAGATCCCGTTCGTCCTCCTGGTGCCGCACCACGCCTGGTGGACCGGCATGTTCAACCCCCCGCCGCGCACCAGCGAGGTCTACTGCGACATCGCCAGCCCCGCCCGCTGGGAGAACGACGACACCGTCCACCTCATCGACCTCGACCTCGACGTGGTGCGTCGCCGGACCACCGGGCTGGTGGAGTTGCGCGACGAGGACGAGTTCGCCGAGCACCGGGCCCGCTTCGGCTACCCCGACGACGTGGTGACGCAGGCCGAGGCGGCGGCCCGGTGGCTCCTCGACGCACTGGGCGACGGCGCCGAGCCGTTCGCCACGTCGTACCGCAAGTGGCTGGCCCTGGTGGTCTGACCGTCGGCGCGGCCGGCCTACCGGCGCGCGACCGACAGCGGCGGCGGAACCGCCGGTGGCGACGGATCTGGCGGCGCGCGGCCCGCCGCGGCGGGGAAACCGCCGGGTGTCACCAGCGTGGCGGCCAGCCGTCCTCCTCCGTCAGCGGCGGCAGGTCGCCCAGCTTCTCCGGATTCAGCTGGTGGAAGACCCCGGTGACCCGGCCCTCGTCCACCGTGAGGGCGGCCACCACCCGCAGCGGCCGTCCGTCCGAGTGCCGGGTCTCCAGGTGCAGGCCCTCGACGCCGTCGACGAGCACCCGACGGGCGCGCAGCGTCCCGCCGTAGCGCCCGGCACGCCCGAACAGGCCCAGGAGGAAGCGGGCCACCGCGTCGGCACCGAGCACCGGCCGCCGGGCCGCCGGGAAGTGGCCGCCGCTGTCGCCGATGGCGACCACGTCCGGGGCGAGCACCCGTACCAGCGCGGCAAGGTCGCCCGACTCGACGGCGGCCACGAAGGCGGCGAGCACGTGACGCTGCTCGACCGCGTCGGCGGTGTGCCGGGGCGCGTCGGGCGCGTGCACCGCCCGGCGGGCCCGGGAGGCGAGCTGGCGGGCGGCGGCGTCGGTCGTGCCGAGCACCTCGGCGATCTGGGAGAACGGCACGGCGAAGACGTCGTGCAGCACGAAGGCCACCCGCTGCTCCGGTGCGAGGCGTTCCAGCACCACCAGCAGGGCGGTGCCGACCTGATCGGCGCGGACCGCCCGCTCCGCGGGGTCGGGCGCGAAGCCGTCGGGGCGCGGGCCCTGGTCGAGCGGCGTCACGACCGGCTCCGGCAGCCACTGGCCGGGGTACGCCTCCCGCCGTACCCGCGCCGAGCGGAGCACGTCCAGGCAGATCCGGGCGCAGGTGGTGGTCAGCCAGGCGCCGAGGTGCCGGATCTCGGCGCGGGCCGCCGGGTCGGCGAGCGCGCTGGCGTACCGCAGCCACGTCTCCTGTACGGCGTCCTCGGCCTCGCTGCGGCTGCCCAACATCCGGTGCGCCACGCCCAGCAGCCGCCCCCGCTCGGCCTCGAACTCCGTCACCATCTCCCGCACGCCGCCCCCGCTCCACTGCCGGGGCGCGTACCGCCCCGCCCGCGATTCTCCCGCCCCGCCACCCACCCCCCAAGACTGCCGTCGATCATGCAGTCGTGGTGCCCCGCGAAATGGACGAGCCGGCGTGTTCCGCCCACCGGAAGTGCATGATCGCCGGGCGGGGCGGGCGGGCTGCGGGGATGTGGGTGATGATCCGGGGATGCGAGCGGATGAGGGAGGCGGCGTGGGCCGCGAGGCCGTGGGCCGGTCCAGCAGTGTCGTGGGGCCGGTCGGAGGGACGATGCGGGAGTTGCTCCGGGTGGCGCCCGGCGGGGCGGTCGATCTCGCGGCGGTCGATCCCCGGTCGACGCCCGGGCTGCCCGGGCAGGAGGTGACCGGCCCGCAGCGCAAGGAGTGGACCCGTGGCCAGGTCACGCTGATCGGCGCGGAACTGGGCAGGCGGCAGGAGATGCTCTTCGCCGACGCCACGGCCCGGCAGTCGGCTCGACCTGTCGGCGCGGCTGCCGGCGTGGACGGGTCGGCCGGCGGCGGCGAGGGGGCGGCTGCGGCTGGCGGCGCCGACCGGGCCGGTGTGACCGGCGGGCGTCGGGTGCTGCTGGTGCTCCAGGCGATGGACTGCGGGGGCAAGGACGGCACCATCAAGCGGGTGGCCGGCGCGATGAATCCGCTGGGCCTGCACGTGCGCTCGTTCGGTCCGCCCACGGCCGAGGAGTTGCAGCACGACTTCCTGTGGCGGATCCGGCGGGCGCTGCCGCCGCCCGGGTACGTCGGTGTCTTCAACCGGTCGCACTACGAGGACGTCCTCGTGGCGCGCGTCGAGTCGCTGGTGCCCGAGTCGATCTGGCAGGCCAGGTACGACGAGATCAACGCCTTCGAGCGGGAGCAGGCCGACGCCGGGGTGACCATGGTGAAGGTGCTGCTGCACATCTCGTACGCGGAGCAGGGCCGGCGGCTGCTGGAGCGGCTGGACGAGCCGCGCAAGCACTGGAAGTACGATCCGTCGGACGTCGACGCCCGGGCCCGCTGGGACGACTACCAGGCCGCGTACGCCGAAGCCCTGAGCCGGTGCGGCACGGACGCCGCGCCCTGGTACGTGGTGCCGGCGGACCGCAAGTGGTACCGCGACTGGGCCGTCGCGCACCTGCTCCGCGAGACGTTCGACACCCTCGATCTCGGGTATCCGCCTGCCGGTTTCGACGTCCGGCGCGAACGGGAGCGGCTGCTGGGATCGGAGAGAACGTCGTAGGTGAACGGCGGGTGAACGACTGGTGAATGCGGTCTGACCAGGGGGAGGCCGCCGAATCTCCGCTTTCGTCGTTTCCTAGCATTCCCAGGCGGGCACCCTCCGGGCGGCCGCCACCCTTCCACCGACACGACGAGGTCCGTGCTGTGAAGTTTTCCTTCCGCCCGAACGAGGGCGCCTTCTACGAGCTCTTCACCAGGGCCGCACAGAACCTGGTGAAGGGCACCGAGCTGCTCAACGAGCTGGCCCTGCCGGGGGTGGAGGTGCAGTCGGTCAGCGAGCGGCTCACCGAGGTGGAGCACGACAGCGACCAGATCACCCACGAGTTGTACAAGAAGATCAACTCGACCTTCATCACGCCGTTCGACCGGGAGGACATCTACCGGCTCGGGTCGCTGCTGGACGACGTGATGGACCACCTCGAAGCGGTCGGCAACCTGCTCTACCTCTACGGCCTGACCAAGCTTCCCTCGCTGCCCCGCGAGATGCACGAGATGGTCAACGTCCTGGACGCCCAGGCGAAGCTGACCGCCGACGCGATGCCGCGCCTGAAGTCGATGAAGGACCTCGAGGACTACTGGATCGAGTGCAACCGGCTGGAGAACGACGGCGACCAGGTGTACCGGATGCTGCTGGTCCGCCTCTTCTCCGGCGAGTACGACGCCCTGACCGTGCTGAAGATGAAGGAGGTCGCCGACGAGCTGGAGGCCGCCTGCGACGCCTTCGAGCACGTGGCGAACACCGTCGAGACCATCGCGGTCAAGGAGTCCTGATCCTGTGAGTCCCGAACTCATCGCCGTGCTGGCGGTGATCGCGGTGGCCCTGGCGTTCGACTACACCAACGGCTTCCACGACGCTGCCAACGCGATCGCGACCAGCATCTCCACACGGGCGCTCACACCCCGGGTGGCCCTGGCCATGGCGGCGGTCGGCAACTTCATCGGCGCCCACTTCGGCGCCGAGGTGGCCAAGACCGTCGGCAGCGGCCTGGTGAAGCTGCCCACCGGCACAGCCAGCCTCGGCATCGTCTTCGCGGGCGTCATCGGCGCCATCGTGTGGAACCTGGTGACCTGGTACTTCGGCCTGCCGTCGTCCTCGTCGCACGCGCTGATCGGCGGCCTGGTCGGCTCGACCGTCGCCGCGTCCGGCACGGTGCTCTGGACCGGCATCGGGGAGAGCGTGATCATCCCGATGGTCCTCTCCCCGATGGTCGGCTTCCTGCTCGGCTACATCGTCATGATCGCCGTGCAGTGGATCTTCCGGAAGGGGCACCCGGGCCGGCTCAACCGGGGCTTCCGCTGGGCGCAGACGGCGTCCGCCGCCGCCATGTCGGTCGGCCACGGCATGCAGGACGCCGCCAAGACCATCGGCATCGTGGTGCTCGCGCTCTACGTCGGCGGCTACCAGGACGACCCCAGCTTCATCCCCGAGTGGGCGTTCTGGACGTCGGCGGCCGTGCTGGCCGCCGGCACGTACGCCGGTGGCTGGCGGATCATCCGGACCCTGGGCCGGAAGATCATCGACCTCCGGCCGCCGGAGGGCTTCGCCGCCGAGACCGTGGCCAGCGGCGTGCTCTACTTCAACGCGCTGGTCCTCGGCGCGCCGATCTCGACGACCCACACGATCACCTCGGCGATCATGGGCGTCGGCGCCACCAAGCGGCTCTCCGCCGTCCGGTGGGGCGTGGCCGGCAACATCGTCGGCGCGTGGATCCTGACCTTCCCGGCCGCCGGCTCGATCGGCGCCCTGATGTACTTCCTGGTCCGGCCCCTGTTCAGCTGAGGCGCGGGGAAGGGGCACCTCGTGGGCGAGGTGCCCCTTCCCCGTCAGGAGTAGTCGACGCCGATCTGGGCGCGGATCCCGTCCAGCAGCGCCATCACCTCCAGCGTGGTGGCGTGGGGGACCAGCGGGCTCTCCAGCAGGCCCTCGGCGAGGCACCGCTGGACCTCGGCGGCCTCGTACTGGTAGCCGCCGCCGACCAGCTCGTCGGTGATCGTCTCCGGCTCGGCGCCGGCCCGGTGCAGCATCGCGGAGCCGGGGCGGAAGAACGGCTCGGGCAGGTCGATCCGGCCGGTGGTGCCGGTGATCGAGGCGTCCAGCGCGGTGGCCCCGACCATGCCGCAGCTCAGCGTGGCGACGGCGCCCGAGTCGTAGCCCAGGACGATGCCGGTGTTCTCGTCCACCCCCTCCGGGCTGAGCTTCGCCCAGGACCGGACGTGGTCGGGCACGCCGAGCAGCAGGTGGGCCAGGCTGACCGGGTAGACGCCGAGGTCGAGCAGGGCGCCGCCGCCGAGCGTGCGGGCCCGCATCCGGTGCTCCGGCGGGAACGGCCCGGCCACCCCGAAGTCGGCCCGCACGCCGGTCACCGTGCCGATCGCGCCGTCCGCGACCAGGTCACAGAGCCGGCGTACGAGCGGGTTGGTCCGCATCCACATGGCCTCCATGAGGAAGACCCCGGCCGCGCGGGCGGTGTCGACCAGCTCGACGCTGGTCGCCAGGTCGAGGGTGAACGGCTTCTCCAGCAGCACTGCCCGGCCGGCCGCGAGGCAGGTCATGGCCGCCTCGTGGTGCGCGGCGTGCGGGGTGGCGACGTAGACGACGTCCAGCTCGTCGTCCGCGGCGAGTTCCGCCCAGGAGGCGTACGCCCGCGGCACGCCGTGCCGGGCCGCGAACCGCTGCGCGCTCTCGGCGGTACGCGAGCCGACCGCCGCGAGCTCGGCGCCGGGCACCAGCCGCAGGTCCTCGGCGAAACGGGCGGCGATGTGGCCGGTGGCCAGGATGCCCCATCGAGTCATGCCGGCCACGCTAGCGAAGATCACCGGACGGCGGCACGGGCGATCCACCCGTCGGGAACTAGGCTCGGCGCATGACGATCGACGCCGACGGCTTCCCCGCACCCCCGGCGCTCGTGGCGCACGCCCGCCGGTTCCGCGCCGAGGGCGGCACCCCGGCGGCGCCCCGGGTCGCGGCCACCGTGCTGCTGCTCCGTCCGGCCGGCGACGGCTTCGAGGTCTACCTGATCCGGCGGGTCGCCGCGATGGCGTTCGGCGGGATGTACGCCTTCCCCGGCGGCGGGGTCGACCCCTCGGACTCGCAGGCGCACCTGGACTGGGCCGGCCCGACGCCGGCCGGGTGGGGTGAGCGCCTGGGGCTGACCCCCGAGGCCGCCCAGGCGGTCGTCTGCGCCGCCGCCCGGGAGGTCTTCGAGGAGGCCGGGGTCCTGCTCGCCGGCCCGGACGCGCAGACCGTGGTCGGCGACGTGAGCGGTGACGACTGGGAGGCCGACCGGGTGGCGCTGGAGCAGCGCCGGGGCGGCTTCGCCGACCTGCTCGCCCGGCGCGGGCTCACCCTCCGGTCCGACCTGCTGCTGCCGTGGAGCCGGTGGATCACGCCGGAGTTCGAGCCGCGCCGCTTCGACACGTACTTCTTCGTGGCCCTGCTGCCGGAGGGGCAGCGGACCCGGGACGTCTCCGGCGAGGCCGACCACACCCTGTGGGTCCGCCCGGCGGACGCGCTGTCCCGGGCGGAGGCGGGCGAGCTGACCATGCTCCCGCCCACCCTGGTGAGCCTGTCCCAGGTGGCGGCCGGCGGCGACCTGGCCGGTGTCGCCCGCGCGGCGGCGACCCGGGACGCGGCCACCCCGGTCACGCCCCGGCTCGACGAGCCCGACGACGGCGAGCCCCGCTTCGTGCTGGCCTGACCCGCACCGATGCGAATCTTGGCGGAAGGCGGCCCCCGGAAGGGCCGTCTTCCGCCAAGGTCTCCGCAGCGGGCCGGTGCGAGCGCGGCGGGGAGGCCCGCTCGACGTGCGTCAGCCGAAGCGGCCGGTGATGTAGTCCTCGGTCTTCTTCACGCCGGGGTTGCTGAAGATCTTCTGCGTGTTGTCGTACTCGATGAGGCGGCCCGGGTCGCCGGTCTTCTCGATCGAGAAGAAGGCGGTCCGGTCCGAGACGCGGGCGGCCTGCTGCATGTTGTGCGTGACGATGATGATGGTGAACTTGTCCTTGAGCTGGAACATCAGGTCCTCGATGGCCAGCGTGGAGATCGGGTCGAGCGCCGAGCAGGGCTCGTCCATCAGCACCACCTGCGGCTCGACGGCGATGGTCCGGGCGATGCAGAGCCGCTGCTGCTGACCGCCGGAGAGGCCGGCGCCGGGCTTGGCGAGCCGGTCCTTGACCTCGTCCCAGAGGTTGGCCGAGCGCAGCGCCTTCTCGGCCGCCTCCTCCAGGATCGACTTCCTGCGGACCCCGTTGAGCCGCAGCCCGGCCACCACGTTCTCGAAGATGCTCATGGTGGGGAACGGGTTCGGCCGCTGGAAGACCATGCCGATCATGCGCCGGACGGCGGTGACGTCCACGTCCCGGTCGTAGATGTCCTGGTCGTCGATGGTGAGGCTGCCTTCGACCCGGGCGCCGGGGAGCACCTCGTGCATCCGGTTGATCGACCGCAGGAAGGTGGACTTGCCGCAGCCGGACGGGCCGATCAGGGCGGTCACCGTCTTCGGCTCGACCGTCAGGTTGATGTTCTCGATGGCCTTGAAGGCGCCGTAGTAGGCGGTGACGTTCGAGGCTTCGATGCGCTTGGCCATGGTGGTGGTACCTCCGGGGTTCATCGGCCGAGCCGGTTGCGACGGGCCAGCAGCTTCGCCGCGACGGTCAGGATCAGCACGAGGGCGACCAGGGTGAGTGCCGCCGTCCACGCCCGCGCCGGCGCGTACCGGGACGCGTCACCGGCCTGCTGGTAGACGAAGAGGGCCAGCGACGACTGGTTGTTCTCGAACGGGTTGAAGTTGATCGCCGCGCCGCCGCCGGCGACGAGCAGCACCGGGGCGGTCTCGCCGGCCGCGCGGGCGATGGCGAGCATGACGCCGGTGACGATGCCCGGCAGCGCGGTCGGCAGCACGACCCGCAGGATGGTCTTCCACTTCGGCACGCCGAGGGCGTACGCCCCCTCGCGCAGCGGCGCCGGGACGAGACGCAGCATCTCCTCGGTGGAGCGGACCACGGTGGGCAGCATCAGCACGCTCAGGGCGAGCGCGGCGGCGAAGCCGGAGAAGCTGGGCCGCCCGTCGTTGAACCACGGCGAGACGATCAGCACCCAGAACGCCAGCACGAACAGGCCGGCGACGATCGACGGGATGCCCGTCATCACGTCCACGAAGAACCGGATGGTGAAGGCGAACCGGCCGCGGCCGTACTCGACGATGTAGATCGCGCAGAGGATGCCGAGCGGGACGGTGATCAGGGCGGCGATGCCGACCTGCTGGAGCGTGCCGACGATCGCGTGGTACGCGCCGCCGTTCGGGTCCCGCGCGCCGATGTTGTTCATCGAGGTGAGGAAGAAGTCGGCGTCCAGCCGCTCGGCGCCCTTGCTGACCAGGGTCCAGACCACCGACGCCAGCGGCAGGACGGCCAGTACGAACGCCGAGTGGATCAGCGCGCTCCAGGTGCGGTTGCGGGCCGACCGCCGTCCCTCGACGCGGTTGGCGGCGGCGAACAGGCCAGCCAGGTAGAGCAGCGCGCCGAGCACCACGACCAGCACGGGACCGCCGGTGCCGGTGCCGTACGCGAACACGGCGGCGACCAGCAGGGCGGCTGCCGCGATGGCCGGCGCGGCGTACTTCGGCAGCCGGCGGGCCTTGAGGGTGGGCGGCTGTGCGGGCGGACGGGTCCGGTGCGACGGGACAGTAGTGGTCATGCGGCCGACTCCGTGAACTCCCGGCGGCGGTGGATGATCGCCCGTGCCGTGATGTTGACGATCAGCGTGATGGCGAAGAGCACGAGGCCCGAGGCGATCAGCGCGCCCCGACCCGTGTCGTTCGCCTCGCCGAACGTGTTGGCGATGTTGGCGGCGATGGTGTTGCCGCCGCTCTCGATCAGGTTGAACGAGATGTTGAAGGTGATGCCGAGGGTCATCGCCAGGGCGATGGTCTCGCCGAGCGCCCGGCCCAGGCCGAGCATCACCGCGGCGACGATGCCGGGCCGGCCGTACGGCAGCACGGCGGTGCGGATCATCTCCCAGCGGGTGGCGCCGAGGGCGAGGGCGGCCTCCTCGTTGGCGGTCGGGGTCTGCGTGAACACCTCGCGGGAGAGCGAGGTGATGATCGGCAGCACCATGATCGCCAGGACCAGCGCGCCCAGCATGATGGACTTCCCGAAGGGGCCGTCGCCGCCGAAGATCGGGATCCAGCCGAAGTACGTGTTCAGCCAGGCGGAGAAGTCCCGTACCGGGTTGATGAAGACGTCGCGGCCCCAGAGGCCGAAGACGACGCTCGGCACCGCGGCCAGCAGGTCGATCAGGAAGCCCAGCGTGGTGCCGAGCCGGCGCGGCGCGTAGTGGGACAGGTAGAGCGCGATGCCCAGGGCCACCGGGACCGCGATGAGCAGGGCCAGCGCGGAGCTGAGCACGGTGCCGAAGGCGAGCGCCCCGATGCCGAACTTCGGGTCCGCGTCGTTGGGGAACCAGCCCTCGAAGGTCCAGAAGCTCTCGGTGTTGGCCCGCAGCGCCGGTACCGCCTTGGCGACCAGGAAGACCGCGATCGCCGCGATGACGACCAGGACGGCGGTGCCGGCGGCGAGGGTGAGGGCGCGGAAGGCCCGTTCGGCGCCGAACGCCCGGGCCCGGGGCAGCGCGCCGCCGCCGCCCAAGCCGGCTCCGCCCGGGGTACGGGTGCTGACTGGTGCCTCGGCCAGACGCGCCGAGGCACCGGCGGGCCGGTCGTGACCTTCGGTCACGCGCGTCCCGCCGGTGCCGGCGTGGGCCGAGCGGTGAGGGGTTTCACCCATCTGCTCGCTCGCTTCGCGTTGAGGTGGTGGTGACGGTGTCGATGCGGACGGCTCAGGCGAGGTTCTTGACCGCGGCCTCGACCTTGGTGCGGACCGACTCGGGCAGCGGGGCGTAGCCCAGCTCGGTCAGGTCGGCCTGGCCCGCGGGGCTGGCGGCGTGGCCGAGGAAGCCCTTGACCAGCGGGAGCTTGTCGGCGGCGAGGCCCTTGGAGCAGACGATCTCGTAGGTCACCAGGACGATCGGGTAGGCCCCGGCCTCCTTGGTGTTGTAGTCGATCTTCATCTTCAGGTCGTCGCCCTGGCCGACCACCTCGGCGCCGGCGATGGTCTTGCCGGCCGACTCGGCGGTCAGTTCGGCGAACTCGCCCGCGCCGTTGCCGACCTTGGCGGTCTTCAGGCCACCGTTCTCGGCGTACGACCACTCGACGTAGCCGATGGTGCCGTCCTGGTTCTTGATGGCGCTGGCCACGCCGTCGGACTTCGCCGCGCCGGTGCCGCCCGGGGCCTTCCACTCCTTGGCCTTGCCGAAGGTCCAGTCGGCCGCGGCGGTCTTGGTGAGGAAGTCGGTGAAGTTGTCGGTGGTGCCGGACGAGTCCGAGCGGTGCACCGCGTTGATGGCGGTCGACGGCAGCTTGGCGTCGGGGTTGTCGGCCTTGATCGCCGGGTCGTCCCACTTGGTCACCTTGCCGGCGAAGATCTTCGCCAGGGTGGCCGGCTTGAGCTGGAGGTTGTCCACGCCGTTGACGTTGTAGGCGATGGCGACCGGGCCGATCACCATCGGCAGGTTGATGGCCGCGCCGCCGACGCACTTGGCGTTGGCCTGCGGCTGCTCCTCCTCCTTGAGGGCGGAGTCCGAGCCGGCGAAGTCGGCGGTGCCGGCGATGAAGGCCTGGATGCCGGCGCCCGAGCCGGACGGCTCATAGTTGATCTTGGCACCGGAGCACTTCTGCTGGTACGCCTTGATCCACTCGTCCATCGCGTTCTTCTGCGCCGACGAGCCCTGGGCGTTCAGCGTGCCGGTGGCGCAGTCGGCGGCGGCGGCCGACCCGGAGGCGGAGGCGCTGCTCGCGGGCTCGTTGTTGTCCGAGCCGCATGCGCTGAGAGCGAGCGTCGCGGTAAGAGCGAGGCAGGCGAGAGTGCCGTGCCGCTGGAGCTTCACCTGAGGGGTTTCCCTTCACGTCTGACTTCGCACCCGGATTGGGGCCCGGGGTGCCGGCGCTGACCGGCTGATCCAAAAGTTAGGAGCGCCAGGTAGCCGGTTCGCCGGTCGGAAGTGAACGGGGAGTGAACAGGTGCGGCAGTGCAGATGACCGCTCGCTGAGGGCGGGTTGTCCGTTAAGTGAACTCGGCTGCCACTGTCGGAAGTATGCGGATTTTCCTGGTAGGACGCCATCTCGCGGGCGCGCCGCCGTCACCGACGGTGACCCTGCGGGCGGTGCGAGCCGGGGCCGGGCCCGGGTGGGCGTGCGCGGAGCGGTGCGTGACGCGCTCCGAGGTGGCACGCGAGGGCCCGGGCCGCCGCGGCCCGGACCCTGCGGACGTCAGGCCGACTGGTAGTTCACGTGCGCCGACCAGCGGGCGAAGCCGAGCCGCTCGTAGAGCGCGACCGCGGCGGTGTTGGACTCGTCGACGTAGAGCATGACCCGGTCCAGGTCCCGCCGGTCCCGCAGGTACGCCAGGCCGGCCGCGGTCAGCGCCCGGCCCAGCCCGCCGCGGTGCGCCGACGGGTCCACCCCGAGGACGTAGACCTCGCCGATGCGGGCCGAGCCGGGTCGCTCGTGGACCTTCGTCCAGTGGAAGCCGAGCAGCCGGCCGGTCGCCCCGTCGACGGCGAGCAGGAAGCCCTCCGGGTCGAACCACGGCTCGTCGAGGCGTACGCGCAGGTCGGCGGGGGACCAACGACCCTGCTCGGGGTGCTCGGCGAAGGCCCGCGCGTTGAGCGCCAGCCATTCCTCGTCGTCGGCGCCGGGCCAGAACGCGCGCAGCGTCACCCCGTCCGGCAGCGGGTGCTCCGGGATCGGGGCGGTCAGCGGCCGGCGCAGCTGCCAGAGCACCCGGGCCCGGCGCAGCCCCAGGTCGACGGCGAGCGCGGCGGCCGAGGGGTGGTCGCCGTGCGCCCAGACCCGCAGCGGGCCGTCGGCCGCCGCCAGGACGCCCCGGGCCAGCGCCCGCCCCGTGCCGCGCCGCCGGTGGGCCGGGTGCACCACCAGCTCGACGCCGACCCCGGTGGCCGCGTCGGTGGTGTCCAGGTGCGCGTAGCCGGCCAGCGTGCCGTCGTCCGCCCGGGCGGTCAGGTGCACCGCCGGCGCGTCCGGGTCGCGGAGGCGCAGCAGGACGTGCTCGTCGAACGGGTCCGCCCCGTCCGTGTCGCCGGCGGCCCGGGCGAGGGTCGTCACGTCGGCGATCTCCGTGGGGCTGAGGCGTTCGGCCCGGGTCACCCGGCCGCTGCTCGCTTCGGGATTGCTCATGGGATCACCGTAGTCGGGGCGGCCCGTGGCGCCGCCGGGCTCGGGCCGCTCGCGGGGCGCTCCCGGCGATCGTCCCCGGCCCCGCCGCCGCACGAACGTCCGCGTGGCCGGCTCACGTCACCCCGTCGGGCAGCGCCTCCACCTCGAACCTGCTGGTCAGCTCCGGCAGGATGCGGCGCAACGCGTCCACGGTGCCCTGTCGGTCGCCGCCGGCGTCGTGCAGCAGCACGATCGATCCGGGTACGACTCCCGCGACGACCGTCGCCGCGATCCGCCCGGCGCCCGGCGCCGCCCAGTCCGAGGGGTCCACCGTCCAGTGCAGCGGCGTCATGCCGAGCTCCTGGGCCACCGACACCACCTGCCCCGTCCAGGCGCCGCCGGGCTGCCGGTAGTACGCGATCGGCGCGTCGGGCACGGCCGCCCGGATCGCGTCGCTGGTGCGCAGCAGGTCCGTCCGGATGGCGGCGGGCGATCGTCGGCCGAGGGTGACGTCGTGGTTCCAGCTGTGGTTGCACAGGGTGTGGCCGTCGGCCGCGATGGCCCGGATCAGGTCCGGGTGGCGCTGCGCGTTCTCGCCGACCACGCAGAAGGTGGCCCGCACCTGGTGCTCGCGGAGCAGGGCGAGCACCTGCGGGGTGTACTGCGGGTCCGGCCCGTCGTCGAAGGTCAGCGCGACCAGCGCGGTGCCGCTGGTGGTCTGCGTGCCGAACGGCCCGTCCGTCGGGCCCGACGACGGCGGCGGCGCGTCGGGGCCGGCTCCGCCGTCCTGGCCCGCCTCCGCCGGGCTGGTGTCCGGGGTGCCCTGCGGCGTGCGGCGGGGGGCGTCGTCCGCCGGGGGCTGGTCGGCGTAGTGCGGGCCGGTGGCGCTGGTGGTCACGCTGGACCGGGACGTCGGCGGGTCGGGGACCAGGCTGCGCCCGAGGGCGTACGCGGAGCCGAGCAGCGCGGCGACCACCACCGCGACGAGACCGATGGTGCGCGCCGCCGGGGCGTCCCGGAAGAGTTGGCCCGTCCGTGCCGATCCGCCGCCGCCCCCGTGGTCGATGCGCACCCCGCCGCCCCCTTGTAAGTCGCAAACCCGGCAGTCAGAATAGAACCGACGAGATGCGCAAAAAGGGCATATGCGGAACAGTCCCCGAAGGAGCGGGGAAGTCAGACCGGCAGGGGCGCGTGCTCGCTCTCCGGCAGCGAGCGCGAGGGCGGTACGACGAACTTGTAACCCACCTGCCGCACCGTGCCGATCATCGACTCGTACTCGGAGCCGAGCTTGGCCCGCAGCCGCCGGACGTGCACGTCCACCGTGCGGGTGCCGCCGAAGTAGTCGTAGCCCCACACCTCGCGCAGGAGCTGGTCGCGGGTGAACACCCGGCCCGGGTGCTGGGCCAGGAACTTCAGCAGCTCGAACTCCTTGTAGGTGAGGTCGAGCGGGCGGCCCTTGAGCTTCGCGGCGTAGGTGTCCGGGTCGATCGTCAGCTCGCCGGCGCGGATCGAGCCGCCCGCCCCGGAGGTGGCGTTGCTCAGCCGCCCGACGGCGAGCCGCAGCCGGGCCTCCACCTCGGCCGGGCCGGCGGCGGCGAGGATGACGTCGTCGACGCCCCAGTCGGCGTTGAGCGCGATCAGGCCGGCCTCGGTGACCACCGCGACCAGCGGCACCCCGAGGCCGGTGGCGTGCAGCATCCGGCAGGTGGCCCGGGCCTCGCTCAGCTCGGAGCGGGCGTCGACCAGCACCGCGTCCGGACTGGGGCCGGCGACCAGGGTGCGGACGTCGCGGGGCGCGGTACGGACCGAGTGCGGCAGCAGGTCGAGCGCCGGCAACACTGCGGACGGTTCGCCTGCGCGTGCGGTCACCAGCAGCAGGATCTCCACGATCACCTCCGTCCCGGCGGCCGTCGGCCGCGCGCGACCAGCGCACTCCGTGGCGGGGTGTGACGCTGATGAACTTGCGTGGGTCCCGGCGTCGCTGACGGGCGGGTAGCGGCTTGAGCGTAACTGATCGCCTCGGCCGGACCTCTGCGTCATTTCCCGTTTGCCCGGCTTGCCCGTGATCGCGCCACAGGTTTTAACGTTGCCGAAACCGTGGTCCCCGCGCGGGCCGGCGGGTCTGGCACGATCGGGGTGTGTTTCCCTCCAGCTCGCCCGAGACCGGCCGCGACCAGTGGCCCGACGGCCCCCGCCCCGGGCCCTCCCGTGGCCAGCCGCCGGCGCCGCGCACCGGGCCGGCCCCCGACGACGACGGTGAGCGCCGGGAGCGCGGCGGACCGCGCCGCGCCCGGCGGCCCGGCGAGCCGGCCCGCCGGCCCGACGACGAGCCGGACGACGAACCGGACGAGGAGCCGATCGAGCCGGTCGAGGTGCGCCGCCCGCTCGCCCTGACCGTCGCCGGGTTCGCCGCCCTGCTCGGGGTGGGGCTGGTGCTCGGGGCGCAGACCTCCGGCCCGGGGCACCGGCTGCCCTTCGCGTTCGTCATCTTCGGCGTGCAACTGCTCTTCGTGCTCGCCTGGACGATGGCCATGCGGCCGCCCGCGCTGCTGCTGGTGGCCGCCGTCAGCGTCGGCGCCGCGGTCGCGGCCGACACCGCGGCCGTGCAGGCCGACGTCGCCGGCCTGGCCCCGCTGGGCTACGTCGCGGCGGGCGGCTTCGCCCTCGGGGTGCTCGGCCAGCTCGTGCGGCGGGTCGACCGGGTGCGGGTGACCGACTCGCTCGGCAGCACCCTGCTGATCGTGGTCGGCGTCGTCGCCTTCGCCACCCTGATCGTGCTCAGCCGGATCCCGGCGGGCACCCAGGCCATCACGGTGTGCCTCACCGCCAGCGCGGTCGCGCTGACCGTCGCCCGGCTGACCGACGCGGTGGCACCGTGGCCACGGCTGGCCCCCCAGGTGCCCCGGGGCGCGGCCGGCGTGGTCGCCGGCGCCATGGTCGGCACGCTGGTCAGCGCCCTTCTCGGCAGCTACCTCGTGACGCCCTTCACCCCCACCCGGGCCGCCATCATCGGGCTGGTGGCGGCGGTCGCCGCCGTGCTGGCAGACCTGGCCGTCGGCTACGCCGAGGCGGGTCGGCTGATGGCCGGGGAGCCGCCGACCATGTGGGTGGCCCGGCACATGCAGGGGCCGCTCGGCGGCTTCGCCCTGGCCGCGCCGGCCGCGTACGCCATGTGCAAGCTCGTTCTCTGAAGCGGCGATTGAGGATTTCGCGGTTCGGGTACCACCGGTGGGCCGCTTCGCGGCACCCTCGACACTGACGACAGGAGGCGGCGTGGCGCACGACGACCCGTACGAGGAGCGGCCCCGGCGACGCGGGCGCAAGGTGCTCATCACCCTCGTCGTGCTGCTGCTGGTCCTGGGCGGCCTGATCGTGGTGGCCGACCGGGTCGCCGTCGGGGTGGCCGAGCGGGCCATCGCCGACCAGGTCCGCCAGGAGATCGCCAAGCAGGGCGCGCAGTCCTCGCCGCCCGAGGTGGAGGTCGGCGGCGTCCCGTTCCTCACCCAGGTGCTCGACGGCCGCTACGAGCGCATCTCCATCGCGCTGCGCGACGTGCAGGGCTCGGTGCGGGGCGACGCGGTCGCGCTGCCGAAGCTCGACGTGGACGCCCGCAACGTGCGCGCCTCGCTCGACACCATCCGTTCCGGCCAGGGCGACGTGGTCGCCGAGACGGTCGACGGGACGGGCACCATCAGCTACGACAGCCTCGCCAAGCTGCTCGACCGGCCGGGGCTGACCCTCGGCGAGCAGAACGGCCGACTGGCCGTCACCGCCCCGATCGACATCCTCGGCCAGCGCCTCACCGTGACCGGCACGGCCGACATCACCGTCGGCAAGGAGGGGCAGGTGGCGCTGCGCTTCAACGACCTGAACGCCGACGGCCTGCCGAACCAGCCGCTGGCCCGGACGCTGCTGAACAACTACGCCCGCGGCATCTCCATCGACGTGCCCCTGCCCGAGCTGCCGTTCCAGCTCGCCGTCCGGGAGGTCCGGCCGCTGCCCGAGGGGCTGGCCGTCACCGCGGACGCCAGGAACGTGCCGATCAACTCCGCCACCGGCTGATCCCGGGCCCCGCCCGACGGTGGTCCCGGGCGCCGGCGGCTCGCCGCCCGAGGCCAACCGCAGGCGTCCCTTCCCGCGTGCCCGGCGCGGCCGGGCGCGCGGGGCGGGTGCCCGCCCGGGCACGTCCCGGATGCTGGTCGGCCCCCTGGTGTCCACGCGCCCGGCTGGTAGGCTCCCTGCTCATGGGGACGCTCCTCACCAAACGGCGCGCGGTCGACCTGTGCCGCGTGGCCACCTGCCTGTGTCGCCCCGTCATCTGACGGCGGGGCTGTCCTCGGCCGCCTAGCGGCCACCGGCACGTAGGAGCCTTTTCTTCTCCCGTGCTCTCTCCCAACGCCCGGCAGCGGCGCCGTCGCACGAACCCGTGATCCGTCCATACGGTGGATCCTGCGCGTGGTGCGATCGTCACGACTTTCGATGCCCCGTGCTGGTCACCATTCATCCTCACCAGGGAGTGATCTGATGAGTCGCGACACCGCACTCGTCTCGGCCGAATGGGCCGAGAAGAACCTCGACGCCCCGGGCGTCGTCTTCGTCGAGGTCGACGAGGACACCTCGGCCTACGACACCGGCCACATCGCCGGCGCGATCAAGCTGGACTGGAAGACCGACCTCCAGGACCAGGTGCGCCGGGACTTCGTCAACAAGAGCCAGTTCGAGGCGCTGCTCTCCGAGCGGGGCATCAGCAACGACGACACCGTCATCCTCTACGGCGGCAACAACAACTGGTTCGCCGCGTACGCGTACTGGTACTTCAAGCTCTACGGGCACCGTGACGTGAAGCTGCTCGACGGCGGTCGCAAGAAGTGGGAGCTGGACGCCCGTCCGCTGGTCCGCGACGCGGTGAGCCGCCCCGCGACGCAGTACGTGGCGCAGGAGCCGGACACCTCGATCCGGGCCTTCCGCGACGAGGTCGTGGCCGCCATCGGCACCAAGAACCTGGTCGACGTGCGCAGCCCCGACGAGTTCGCCGGCCGGCTGCTCGCCCCCGCCCACCTGCCGCAGGAGCAGGCCCAGCGGGCCGGTCACATCCCCACGGCGATCAGCGTGCCGTGGTCCAAGGCGGCCAACGAGGACGGCACCTTCAAGTCGGACGACGAGCTGCGCAAGATCTACGCCGACGCCGGGCTGGACGACAGCCGCGAGACGATCGCGTACTGCCGGATCGGCGAGCGCTCCTCGCACTCGTGGTTCGTGCTGCAGGAGCTGCTCGGCCACCGCAACGTGAAGAACTACGACGGATCCTGGACCGAGTACGGCTCGCTGGTCGGCGTGCCGGTCGCGCTCGGCGACGAGCCCGGGGAGGCCTGAGCCATGACCGCACCCACCGCTGCCGGCTGCGCCGCTCCCGACCAGGCCGCCCCGCTGCCCGCGAGCCTGGACCTGGAGAAGGAGACCGTGATCACCGGCGTCGTCCGGTCCGACGCGGGCGAGGCCGTTCCGGGCGCGTACGTCCGGCTGCTCGACTCGACCGGCGAGTTCACCGCCGAGGTGGTGACCTCGCCGGCCGGCCAGTTCCGGTTCTTCGCCGCGCCGGGTTCCTGGACCCTGCGGGCGCTCTCCCGGCACGGCAACGGCGACACCGCCGTGACCGCCGCGCGCGGCATCAACGAGGTCACCGTCACGGTCGCCTCCTGACCCCCCCCACGCCCCGCCTCGGTTCGTGGCCCGTCCCCTTCGCAGGTGGCGGGCCACGACCGTTTCCGGCCGCGAGCGGGCGGCGTGACACGATGGCCCCGTGAACGGCGTGGAAGCGGCGGGGCAGGCCCCGCCTACCGGTCCCGGGCGGCCGGCGTCCCCCCGACGGTGGCTGCCCTGGCTGGCTGCGGCCACGGTGGCCTGGGCGGTGCTGCTGGCGGCGCTGACCTGGACGTCGGTGCGCAACGATCCGCCGACGGTCCGGGAGCAGCGCACCCTGACCGAGGCCGGTCCCGTCGTCGACCGCGCGGTCGGCGTACTCGTCGCGGCGGCCGGCGACACCGCCGTGCTGACCCCGCCCGAGGTCGACCGGGGCTGCCGCGTCACCCCGTTCGCCGACGGCGCGGAGCTGTCGCGGGGGGTGGACGTCTTCGTCGCGGCCGGCGGGGAGGCGACGCTGCTGGAGCGGGTCGCCGACCGGCTGCCGGCGGACTGGCGGGCCGGGGTCCGGGTCACCTCGGACGGCCCCCGGTTGCGCGCCGACGCGGGCGATTTCGTCACCGTCTCCGGCGGGGTCGCGGGTGACGGCCGGGTCCGGCTGATGGTCGACACCGGCTGCCGGCCGGTGGGCGACCGCTACGACGTACCCGCGCCCGATGCCGCCGGTGCGGAGGCGGACGCCCTCGGGGAGGCGCTCCGGGCCCTTGGGGCTCCGGCCGGTCAGGCCCCCGAACGGGTGGTCACCGCGCCCTGCCCCGGCGGTGGCGCCGCCCGCTCCGTGCGCTCCGCCGGCGTCCCGGCCCCCGCGTCCCCGGCCGCCGCCCTGGCCCCCGTCACCCGACTCCCGGTGCTGGACGACCCGCAGGCGTACGCCTACCGCCGTGGCCCGGTCACCGTCGTCGCCGACCTCTCGGGTGACCTGGTCGTCGTCTCGGTCACCACCGGCTGCCCCGCCTGACCCGGGTGGTCAGCCGCGCGGGTGATCGTGCGGCGTGCGGCTGCGGCCCAGGGCGTCGACGTGGCCCCAGCGGCCCGGGATGTCGAGCAGCTCGACGCGCCCCATGCCCTCGGGCACGGCGGGGTCGATGACCAGGTGCTCGCCCTGCGGCTCCAGCCCCAGCATCACGCGCAGCAGCAGCAGCGGCGTGCCCGCCGACCAGGCCTGCGGGCTGCACGCCGTGGGGTACTCCACCGGGTAGTCGGTGAGGCTGCGCTCGTAGCCGGCGAAGGCCTCCGGCAGCCGTCCGCCGAAGAACCGGGACGCGGCCAGCATCGCGTCGCAGATCTGCCCGGCCTCCCGGCGGAACCCGTACCGCCACAGCCCCCAGGCGATGATCGAGTTGTCGAACGGCCATACCGTCCCGACGTGGTAGCCGACGGGGTTGTACCGCCCCTGGTCGTCGGCGAGCGTACGGACGCCCCAGCCGGAGTAGAGCCGGGGACCCAACAGGTGCTCGGCGATCCGGCCGGCCCGAGACTCGTCCACGATGCCGCTCCACAGCAGGTGCCCGATGTTCGAGGTCAGGGCGTCCACCTGCCGGCCGTCGGCGTCCAGGGCGAGCGCGTAGTACTCCCGCTCCGGGATCCAGAAGTCCCGATTGAACCGCATCTTGAGCTCGGCCGCCTCCCGCTCCAGCCGGTCGGCGTACGCGGGGTCGCCCCAGATCGTCCGGGCCATCCGGGCGCCGCGTACCTTCGCGTCGTACGCGTAGCCCTGGAGTTCGCAGGTGGCGCGCGGGAAGCCGGGGAGCCGGCCGTCGCGGTACGAGATGGCGTCCCAGGAGTCCTTCCAGCACTGGTTCTGCAAGCCGGTGTCCGGGTTGCGGGTCTGGTACCAGAGGTAGCCGGTACCGAGCAGGTCGCCGTACGTGTCGATCCAGGCGAGGGCGGCCCGGGCCTGGGCCTCCAGAGCCCGCACCAGCCTGTCGTCGCCGGTCCACCGCTCGTACTCGTCGAGCAGGATGACGAACAGCGGCGTCGAGTCGGCCGAGCCGTAGTACGGCGAGTGGGGCTGCTCCTCGAAGCCCGCCGTCTCGCCGTAGCGCAGCTCGTGCAGGATCTTGCCCGGCTCCTCGTCGCGGAAGTCGTCGATCCGGTGCCCCTGGAGGCCGGCCAGCATCATGATGGTCGGCGAAATCAGCTCCGGCAGGAAGGGCAGCAGCTGGAGCGAGGTGATGATGCTGTCCCGGCCGAACAGGGTCATGAACCACGGCAGGCCGGCGGCCACCAGGCGCACGCCGAGGGTGATCGACTCGTAGCGCAGCGCGGCCAGGTCGTTGAGGCTCTGCCGGTACGCCCCGGCCAGCGGCTGGCAGTCGCAGCCGAGCTTCGGTGCCCGGGCGACCAGGTCGTCCTGCTCGGCGCGGATGGCGCCCGGGTCGCGGCTGCCCCCGTACTGCGGCAGGTTGGCCCGGACGTCCTCGCCGCGCGCGCCGTAAACGACGGTCGACACGTGCAGCCGGGTCGTCCACTCGCCGCGCGGGGCGACCCGGATCCGGTAGGTCATGCCGGAGACCTCGACGTGCGCGGGCGAGGTGGTGGTGATGACCGTCTCCCGGTGGAACCCCTCGCGGCGGTAGGCCAGCCGCAGCTCGTTGTCGCCGACGGTGGCGGTGGTGTGGCCCTGCTTGCTCCGGACGTGCTTGATCTCGAACAGGTCCGCGAAGTCGGCGGCCATGTCGAGGCGGACGACGAACTCCGCCTCCTCCCCGGAGTGGTTGAGCAGGGTCAGCTCCTCCTCGAAGCTGCCGCCGATGGCTCGGCTCCGGATCACCGAGACCTTCGCGTCCAGGTAGTGCGTCGGCTCGCCGGGAACGAGGAAGAACCGGGTGCGGAAGGACTCCGCGGTGTCCACCGAGAGGGCGTGCAGCCGCTCGCCGTCGAGGGTCAGCAGCCAGGTGGAGAGGTGCCGGGTGTCGAACGAGAAGAGCCCGGTCGGGAAGTCGAGGGACGGCTCGACGTCGCCGCGCGTGTCGCTGACCAGGAAGGTGTTGCCGTCGAGAATGCTGACCAGGTCCTTCACCGCAGCCGCCCGAGCTGCGCGCGGGCGGCCTCGCGGGGGTCCCGGGCGCCGGGCGGGTCGGGGAAGAACCGCCGGAACAGCAGGAAGAGCACGACGTCGCCGCTGAAGCTGCTCTCGTTGCGCAGCACCGACGAGATCGCCTGGGCCCGGCCGGTGACGAGCCTGTCGAAAAGCTCCTCGCTGGTGTACCAGATCGCGTCGGCGGGCCCCCGGTTGCGGCTCACCTCGATCGCTCCCGGGCGCAGGTGGGCCAGCCAGTGCACCGTCCGGGTGTCCTGCGTGAGGTGGATCTGCAGGGTCCCGCTGACCGGACTGACCAGCACCTTCGGGGCGCGCGCCGGCAGTGATTCGAAGAACCGCTCCGTCGCCTCGGTCACACCCGAATCGTAGGCATTTGCCGGACGTGCCGGGTCGGTATCGGCGGGTGGCCCGTCAGTAGACCAGGGCCTGGGCGCCCTCGGCCATCGCCTCCTCGACGAAGACCGCGGCGCCGGCGATGCGGACGCCGGGCAGCACGTCGTCCGGCCCGATGTCCCGCCGGGCGGCGCACTGGGTGCAGGCCGTCACCGTGCCCGTGGTGAGGATCACGTGCAGCAGCTCGGCCAGCGGGGCCGAGTGCGGCAGCTCGAACTCCTGCGCCCGCCCGGGCAGCGCGAACCAGGTCGACTCCCCGGTCAGCCAGAGCGACACGTGCACCCCGGCGGCGGCCGCGGTGGCGGCGACGGTGAAGGCCTGGGCGCACCGCTCCGGGGCGTCCGCGCCGGCGGTGGCCTTGATCACGAGAGAGCGGGCCATGGGGCCCAGCATAGGATGGTCCCGATGGTCACCGAGATCGGGTTCGTCAGCCTGCTGGTCGCCGGCCTGGGCGCGCTCGCCGGTGGCCTGGTCTACCTGGCCGTACGCATATCGAGAGGACGCTGGTGAGCGCGAGGAGTGAGCCGGGTCTGCGAGCCCCGCAGTCGCGAACGAAGGTGGCCTGGTGAGCGACGAGAACCCGCTACAGCCGCCGCCGTGGCTGAACGCGCCGCCGGTCGACCCGTACCCCTACGAGGAGAGCCACGACCTGCGCGTCGGCCCGAAGCTGCACCCCACGCTGGACGGTCTGCTGCCGTACGTCGGGGTGTGGCGCGGCCGGGGGCGCGGCGGCTTCCCCACCATCGAGGACTTCGACTTCGCGCAGGAGATCCGGATCAGCCACGACGGCCGGCCGTTCCTGTTCTACGAGTCCCGCGCCTGGCTGCTCGACGAGCAGAGCCGCCCGGTCCGCCCGGCGGGCCGCGAGGTCGGCTGGTGGCGGCCGGTGATGGACGGCGACCGCGCCACCGACGAGCTGGAAGCGCTGATGACCGTCCCCACCGGGGTGATGGAGCTGCACATCGGCAAGCGCAAGGGCACCCAGATCGAGTTCGTCACCGACGCGGTGGTCCGCACGTCGACCGCCAAGGAGGTCACCGCCGGTCACCGCCTCTTCGGCATCGTCGAGGGCGCCCTGCTCTACGCGCAGGAGATGGCGGCCGTGGGCCACCCGCTCTCCCCGCACCTCTCCGCGCGCCTCACCCGGGTGGCCGGCTGACCCTCCCCGGTCACGCGCGGGGAAAGCCCAGGAACGCCTGGAGGGCGGGCGTACGCGCGCAGCGGCGCAGCGGGACACCGTCCAGGGTGTGCACCTCCACCAGGCCGCGGACGGACGAGCTGAGCCAGACGCCGTCGGCGGTACGCAACTCGGCGGGGGTGACCAGGCGCTCCTCGGCGCGCAGGCCCAGCTCGTGGGCGTGCCCGAGGAGCCAGGCGGCGGTCACGCCCGGCAGGATGCCGGTCTCGGCGGCGGGCACCGTGCGGAGGGTGTCACCGGTCAGCCAGATCAGGTTGGCCGTGGGCCCCTCCAGCGCGTACCCGTCGGAGGAGAGCCAGAGCGCGTCGTTTACGCCCGCGCGGGCGGCCCACCGGCGGGCGGCGGTGCTCACCGCGTACGAGGTGGACTTGATCCCGGCCGGCAGCCAGTCGAGTTCGGCGCGGGCCCGCGCCGCGACGCCGAGCGGCAGGGTCGCCACGGTGACGCCGTCGCGGCGGGCCGCCCGGGCAGCCGCCGGCACCTCGGCCAGCGTGGCGTAGCCGGTCGGTGGGCCGCCGCCCTCCGGGCCCCGGGTGCAGACCAGCCGCAGCGCCCCCTCCATCTCGGCGGGCCAGCCGGCGCGTACGGCGTCCAGCAGCCCGACCAGCACGTCGGCGGCGGGCAGCGCCAGGTCGACGGCCGCCGCCGCCCGGGCCAGCCGGGCCAGGTGGGCGTCGCGCAGCCACGGGAGCCCGGCGCGCAGGTGCATCGTCTCGAAGAGCCCGTCGCCGTGCAGCACGCCCAGGTCGTCGCCGCGCAGCACCGGCTCCCCGGGTGGCACCAGCCCGCGCCCCGGCACCGCGATCCTCGACGCCACCATGACCGCCGAGCCTAGCGGCGGGCGGTCGACCGGGCGGCGGGCGTGGCGGAGCGAACTATGATCGGACGGTGTCCGAATCCTCCCTCGCGGAAATGCTCCGGGCCCGTGGGCTCCGGCTGACGGCGCAACGGCAGTTGATCCTCCAGGCCGTGCTGGAGCTGGGGCACGCCACCCCGGAGCAGGTGCACACAGCCGTCCGGGAGGTCGCCGCAGGGGTCAACATCACCACCATCTACCGCACGCTGGAGCTGCTGGAACGGCTCGGCCTGGTCACCCACACCCACCTCTCGCACGGCTCGCCGACCTACCACGCGGCCGGCGAGGACCAGCACGTCCACCTCGTCTGCCGGGAGTGCGGGGCGATCGACGAGATCGATCCGGAGCTGCTGCGTCCGCTGGCCGACGAGTTGGCGAGCCGGCGCGGGTTCCGGGTCGACATCGGCCATGTCTCGTTCTTCGGCGTCTGCGTCCGCTGCGAGAACGGGGACCGGAAATGATCGACATCGCGGGTGCGGTGAGCGTCGAGAGCATCGACGAGGCCAGCCGGGACCAGCCCGAGCCGGCGCACGCGGCGGCCGGCGTGCGGGGGGTGGCGGCACACTACGGCGACCCGATGCGCGAGCAGCGCACCCTCGACACGGCGGTCGGCCTGGTCGACCGGTCGCACCGGGGCGTCGTCGCGGTGCCGGGCGAGGAGCGGATCGGCTGGCTGCACACCCTCACCAGCCAGCACCTGGCGCAGCTCGGCGCCGGCCAGGGCACGGAGCTGCTGGTGCTCTCCCCGCACGGGCACGTCGAGCAGCACGCCATGGTCGCCGAGGACGGCGTCACCACCTGGCTCGACACCGAGCCGGGCGCCACCGCGGGCCTGCTGTCGTACCTGGAGCGGATGCGGTTCTTCAGCAAGGTCGAGCCGCGCGACGTGACCGCCGAGCACGCGCTGCTGTCGCTGGTCGGGCCCGAGGCGCCGGCCGCGGTGGAGACGCTCGGCGTGACCGGGCTGGCGGCGCCCGACGTGGTCGCGGTGCCGGGTCCGAAGTTCCGCGCCGGCGAGCTGCCGCCGCGGCCCACCGCGCTGTACGACGTGCGCCCGTTGCCCGTGGGCGGCTGGGCGCGCCGGGGCCCGCTCGGCGTCGACCTGCTGGTGCCCCGGGCCGCGATGGAGCAGGTGGTCACCCAGCTGCGGGGCGACGGGGTGCCGGTTGCCGGGCTGTGGGCGTACGAGGCGGTGCGGGTGGCCGCCCGGCGGGCCCGGGTCGGGGTGGACACCGACCATCGGACGATCCCGGCCGAGGTGGACCTCGTCGCCCCGGCCGTGCACCTGGACAAGGGCTGCTACCGGGGCCAGGAGACCGTGGCCCGGGTGCACAACATGGGCCGGCCGCCGCGTCGGCTCGTACTGCTGCACCTGGACGGCGTGACCACCGACCAGCCGCCGGTCGCCGGCACGCCGGTGACCCTCGACGGTCGGGCGGTCGGTTTCGTCGGCACGGCCGTGCACCACCACGAGCTGGGCCAGGTCGCCCTGGCCGTGGTCAAGCGCAACGTGGCCGACGACGCCCGCCTGCTCATCGGCGAGACCGCCGCCGCGATCGATCCGGTCTGACCGCCCATCGGCGAAAGATTCTCTGCTCGGACGCGTTGAGGCCGGAAAAGTTCCGGTCGACTGGCTCGCCGGCCTCGGTCTAGGATCCGGGCATGACGACAGGGACGTTGATCACGGTTGCCCCCACCGGCGCGGAGTCGGCCAAGGCCGAGGTGCCGGCGCTGCCGGTGACTCTCGACGAGCTGCTGCTCACCGCCAAGGAGTGCGAGGCGCTCGGCGCCGCCGTGATCCACGTCCACATCCGCGACGACGAGGCGAAGCCGACCCTCGACCAGGGGCGGCTGCGGGAGACCGTGGCGGCGCTGCGGGAGAGCACCGACCTGATCGTGCAGCTCTCCTCCGGCGGCGCGGTGACCGACCCGGAGGCCGACCGGCTCGCGGTGCTCGACGCCGGGCCGGACATGGCCTCCTGCACGATGGGCACGCTCAACTTCGGCGACGACGTCTTCCTCAACCGCTGGGAGTTCATCGTCGACCTGCACACCCGGATGCAGGAGCGGGGCATCGTGCCCGAGTACGAGATCTTCGACCTCGGCCACCTCACCGCCCTGCAACGGCTGCTCGGCAAGTACGGCCTGCCGGCCGGCGGGCACGTGCACGTCGATTTCGTGATGGGCGTGCCGGGCGGCATGCCGGGCACCACGGCCACGCTGGTCGCCGCCCACCAGGCGCTGCGCGACCTGCCCGAGGGCACCACCTTCTCGGCCACCGGCATCGGCCGCAGCACCATCCCGGTCATGCTGGCCTCGCTCTCGGCCGGCGGGCACCTACGGGTCGGCATGGAGGACACGGTGACCTACGCCAAGGGCCGCCCGGTGGAGTCCAACATGCAGCTCGTCGCCAGGGCGGTCGGCTTCGCCCAGCTCGCCCAGCGGCCGCCGTTGACCACCGCCGAGGCGCGCGGTCTGCTCGGCGTGCCCAACGCCGGCCGGTAAGCGGCGACCCGGGCCGGCGCTGCTGTACACCGGCTGCTCGACGGCCTGCTCACCCGCGTGCCGGGCGCGGTCCACGGTGCCGGTACCGTCCACCCTGTGGGAAAGACGTACGAGGGCGGCGCGCCGCTCGCCGAGGTGGTCCGGTCGGGGTTCGTGGAGGGCGTGCACCGGGGCTCGGTGGTGGTGCTCGACGCCTCGGGGCAGACGGTGACCGGTGCCGGGGACGTGAACTCCCCGGTCTTCCCGCGCTCGTCGAACAAGCCGATGCAGGCGGTCGGGATGCTCCGCGCCGGGCTGACGCTGGCCGATTCCGCCGACGTCGCGCTGGTCTCGGCCAGCCACGCCGGGGAGGAGTTCCACCTGATCCGGGTCGGCGCGCTGCTCGCCCGCGCAGGGCTGGACGAGTCGGCCCTGCACTGCCCGCCGGACCTGCCCGTCGGCGACGAGGCGCGGACGGCCGTGCTGCGGGCCGGCGGCGGCCCCACCCGTACGCAGATGAACTGCTCCGGCAAGCACAGCGGGATGCTGCTGACCTGCCTGGCCGCCGGCTGGCCGCTCGACGGCTACTGGCGCCCGGAGCACCCGTTGCAGCAGGCGCTGCGGGACGCGGTGGAGGAGTTCACCGGCGAGCGGGCCGCGGCGGTCGGGGTGGACGGCTGCGGCGCCCCGGTGCTCGCCGTCTCGCTGACCGGCCTGGCCGGCGCGTACCTCCGGCTCGTCTCGGCGGAGCCCGGCACCGTGCCGCGGACGGTGGCCGACGCGATGCGCGCGCACCCCGACCTGGTCGGCGGCACGCGGGCCGAGGACAGCCGGCTCATGCGCGGGGTTCCCGGGCTGCTCGCCAAGGTGGGCGCCGAGGGGGTCATCGCCGCCGCGGTGCCCGGCGTCGGGGCGGTCGCCCTCAAGATCGACGACGGTGCGGGCCGCGCCCGGATGCCGGTGCTGGTCTCCGCCCTGCGCCGGCTCGGGCTGGACGCCCCGGTGCTGACCGAGTACGCCGAACTGCCGCTCTTCGGCGGCGGGCTGCCGGTCGGCGCCGTCCGCCCCCTCTGGTAGCCCGAGCCGGAGCCGTCACTCGTATCCCATGGCCGGGATGACGTCGGTGAGGGTGCAGAAGGCATGGCGGGCAGTCAAGCTCTCAGCCCGGCGCCTGTGCAAACCATTTATCCCCTCCACCCGCTGCTGCGGAGGCGCGTCGCCCGGCGCTGGCAAGATTCGGTGGCATGCGCACCCTCGCGAGCGACCGCCTCCTGCTGCGCCCCTGGCGCGACGAGGACGCCGACTTCCTCCTGGATCTCGAGTCGCGTTGGGAGGTCGTGCGATTCCTGGGCGCGCAGCCCACGACCATGAACAACCGCGAGGAAGCCCTCGCCTCGATCGCGCGCCGACGCGCCATCGACGATCCGATTCACGGGATCTGGGCCATCACCACAGCGACGGACGGCCGGCTGGTGGGAAACCTCCTGCTCAAGCCGATTCCCCTGTCGGCCGGGGAACCGGTTGGCGGGCCGACCGATGTCGAGATCGGCTGGCACCTGCATCCGGACGCCTGGGGGCGCGGCTACGCCACCGAAGCAGCGGCGGCGGTCCTGGACGACGCGTTCAGCCGGGGCCTGCCGAGGGTCGTCGCGGTCACGGATCCGGACAACCGTGCCTCCCAGGCCGTCTGCCGGCGGCTCGGCATGACGCACCTGGGCCGGACGACGAGGTACTACGACACGCCGAACGAGCTCTTCGAGAAGCTGGCCAGCTGATCGGCGCCGAGCGGTTCGCCTCGCTCGATGGGTAGCGGCGAGGGCTCAGCGCCAGAATTTCAAGAGGCGCGCGCCAGCGGACATCCCGGCTGCGCCAACCTCGACGACAGAACCGGCCTTCTCCGCGACGCGGCAGGACGCCGTGCTTGGGTGTGGTCCGCTCGTCGCGCGGGCGGGCCTGCCGGCGGACGCCGTGGCGGACGTGCGCCGGCCGCGATACCACATAGGCATTTTTATACCCGAGAGGTATCAGTGGTCCCTGCGGCACTGGTCCATCAGATCCACACGCCCCGCCACTTCCGAAACTCACCGTGATCGGGCCTCCGCCCCGAAACCCCGCACCGTCGTCGACGAGGGGGCGAGTGTCAGGGCGGGAAACGAGGGGGCGAGTGTCAGGGCAGGAAGTCGAGCAGGGCGGCGTTGACCGGGGCGGGTCGCTCCAGTGGCAGCAGGTGACCGGCGTTCGGCACGTCGGGCAGGCGGACGGCGTTCGGCGCCTCGGCGGCGATCCGGTCGGCGAGGCGGCTGATGTCGGGCACGTCCGCCGCGCCGGCGCCGACCAGGACGGGCATCCGCAGCTCGCCGAGGCGGCCGATCGCGGGCGGGTCGAGTTCGGCGACGTCGACCGCGCTGAGCGCCAGCTCGGCGGCGAGCGCCCGCTGGTCCATCTCGTGGGCGAAGGCGAGCAGTGCCGGGTCGACGTCGGCGGGCTCGCGGCCCGGGCCGACCACCCAGAACCGCACCTCGCCGGCGGCGCTCGCGGCGAAGTCCTCCGGGTCGACCTCGCCCACCAGGCTCTCCCAGAGGTCGTTCGCCGCCTCCGACCACTCGTGGCCCGAGGCGGCGGTGCCGAGGAGGGCGAGCGCGCTGACCCGCTCCGGGTGGGCCAGCGCGGTGTCGATCGCGACGGCGCCGCCGAACGAGCAGCCCACCAGGGCGGCCCGGGGGAGGTCGAGCGCGTCGAGCAGCCCGGCCACGTCGTCGTGGTGGGCGAACGGGGTCGGCGGCAGCTCGGAGTCCCCGTACCCGCGCAGGTCGAGGGCGATCACCCGGTGGCGCGCGGCCAGCGGGCCGACCTGCTCCCGCCACATCCGGCGGTCGGCGATGCCGGCGTGCAGCAGGACGACGGGCGTGCCGCTGCCGGTGTCGTCGTACGCGAGCAGGGCGCCGTTCACCTCGATCTTGGTCACTGCGGCAAGGTACGCACCGGGGAGACCGGGGCGCAACCGCGAAGTGAGACGTCGCTAACTCTGGTTAGCGTTTTGCTTGCAGGAGCTAGCAGGGCGCGTTAGCGTCGAGCCATGGCCACTGGTAAGGACCTTCCCGACGTCGGCGGGTTCATCCGCGATCTGCGCCGCAACGCGAAGATCTCGCTCCGGCAGCTCGCCGAGCAGGCGGGGGTCAGCAACCCGTACCTCAGCCAGATCGAGCGCGGCCTGCGCAAGCCGAGCGCGGAGGTGCTCCAGCAGCTCGCCAGCGCGCTGCGGGTCTCCACCCCGGCGATGTACCTGCGGGCCGGGCTGCTCGACGACAAGGAGGGCCAGGGCGTGCTCGCGGCCATCTCGGTCGACCCCGACCTGACGATGGCGCAGAAGCAGTCGCTGACCCAGATCTACGAGACGTTCCGCCGGGAGAACGCGCGGCTGGCCGAGGCGACCGCGGCGGCCACCGGCGCGACGCCCGCCACCGGACCCGAGACCGCCCCCGGCGCGGGCACGCCGGATCCCGTCGAGGCGGCGCCCGACCTGGCCAACCTCGCTGCCACGGGTCCCACCACGGCGGAGGGCACCCCGACCGAGGCCGTTCTGGAGTCGGTCGCCGTCACCGAGGCCGGCCCCGCCCCCGCTCCGACCGACACCCCCGAGAAGAAGGCCGCCCGCAGCGCGGTCCGGAAGGCCGCCGACGCGGCCGAAGAGGAGAAGTGATGACCCAGCCGAAGACCAGTCGCATCCCGGCCCCGATCTACGCCGCCGCCGGCGCCGGCGAGCTGGCCCTCCAGCAGCTGCGCAAGCTCCCCGCCGTTGTGACCGACCTGGGCACCAAGGTCGTCGCCGACCTGGGTGGCAAGGCCGTCGTCACCGGCGTCGAGCTACGGCAGAAGGCCAACGACACCCTGCGTACGGCGAACCTGACCGCGGAGGGCCTGCGCGAGAAGGCCGTCCCGACCGAGCTGGACCTGAAGCGCCTGCGTGAGGCCGCCGACCTGAACAAGCTGCGCGAGGTGGCCGACCTCGACAAGCTGCGCGAGGTGGCCGACCTGGACCGGCTCCGTGCGCTGGCCACCCGTAACGCCGCCGTGGTGGTCGCCGGGGCCCAGGCCGCGCAGGAGCGGGCGCAGGCCGCGTACGTCGCGCTGATCGCCCGTGGTGAGCGGGTCGTCGGGGCCGGCGTGCTGGAGGCCGCCGAGACCGTGAACGCCGACATCGAGGCGACCGAGGCCGACACCGAGCCGGTCGAGACCGGTGCGAAGCCGGCTGCCGTCCGGCCCGCCGCCGAGGTGGCGACCCCGGCTGTGACCGCCGAGGCGTCGACCCCGGCCGCGCCCGCCGAGGCGTCGACCCCGGCCGCGCCCGCCGAGGCGTCGACCACGCCCGCCGAGGTGCCGACCCCGGCCGACGTGGCCGAGGTGCTGGAGGCCAAGCCGGCCGCCGCGAAGAAGGCGACGACCCGGGCCACCAAGGCCGCCGCCAAGCCGGCCGCCACCCCGTCGGCGAAGCTGCCCCGGGCCGCCAAGCGGACCCGCCCGGCCGCCGAGTAGTTCGTCCCGCCCGGTGAGCCCGGATGCGTCCTGTCGGACGTATCCGGGCTCACCGGCATAAGCTTGCCGACATGGCCTACGCCGCGCCGCTCTTCGCCTTCGATGTTCGCTACGTGATCGAGCTGATCCTGCTCGTCTTCGCGTTGATCGTGCAGGGCATCGCCCTGGTGCACGCCATCACCCAGCGCTCCGACGCCTTCGCCGCCATCGGCACTCTGCCCAAGGGCGGCTGGATCGCGATCCTCGCCGTCTGCCTGGTGTTGACTCTGCTCGGCTTCGGCCCGATCAGCCTCTTCGGACTCGTCGGCATCGCCGCCGGCCTGATCTACCTGCTCGACGTCCGGGTGGGGCTGCGCGACCTGAGCGACGGCAAAGGGTTCTGGTGAGAGGTTTCCGCTGGCCGCCGCCGCCGGACGGCGGGCCCCGCACCTGGGGACCCGGCCCGGGCGGCCCGCGCACCGGCAGGCCGGCCCTGCCGGAGCCGGAGACCGAGCTGATCGCCACGCCGCACGGCGTACGCCTGGAACAGCTCCTCACCGGAGCGGGTGACCCGGTCACGGTGTTCGCCCACGGCCTGGGCAACGGCATCGCCACCACCCGGCCGTTCGGCAGCGGGGTGACGGGCCGCAAGCTGTTCTTCCAGTTCCGGGGGCACGGCCGCTCCGACGCGCCGCCCGGTCCGTGGAGCTACCTGGACCTGGCCCGTGACCTGCGCTCCATCGCCGACCTCGGGGGTGCCACCCGGGCGTTCGGCGCCAGCCTCGGCGCGGGCGCCCTCTGCCGGCTGCTCGCCGAGAGCCCCGAACGCTTCGAGCGGCTGGTCCTCTTCCTGCCAGCGGCGCTGGACCGGCCGCGCGGCGAGGTCGCCCGGGCCCGGCTGACCGCCCTGTTCGAGGCCGTGGAGAGCGGCGACGCCGCGGCCGTGGCCGACGTGGTCCAGGCCGAGCTGCCGCCCGCCGTACGCAACACCCCGGCCGGCTGGGCCTACCTGCGTCAGCGCCTCGACCAGCTCCTGCGCGACGGGCTCGCCCCGGGGCTGGCGAGCCTGCCCGAGCAGGCGCCTCTGCGCGACGCCGGTGCGTTGGCCGCGGTCACCGCGCCGGCCCTCGTCATCGGCTGCGCCGGCGACGACCTGCACCCGGTCGAGGTCGCCGAGCAGCTCGCCGCCGCGCTGCCCCGGGCCACCCTGCACGTGTACGACCGGCCCGGCGTCCTCTGGACGGAACGCGCCGACCTGCGAAGCCGGATATCCGCCTTCCTCAACGAGTAACGTGCCCTGTCATGGGCGTCACACACCACGGTCGTACGCACCGGCTGGACCTGGCCGATCCGACACTGCGGGAGTGGGAGTGCACGGTGCTGCACGCCGATCCCGAGCAGGGCGTCGTGCTGGACCGGTCGGCGTTCTATCCGGGCGGCGGCGGGCAGCCGCCGGACCACGGCGTACTGCTCTGGCAGGGGGTGCAGACGAGGATCGTCGGCACCCGTAAGGGCGACGACCTGTGGCTGATCCCGGCCGAGGGCGACCCGCTGCCGCCGGCCGGGACGGCGGTGACCGGGGCGGTCGAGGACGACCGGCGCACCCGGCTGATGCGGACCCACTCCGGGCTGCACGTGCTCTGCGGCGTGGTGTTCCGCGACTTCGGCGCGCTCGTCACCGGCGGCAACATGGAACCGGGCGAGGCCAGGATGGACTTCAACCTGCCCGAGGTGCCGGCCGACTTCAAGAGCCGCATCGAGGAGCTGGTCAACGCCGAGGTGGCCGCCGACCGGGCGGTGGCCGTGCGGGTGCTGCCCCGGGCGGAGGCGCTCGCGCTGCCCGACATCATCCGTACCCAGTCGAACCTCATCCCGCCCGACGAGCAGGAGGTGCGGATCGTCGACATCGTCGGACTGGACGTCCAGGCCGACGGCGGCACGCACGTCGCCTCCACCGCGCAGATCGGCAAGGTGCAGGTGGTCAAGGTGGAGAGCAAGGGACGGGCCAACCGCCGGGTCCGCGTACGCCTGGCGGACTGACCCCGCGCGGGGTCAGTCGGCGGCGCGGCGGGCCCGCCCCGGCGGCAGGTGGGCGGCGCGCACGTCGAGCAGCCAGCGTTCCACGGTCGCCTCGTCCGGGCGGTCCGGCAGCGGGGTGCGGATCCGGTCGAAGTCGCGCTCCGCCTCGGCGACCAGGGCCCGGGCCTCGTCCAACGCGCCGCCCGCCACCCGCTCGCCGAAGCCGCGGAACCACTCCGGGTCGGCGAGCCGGATCTCCAGCACGCCGGTGGCGTAGAGCAGCCGGCCCTGGTGCACCAGCCGCGCCAGGTGCCGGGCGTGCTTGGCGGTGCGCCGCCGGGTGTCGGCCGAGAACGTGCCGTCGCCCCGGGACTCCAACTTGCGGAACTGCTGGCCGGCGTAGCCCAGGTAGGCGTCGCGGACGCGGGGCGCGCTGAGGAACGCCGAGCGGATGGCGACCAGCCGGTCGCCGAACTCCGTCCGGGTCTCGTAGCAGTCCTGCGGCAACCAGGCCAGTTCGGTGGCGGTCGGGTTGCCGCTCAGCGCCAGGCGGCACCACTTCGCGGCCTCGTGCAGGGTGATGTCGGGATCGGTGGTCACCACCGACTCGCGGGGCGGGCGCAGCCCGTGGAAGGCGACGGTGGGCGCGGCGAAGACGCCGATCCGGTCGACGTCGGAGCCCGGCCCGGCCAGCCCGTACGCGACCGAGCCGACGATCCCGGAGAGCAGCAGGTGCATGCCGGCGAGCATGACGGACGACACGGCTTCGCGAAACCGGACTTCGGTTGTCAGGTATCGCTGACAGGCTCGCCGCATGACGAAACCGCTGACAGGAAAGATCGCGCTCGTCGCCGGGGCGACACGGGGCGCCGGCCGGCAGTTCGCGGTCCAGCTCGGCGCCGCCGGCGCCACGGTCTACGCCACCGGCCGCAGCAGCAGGGCGGGCCGCTCCGAGATGGACCGCCCGGAGACCATCGAGGAGACCGCCGAGCTGGTCACCGCCGCCGGCGGCACCGGCATCGCGGTACGGGTCGACCACCTCGTCCCCGAGCAGGTCCGCGACCTCGTCGCCCGGATCGACGCCGAGCAGGGCCGCCTCGACGTGCTGGTCAACGACATCTGGGGCGGCGACCCCCTGACCACCTGGGAGAAGCCGGTCTGGGAACAGCCGCTGGAAGCCGGCTTCCGCAGCCTGCGCCTGGCGATCGACACGCACATCGTCACCGCCCACTTCGCGCTGCCGCTGATGATCCGCCACCCCGGCGGGCTGGTCGTCGAGGTCGGCGACGGCACGAAGGCGTACAACGACACCCACTACCGGCTGTCGGTCTTCTACGACCTGGCGAAGACGTCGGTCAACCGGCTCGCGTACGTCTGGGGGCACGAGCTGAAGCCGCACGGCGGCACCGCCGTGGCGCTGACACCGGGCTGGATCCGGTCCGAGGCGATGCTGGAGCACTTCGGGGTCACCGAGGAGACCTGGCGGGACGGCGCCGCCAAGGATCCGCACTTCCTCATCTCGGAGACCCCGGCGTTCGTCGGGCGCGCGGTCGCCGCGCTCGCCGCCGACGAGGACCGGGCCCGCTGGAACCAGGCATCCGTCTCGGCCGGCGAACTGGCCCAGGTGTACGGGTTCACCGACGTCGACGGCAGCCGGCCGGACGGGTTCCGCTACATCACCGAGGTGGTGGAGACGGGCAGACCGGCCGACGTGACCGGCTACCGCTGACCGGGCGCGACCCGGTAGACGGCGGCGGACCGCCTGGCGGCGTCGACCATCAGCTCCCGCAGTTCGGGCGGGCCGAGCACCTCCACCTCCGGCCCCAGGGACAGCAACTGGGCGTACGCGACGTCGACGGACTCGACGGGCAGGCGGGTCACCACCCACCCCTGCCCGTCGGGTTCGCCGGCCGCGGCGAGCGCCTCGTCGTACGCGAAGGGGCCGTCGGCGACGAAGCGGAGCCGGCGCAGGCCGACGGGGCTCAGCCGCACCGTGACCTCGGCCCGGAGCATGCCGCGCAGGAACTCCTCGGCCTGCTCCCGCCAGTATCCGGCCAGGTCGAAGCCGGCGTCCCGGTCGAAGGTCGCGGTCTGGACCCCGACGTGGGTGACCCGGTCCACCCGGTACGTGCGGTACGCGCCGCCGACCCGGCCGACGAGATACCAGACCCCGTTCTTGAGCACCAGCCCGTACGGGTGCGCCTCCCGCTCGACCTCGCGGTCGCCGCGCCGGTAGCGCAGTTCGACGATCCGGTCCCGCCACACCGCGCCGGCCAGCTCGGTCAGCCACGGCGGAGGACCGGACTCCCGGAACCAGCCCGGCACGTCCAGGTGGAAGCGCTGTCCGGTGCGCACCGGCGCGTCGCGCAGGCTCGGCGGGAGCGCGGCGAGCACCTTCAGCTCGGCCGAGGCCACCGCGTCGGCGAGCCCCATGTCGCCCGCCGGCCCGGGCAGCCCGGCCAGGAAGAGCGCCTCCGCCTCGTCCCGGGTCAGCCCGGTCAGCCGGGTCCGGTAGCCGCCGAGCAGCCGGTAGCCACCGGCGCGGCCCCGGTCGGCGTAGACCGGCACCCCGGCGGCGGAGAGCGCCAGCACGTCCCGGTAGACCGTCCGCTCGGAGACCTCCAGCTCCCGCGCCAGCTCCGCCGCGGTCATCGTCTCCCGCGCCTGGAGCAGCAGGACCAACGAGATCAACCGGGCCGCCCGCACCCGTCCATCCTGCCCGCCGCCGCGGCCCGGCGGTCGTCCGCCTCGGGTGTCGGTCAGCCGCGCCCGTTGAGGCGTGTCCAAGAGCGGTTGGTCGTGCAGCGGGTGAGTGGCAACACCGCCGGTCGTCGCCCGCAGCCCGGTGCGACCAGGCATGGGTCCTGAACAGACCGTAGGCTCTGCGGTCGTGAACGCACCCCGCATCGCCGCGCCCGTGGCCGGCGCCGCCAGCCGGTTCTTCGCCGGCGTGGGCCTGCTCCTGCGCGGCCTCGGCCTCTACGTCCGCAGCCCCGGGCTGATGCTGCTCGGCGTCATCCCGGCGTTGATCTCGGGCGCGCTCTTCGTGACCGCGTTCGCCACCCTGGCGTACTTCGTCGAGGATCTGGCCGCACTGGTCACCCCGTTCGCCGACGACTGGTCGACCACCTCGCGCAGCCTCGTCCGCGTGATCGCCGGGCTGGCCTTCCTCGGCCTCGGCGGCCTGCTCGCGGTGGTCAGCTTCACGGCCGTCACCCTCGTCATCGGCGACCCGTTCTACGAGAGGATCTCCGAGCGGGTCGAGGAGCGCCTCGGCGGCACCCCCAACGCGGTCGACGTGCCGTTCTGGCCGTCGCTGCGGCGCAGCATCGCCGACTCGCTGCGGCTGGTGGGCCTGTCGATCCTCTTCGGCATCCCGCTCTTCGCCGCCGGCTTCATTCCGGTGGTCGGCCAGACCGTGGTGCCGGTGATCGGGGCGGCGGTCGGCGGCTGGCTGCTCGCCGTCGAGCTGGTCGGGGCCCCCTTCTACCGGCGCGGGATGCGGCTGCCGGACCGGCGGGCACACCTCAAGGCGAACCGGCCGACCACGCTCGGCTTCGGGGTGGCGGTCTTCGTCTGCTTCCTGATCCCGCTCGGCGCGGTGATCGTCATGCCGGCCGCCGTCGCCGGGGCGACCCTGCTGGCCCGCCGCTCGCTCGGTCAGTCCGTCACGGAGGGCTGAGACGGTCAGGCGAGCTCGTGCAGGCACGACCAGCTCGAACCGACCGGGCGGTAGCCGAGCCCGACGTTGACCGCCAGCATCGGCGCGTTCGCCTCGTCGTTCGAGGTGTAGGCGACGCGTACCCCGCCGGCGGCGGCGCGGTGCAGCGCCGCCGTCTTGACCAGGCGGGCCAGCCCGCGCCCCCGGTGCGTCGGGAGCGTGCCGGTGTAGTCCGACCACATCCGGTCGCCGTCGCGCTTGACGAGGCTGAACGCCACGATCTCGTCGCCGACCTCGGCCACGGTGCTGGCCGCGCGGTCCAGGCCCAGGTTGTCCCAGACCTCGGAGTACCAGTTCTCGTAGCTGATCGAGTCGGCGGGAACGTCGCCGGGTTCGTCCGCCGCCGTCGCCACCTCGGCCCGGTGGACCCGGCGCGGGTCGAGGTCGGTCAGCGGGAGCAGGCGTACGCCCGGCGGCGGTTGCGGCATCGGCGGGGCCGGCCGCAGGTCCAGCGCCGAGTAGCGCAGCTCCCGGCTCGGCGTGAAGCCGTGCCGGCGGGCGAACGGCAGCGACTCCGGCAGCGCCCAGGTGCGCACCGTACGCGCCCCGATGTCCCGCAGGTGCCCCAGCGCGGCGGTCAGCAGCGCGGTGCCGGCGCCCCGACCCCGGTGCTCCGGGTGCACGTGCAGGGTGGCGACCTCCCCGACGTCCGCCTGCGAGGTCTGGGCGTTGCGGTACGCCGACACCCAGCCGACCACCGTGCCGTCCACCTCGACGACGTACGCGGCCCAGTCCTCGTCGGGCGGGGGCTGGGCGATCATGCGCCGGGTCGACTCGACGCCACGTACCAGGTAGGGGTGGACCAGCGCGCGCAGCGCCACCACGGCGGGCGCGTCGTCGGGGTGGGCGGCGCGGATCAGCCGGGTCGGTGGGGTCACGGCGGCGACGCTACCGCCGGACCCCCGCGCGGCTCGACCGGTTATCCGCCGGCCGGTCAGGCGGACTCGCGGACGATCAGTTCGGTGGGGAGCACCACGGATTCGATGGCCTCGCCGGCGGCCAGCCGCAGCAGCAGCCGGGTCATCTGCCGGCCCAGCTGCACGATCGGCTGGCGGACGGTGGTCAGCGGCGGCTCGGTGTACGCGGCCGTCTCGATGTCGTCGAAGCCGATCACCGCCACGTCGTCGGGCACCCGCCGCCCCGCCTCGCGCAGCGTCCGCAGGGCGGCGTGCGCCATCAGGTCGGAGGCGGCGAAGACCGCGTCCAGGTCGGGGTGCTCGGCGAGGAGCTGCCGCATCGCCGTCGCCCCCGACTCGCGGGTGAAGTCGCCGGTCGCCACCAGTTGCGGCAGCCCGGCCTCGGCGACGGTGTTCCGGTAGCCCGCGAGCCGTTCGATGCCGGCCACCATGTCCTGCGGGCCGGCGATGGTGGCGATGCGGCGGCGCCCGCCGTCCAGCAGGTGCCGCACCGCCGTGGCCACCCCGCCGACGTGGTCGACGTCGACGTAGGGCACGTCCGCGCCGTCGAGCGGCCGGCCGCTGCACACGACGGGGATGCCCAGCCGGGCGAGCCGGCCGGGCAACGGGTCCTCGCCGTGCAGCGAGGCGAAGAGCACCCCGTCGACGTGCCGGCCGGTCGTGTAGCGCTCGACCCGGTCGTGCCCGGCGGGGGAGCCGGCCAGCATCAGCACGAGCTGCTTGTCGGCCGCCTCCAGCTCCTGCGCCGCGCCCCGGATGATGCCGGGGAAGACCTGGTCGTCGGAGAAGACCCGGGTGGCGGCCTCCGGCAGCACCAGGGCGATCGAGTCGGTCCGCTGGGTGACCAGGCTGCGGGCGGCCAGGTTCGGCACGTACCCCAGCTCGGCCACCGCCCGGCGGACCGCCTCCCGGATCGGCTCGGCGACCGTCATGGAGCCGTTCACCACCCGGGACACGGTCGCCCGCGAGACCCCCGCCCGTCGGGCCACCGCCTCCAGCGTCGGCCGCTGCGCCGTCGTCATCCCCGTTACCACCGCCTCGTCACAGCCCGTTCCGGGAGATCACCTCCTGGTACCACCGGGCGCTGGACTTCGGTGTGCGTCGTTGCGTCAGGTAGTCGACGTGGATGATCCCGAATCGTCGACGGTAGCCCTCTGCCCACTCGAAGTTGTCCAACAACGACCATACGAGATAGCCCCGCAGGTCCACTCCCCGGGAGATCGCTTCGTGCACGGCGCGCAGGTGCCCGTCGAGGTAGGCGATCCGGTCCGCGTCCAGCACCTGCCCGGCGCCGCCGGTGTCGTCCGCGCTGGCCTTGTCGGGGAACGCCGCGCCGTTCTCGGTGACCATCAGCGGCACGCCGGGGTAGTCGGTGGCGATCCGTTCCAGCAGTCGGGTCAGCCCGGCTGGTTCGATCATCCAGCCCATGTCGGTGAGCGGCCCGGCCGGCGGTAGGAACTCCACCGCGCCCTCGGTGCCCGGGTAGGCGCTGCCGCCCGCGCCGTCCGGCCGGCCGGCGACGTAGGTGGGGGCGTAGTAGTTGACGCCGAGCAGGTCGATCGGGGCGGCGATCAGCTTCTCGTCGCCGTCGCGGATGAACGTCGGCTCGACGATGCGGGCCACGTGTTCCAGCACGTCGTCGGGGTACGCGGCGCGCAGCAGGGGATCGAGGAAGATCCGGTTGTGCAGGCCGTCGACCAGGCGGACCGCCGCTGCGTCCGCGGCGCTGTCCGCGTCGGCCGCGCGCACGTCGGCCGGGTTGACCGTGATCCCGACGGTCTTGGCGCCGGCGGCGCGCAGCGCGCGGGCCGCCAGGCCGTGCCCGAGCAGCAGATGGTGTACGGCGGCGAAGGCCGCCCCCGCGTCCTGCTCGCCGGGGGCGTGCACCCCGTTGCCGTAGCCGAGGTAGGACGAGCACCACGGCTCGTTGAGCGTGGTCCAGGTGGGGATCCGGTCGCCGAGGCGGGTGTGCACCGCCGTGGCGTACGTGGCGAAGTGCTCGGCGGTCTCCCGGTTGGTCCAGCCGCCCCGGTCCTGGAGGGCCTGCGGCAGGTCCCAGTGGTAGAGCGTGACGATGGGGTCGATGCCCCGGGCCAGCAGCGCGTCGGTCAGCCGGTCGTAGAAGTCCAGGCCGCGTGGGTTGACCGGGCCGGTGCCGTCCGGCTGGATCCGGGGCCAGGCCACCGAGAAGCGGTACGCCCGCAGCCCCAGCTCCGCCATCAGCGCCACGTCGTCGGCGTACCGGTGGTAGTGGTCGCAGGCCACGTCGCCGGTGTGCCCGTGGTGGACCTTGCCCGGCGTACGGCTGAAGGTGTCCCAGATCGACGGGCCGCGGCCGTCGTCGGTGGCCGCGCCCTCGATCTGGTACGCGGCGGTGGCCGCCCCCCAGACGAAGTTGTCGGGGAATCGCAGAGTGCTCACGCCTTGACCGCACCTTCCATGATGCCGCCGATGATCTGGCGGCCGAACAGGACGAAGACCAGCAACAACGGGAGGGTGGCGATGGCTGTCCCCGTGAACACCTGCGACATGTCCGTGTAGTACCCGTCGGACAGGGTGCGCAGGGCCAGCTGCACGGTCGGGTTCTCCGGGTCGTTGAGGACAGCGTACGGCCAGAGGAAGTCGTTCCAGGTCGTCATGAACGTGAGCAGCCCGAGTACGGCGGCGGCCGGGCGCAGCGCCGGCAGCACCACGTTCCAGTAGATCCGCGCCGTGTTGCAGCCGTCCACCCGGGCCGCCTCGATCAGCTCGTTGCTGACCGCCTGGCCGGCGTACTGCCGCATCATGAACACCCCGAAGCCGGTGACCAGCGCCGGCACGATCACGGCCGGCAGCCGGTCGTTCCAGTTCAGCTTCGTCATCAGCAGGTAGAGCGGGATGACGCCGAGCTGAGTGGGCACCATCATCGTCGCGATGATCACCATGAGCAGCGCGTTGCGCCCCCGGAACCGCAGCTTGGCGAAGGCGAACCCGGCCAGGGTGGAGAAGAAGACCACCGAGACCGTGACCGTGGTCGCCACGATCGCCGAGTTGACCAGGCCGGCGACGAAGTACGCGTCGGTGTTGTTGAGCAGCCGGGACACGTTCGCGCCGAAGTTGCCGCCGGGGGTGACCGGGGGCGGCAGCTGGCCCATGGCGTCGTTGGAGCGGCTCGCCACCACGAACATCCAGTAGATCGGGAAGATCGACAGGACCCCGGCGGCGATCAGCGCGGCGTAGGTGAGCCGGCTGGCGGCCCAGAGTCGGGTCATCGCGCTCCCTCCTTGGACTTCGCGTCCCCCTTCGGGGGCTTCGCGCCGCCGAGCCGGCGCAGGAGCAGCACGTTGATCGCCGCGACGACCGCGATCAGCGCGAAGAGCAGCCACGCCACCGCCGAGCCGTACCCGAAGTTGTAGTGGGGCGCGAAGGCGTTCTCGAACATGTACATGGTCACGGTCTGCGACTCCCGTAGCGTCCCGCCCCGGATCGGGTTGGTCCCGGAGTGGAACAGCCGGGGCTCGGTGAAGAGCTGGAGCCCGCCGATGGTGGAGATGATGACGGTGAAGATGATCGTCGGCTTGAGCAGCGGCACGGTGATCGACCAGAACTGCCGCGCCCGGCCGGCCCCGTCGATCGCGGCCGACTCGTACAGGTCGCGTGGGATGGCCTGCATCGCCGCCAGGAAGATCAGTGCGTTGTAGCCGGTCCACCGCCAGTCGACCATGGTGGAGATGGCCACCCAGGACGCGAACCGGTTCGACTTCCACGCGATCGCGTCGATGCCGACCAGGTCGAGCAGCCAGTTGACCATGCCGAACTCGCGACCGAAGAGCACCCCGAAGACGATCGCGACCGCGGCGGTCGAGGTGATGTTCGGGATCAGCACCGCCATCCGGAACGTCGTGCGGGCCCGCAGCTGCCGGTTGAGCAGGTTGGCCAGCCAGAGCGCGGCCAGCAGCTGCGGGATGGTGGAGATGACGAAGATGCCGAGGGTGTTGACGACCGCGTGCCAGAAGTCGGCGTCGGCCAGCAGCCGGCTGTAGTTCTCCAGCCCGACGAACGGGTGGTTGCTGCCGAGCAGGTCCCAGTCGTGCAGGGAGACCCAGAAGGTGTAGATCAGCGGATACGCCCCGAACACCCCGAAGAGCACGAAGAACGGGGCGATGAACAGGTAGGGCGAGTACTTCGTGTCGAGGCGGCTGAACCGCATCGCCGGCGGGCGCCGGCCGGTGCGGGGCGCCGGTGCGACCGGCGGACGCGCGTCGAGCTGGACGGTCATGCCCGGACCACTCCTTTCCCGGGTGCGGGCGGGACCGGCGCCCCCGGCGCCCGCCCGCCCGCATCCCCGGCTCGGGCTACTTGGCAGCGGCCTTCTTGGCGTTGTTGACCGCGTCCGTCCAGCCCTGGTCGGGCTTGCGCTGACCCAGCTCCACCGTCCGGACGGCGTTCTCGACCTCCGTGCGTACGGCCTGGTTCTTCGGTCCCATGTAGACGGGCTTCAGGGTCTTGGCGCCCTCGCCGAAGATCTGCCCGACGGGGGCGTCGGAGAAGTACGCGTTCTTGGCCTCGACGATCGCCGGGTCGGCCAGCGCCTGCGGCGAGGAGGGCAGCGGGCCCTTGGCCTTGAACGCCCCGATCTGGCCCTTGGCGCTGGTCAGGAACTTCGCCAGCTCGATCGCCTCGGCGCGGTGCTTGCTCTGGGTCGGTACGGCGAGCCACGACCCGCCCCAGTTGCCGCCGTTGCCGGGCACCCGGGCGATGTCCCACTTGCCCTTGGCCTCGGCGCCGGCGTTGCCCTCGATGACACCCGTCATCCAGGCCGGGCAGGCGATGGTGGCGAACTTGGCCTGCTTGAAGGCCGACACCCACTCCTCGGACCAGGAGCCGTACTTGCCGGAGAGGCCGGAGTCGACGATGTCCATCGTGGTGTCCCAGGCCTGGCGCACCGCCGGGTTGCTGTCCACCACCAGGTTGTCGCTGGTGTCGTAGTAGTGGTAGCCCTGCGCGTTGCCCGCCGTCTGGAGCACGATCGTGTTGAAGATGTTGGTCGCGGCGTCCAGGAACGCCGCGCCGGTGTTCTTCGCCTTGAACTGCTCACCGACCTTGATGTAGTCCTGCCAGGTCGGCCAGAGCTTCGAGACCGCCTCGCGGTCGGTGGGCAGGCCGGCCTTGGCGAAGAGGTCCTTGCGGTAGCACATGGCCATGCCGCCGACGTCGGTGCCCAGGCCGATCAGCTTGCCGTCCTTGGTCTTGCCGCCCTCCCACTTCCACTCCAGGAAGTTGCCCTGGAGTTCGGCGCCGCCGTGGTCGAGCAGGTTGACGAAGTTGTCGGGGTTGGCCTTGTACTCGACCATCAACCCCTCTTCGATGGCGACGACGTCGCCCGCGCCCTTGCCGGCGGCGAGCCACTGGGTCAGCTTCGGCGAGTAGTCGTCGAGGTTGGTGCCCGTGCCACGCTCGACGATCTTCACGTTCGGGTGGCTGGCCATGTATTCCTTGTAGAGCTCTTCGTAGCCGAACTGACTGAACACGTCGACGGTCAACGTGATCTTGCCGTCCTCGGCAGGTTCGTCGCCGGCGCAGCCGGCGGTGGCGAGCAGCGCGCCGGCGGCGACGAGGGCCACCGCCGCGAGGCGGCGGCGCGGAAAGACACCCATTTCGGTCGGACCCCTCTCAGGTCGTCTGAGGTGGTGAGGCAGGTGGTGGAGCAGAGCTGAGAGAGCGCTCTCACGACAGGGTGGTGGTTGGGTCCCGCCGGTGTCAAGAGAGCGCTCTCCGGAGTTCTGAGGGGTCGGACGCGAAGAGAGTGGCCGCCTGTGCCGGGCGGCCACTCTCTCAGGACGTGCGGTGGGACTGCGCGGAGCCCTCGGGGCCCGGCTCCGCGCGGCGGGGCTCAGCCGACGCGGAGGCCCTCCAGCAGGCTGCGGTCGCCGGCCACGTCGAGCGTGTCGAGGCCGAGCCGGCCCCAGAGCGCCAGCAGCAGGTCGCTCGCGGTGCCGCTCACCTGCGCCCGCGCGTGGTGGTCGTCGTGGTCGAAGATGGTGGCCGTGTCGAGCAGGGCCACACCCTCGCCGCGCAGCCGCAGGAACCACTCCTGACCGGCGTCGACGGCCGAGATCTGCACGACCCCGCGCCACTGGCCCGCCGTGCGGCGCCGGCCGGCCGGCAGCCAGGTGTCCAGGATCTCGCTCACCCCGTCGGCGGCGAGCTTCGCCTCGACCGGCTCGCCCGCCGCGATGGCGAGCTGGGCGTCCCAGCGGTGCACCGCGGTCTCGTGCGCCATCCGCCGCGGCCAGAAGCCCGCCCTCTTCGGCTGCGGCGCCCAGTTCCACGCCGGGGCCTCCGGGTCGAGGCCGTCGAAGAGGGCCATCAGCTGGTCGTACGCCTGCTGCCAGAGCTGGAGCGGGGCGACGCCGGGCTCCGGCTCGACCGGCTCGGACCTCCCCGGCGGCGGGGTGGTGGCGCCGGAGCCGGCGAACGAGTGCACCCAGCGGTAGATGGAGGTCAGGTGCAGCGTCAGGTCGGCGACGGTCCAGCCGGGACAGGACAGCACCGGTGTCTCCGGCGGCGCCTCCGCCACGGCTGCGGCGAACGCCGGGCCCTCCGCCCGGAGCGCTCCCATCCAGAAGTCCTTCGTGCCATGCAGTCTGCTCATCGCCATCCTCCCGGGGGTGACCGGGCCACCAGTGGGCGCCGCGGCTACCCCTCAGCCTAGGGTGAAAGGCGTGTCAGACGTCTACGCCCAGCCGACAACCGGAACCGAACCCGCCAAGACGTGCGACCTGGCGCGATACACGACGCTACGCCTGGGCGGTCCGGCCGGCCGCGTCGTCGCCGGCACCGACGCCGACGGGATCGTCCGGGAGGTGCGGCAGGCGGCCGAACGCGACGAGCAGGTCCTGCTCCTCGCCGGCGGCAGTAACGTCGTGATCGGCGACGCCGGTTTCCCCGGCACCGTGGTCCTGGTGCGCTCCCGGGGCCTGCGGGTCGTCGCCGAGGACGCCGACACCGTCACCGTACGCGTCGAGGCCGGCGAGCCCTGGGACGAGATGGTCGCCACCACCGTGGCCAACGGCTGGTCCGGCCTGGAGTGCCTCTCCGGCATCCCCGGCTCCACCGGCGCCACCCCCATCCAGAACGTCGGCGCGTACGGGCAGGAGGTCGCCGAGACCATCACCGGCGTGCAGGTCCACGACCGGGTCGACGGGACGGTCGGGCGCATCGCCGCCGCCGACTGCGGCTTCGCGTACCGCTCCAGCATCTTCAAGTACAGCGACCGCTGGGTGGTGCTCTCCGTCGACTTCCGGCTCGCCCGCTCGCCGCTGTCGGGGCCGGTGCGCTACGCGGAACTGGCCCGGGCGCTCGGCGTCCAGGTGGGGGAGCGGGTGCCGCTGGCCGACGCCCGGGCCACGGTCCTGCGGCTGCGCGCCGGCAAGGGCATGGTGCTCGACCCCGCCGACCCGGACACCCGCTCGGTCGGCTCGTTCTTCACCAACCCGGTGCTGGACGTCGCCGCGTACGAGCTGCTGCGCGAGCGCGCCGCCGACATCGGCGAGCCGCCCGCCTGGCCGGGCGCGGGTGACGTGGTGAAGGTCAGCGCGGCCTGGCTGATCGACAAGGCCGGCTTCGGCAAGGGCCACCCGGGGCCGGAGGGCGTCGCCATCTCCAGCAAGCACACCCTCGCCCTGACCAACCGCAGCGGCACCGCCAGCACCGCCTCCCTGGTCGAGCTGGCCCGGGAGATCCGCGACGGCGTGCACCACCGCTTCGGCGTCACCCTCCACCCGGAGCCGATCCTCATCAACTGCACCATCTGACCGACCCGCCGCCAGCGGGGGCGACCGCCGGCCAGGGGAGGGTCAGTTCGCCGTGGCGCCAGCGGCGGGGGCCGTCGAGGATCGGCCAGCCCGCCTCGCGGATCGCGGACACCGCGCGCAGCCAGCGTTGGCGGGGGCCGTACGGGGCGTAGCCGGCGGCGGCCTGCCAGGCGTCGTCGAGGGCGCGGATCAGGTCGTGGATCCGCTCGCCGGGGACGTTGCGGTGGATCAGCGCCTTGGGCAGCCGTTCCGCCAGCTCCGCCGGGGTGTCCAGGGTGGCGAGCTTCGCGGCCAGGGTGAGCGTACGGGGGCCGTCGGCGTCGATCAGCAGCCAGCCGCCGAGCCGCCCCAACTCGTCGCAGGTGCCCTCGACCAGCAGCCCGCCCGGGGTCAGCCCCGCGGTCATGGTGCGCCAGGCGTCGGCGACCTCGTGCTCGTCGTACTGGCGCAGCACGTTGAACGCGCGGACCAGGGCGGGGCGCAGCCCGGCCAGCTCGAACCCGCCCCGGGCGAAGGTGAGCCCGGGCGGGTCGGCGGACGGCTGGGCGGCGGCGACGCGTACCGGATCGATCTCCAGCCCGACGACCCGTACGTCGGGGCGGACGGCGGTGGCGAGCCGGGTACGCAGTTCGACGGCGGTCACCGGGCTGGCGCCGTAGCCGAGGTCCACCACCAGCGGGTCGGCCGCCCCGCGCAGCGCCTCGCCGCAGGTCTCGACGATCCAGTTGTCCACCCGGCGCAGCCGGTTGGGGTTCGTGGTGCCCCGGGTGACCACGCCCAGCGGCCGGTGCCGCGCCGTGCCCGCCATCGTCGGTGACCGTCCGGGCCGGCTCAGCCGACCCGGTGCACCTTGTGCTGGGCGGCCTGGGCCAGCGGGCGTACGACGAGTCGGTCCACGTTGACGTGCTGCGGGCGGGTCGCGCACCAGGCGACGCAGTCGGCGACGTCCTCGGCGACCAGCGGTTCGGCGACCCCGGCGTAGACCGCCGCCGCCCGCTCGGTGTCCCCGGCGAAGCGGACCAGACCGAACTCGTCGGTGCGGACCATGCCGGGGTCGATCTCGATGACGCGCACCGGTCGGCCGCAGAGTTCCAGCCGCAGCGTGCCGGCGATCGCCGTCTGCGCGTGCTTCGCGGCGGCGTAGCCGCCCCCGCCCTCGTACACGGTGAAGCCGGCGGTCGAGGAGACGACCACGATGGTGCCGGCCCCGGACGCCTCCAGCGCGGGCAGCAGCGCCTGGGTGACGCGCAGTGTGCCGAGCACGTTGACGTCGTACATCCACTGCCAGTCGCCCACGGACCCGGACTCGACCGGATCCAGGCCGCGCGCGCCGCCGGCGTTGTTGACCAGCAGCGTCACCGGGCCCAGGGCCGCCGCCGCGTCGGCCAGGCCGGCCACCGACTCGTCGGAGGTGACGTCGCAGGCAACGGCGGTGGCCGCGCCGCCGGCGCCCTCGATCTCGGCCACCAGGGCGGCCAACCGGTCGGTACGCCGCGCGGCGGCGAGCACGTGGAATCCCTCGGCGGCGAGGCGGCGGGCGGTGGCCGCCCCGATCCCGCTGGACGCTCCGGTGACGACGGCGACAGAGGTCATCCGGTCATTCTCCCCGCGCTGCCGGGACGAATGCCGGCGGCGCGGTGATGAGGTCCGTCACGCCTGGGGGTCGCCCCGGCGCATTAGGTGTGCCCGATGGGGAAGATGACATCGGCCGAGGACGTTGTCCGTTAAGCGCCGGGCGTGCCGACGGCATAAACCGTGACAAAGGGAGCGGACGTGGCGGAGTTGCACACCGGTGTGGGTCGTCAGCGCGGTGCGCGACCGTGGCCCCGCCCCCGGCGGATCGCGACGCTCTCGGTACACACCTCCCCTCTGCACCAGCCGGGCACCGGCGACGCAGGGGGGATGAACGTATACATCCTGGAAATCGCCCGCAGGCTGGCGGAGGCGGACGTCGAGGTGGAGATCTTCACCCGGGCCACCTCCGGCGACCTCCCCCCGGTGGTCGAGACGGCCCCGGGCGTGCACGTCCGGCACGTCCCGGCGGGGCCCCTGGAGGGGCTCACCAAGGAGGAACTGCCGGGGCAGCTCTGCGCGTTCACGGCGGGCGTGCTCCGCGCCGAGGCGGCCCGTCCGCCGGGCCACTACGACCTGATCCACTCCCACTACTGGCTCTCCGGGCAGGTCGGCTGGCTGGCCAAGGAGCGCTGGGGGGTGCCGTTGGTGCATACCGCGCACACCCTGGCGAAGGTCAAGAACGCCCAGCTCGCCGCCGGTGACCGACCCGAGCCGAAGGCGCGCGTCATCGGCGAGGAGCAGGTGGTCGCCGAGGCCGACCGGCTGGTCGCGAACACGACGGTCGAGGCCCGTGACCTGATCGACCGGTACGACGCCGACCCGGCCCGGGTCGCGGTGGTCGAGCCCGGCGTGGACCTGGACCGGTTCCGCCCGGCCCCCGGCGACCGCGAGCGCGTCGCTGCCGCCGCCCGCCGGCGCCTCGGACTGCCCGCCACCGGGTACGTGGTGGCCTTCGTCGGCCGCATCCAGCCGCTGAAGGCCCCGGACGTGCTCATCCGCGCGGTGGCCGCCCTGCGCGAGCGCGACCCGGGGCTCGCCGACGAGGTGACCGTGGTGATCTGCGGGGGCCCCAGCGGCAGCGGGCTGGACCGCCCGACCGCCCTGATGGAGCTGGCCGCCACGCTCGGCGTCGCCGACCGGGTGCGTTTCCTGCCCCCGCTCACCGGCGACGACCTGCCCGCCCTGTACCGGGCCGCCGACCTGGTCGCGGTGCCGTCGTACAACGAATCCTTCGGCCTGGTCGCGCTGGAGGCACAGGCCTGCGGTACGCCGGTGGTGGCCGCCGCCGTCGGTGGCCTCGTGACCGCCGTCCGGGACCAGGTCAGCGGCGTGCTCATCGACGGCCACGACCCGGCCGACTGGGCCCGTACGCTCGCTCGCCTGCTGCCGGCCCGGCTCCGCCGCGCCGAGCTGGCCCGGGGCGCCGCGCGGCACGCCCGCAACTTCTCCTGGCACCGCACCGCCTCCGGGCTGCTCACCGTCTACGGCGAGGCGATCGCCGCGCACCGGTCCCGGCTCGCCTCCGAGCTGGCCTGCGGGCCGGCGATGTCCTGCTCCTGGTGACCGACCGGGCCGGCCGCCGTCGCCCGGTGGCCCGGCGATGGCGGCCGTAGAGTGGATCCGATGAGCGGGAAGAGCGATCTTGCGGCCCTGATCGAGTCGGTCTGCGACGAGCGGGAACTGGCCTGGGAGTCGACCGGCCCGGGCTCGTACGCGGTCACGCTGCCGGGCACCCACAAGCTGAAGACGATCTGCAACCTGATCGTCGGCGAGCACGCGCTGCGGATCGAGGCGTTCGTGATGCGCCAGCCGGACGAGCGCCGCGAGGAGCTGTGGGCCTGGCTCCTCCAGCGCAACGCCCGCATGTACGGCGTGTCGTTCTCCGTCGACGCGGTCGGCGACGTCTACCTGACCGGCCGCGTCAATCCCGCCGGGATCGACGCCGACGAGCTGGACCGGCTGCTGGGCGCGGTGCTGACGTACGCCGACGAGTCCTTCGACACGATGCTGGAGATCGGCTTCGGCAGCTCGATCCGGCGGGAGTGGGAGTGGCGGGTCAAGCGGGGCGAGTCCACCGCGAACCTCGCGGCGTTCGCGCACCTCTTCGAGCCGTCCCCGGCCGCCGCCGATCCCAACCGGCCGGCCGCCGGGTAGTCCGGCGACGCCTCGGGCACAGGTGCCCGGGTCGGAGGTTCGGACCGGTCCTGACGGGTATGCCGCACCGCGCGGTGCGGCACTGGGACCCGCCGCGCGCCGAAGACCAACTGTCGAGGAGCGTGAGCGTCCCATGGCTCAGCGGAACAGCTCAGGTCGCGGCGGGACTGCGACCAGGACGAAACGGCAGGCGGGCAACCAGACCCCGAACACCCCGACGATCTCCGAATCCGAGATCTCCCGGATGAAGGTGGACGAGATCCGGGGGCAGCTCCGCAAGCGCGGGGTCTCCGGCATCTCCGCCCTGCGCAAGCCGGAACTGGTGAAGACGCTGGCGAAGACCCTGCGGGCGGAGCGGCCGGCGGGCGGCGCCGCGCGTCGCAGCACCGGACCGGCCGGTCGGGCGACGGGGACCCGGGCATCCGCCGGGCGGGCTGCCGCCACGAAGAAGGCCGCGTCGGGCCGGGCGGCGGGCAAGGCCGCACCGGGCCGGGCACAGGCGGCGAACAAGGCCGCCCCGGCGAAGAAGGCGGCCGCGAAGGCGGCCCCGGCCAGGAAGACCACGTCGGCGGCCCGGAAGGTCGCGCCGGCCCCGGCGCGGGCGGGCACGCCCCGCGGGGGTACGACGACCGGCGTACGGACCGGGCGGAGCACCTCGCGGTCGGTGCGTTCCTCGCAGCTCATCTCGTCCACCGCTGATCGGCCGGAGCGCCCGGGCCGCAGCCTGGTGACCACCAACCACGAGGTCATCCAGCGCTGGGCGCGGGAGCGCGGCGCCAAACCGGCGACGATCGCGGGCACCGAGCGGGCGGGGCGGGCCGGCGTGCTCACCTTCAACATGCCCGGTTACCGGGAGAGCAGCCGGATCCGCGAGATCACCTGGGGCGAGTGGTTCCGCACCTTCGACGAGCGGAAGCTGAACCTGATCTACCAGGAGCAGTTGCGTAACGGTCGGCCGAGCAACTTCTTCCGTACGGAATCGCCCGATCGTGAGGACGCCTGACGTGTTTCGGGGAATGGCGGGCGGGTAAGCGCTGTTCGGCTGACCGAGACCGGAACAGCGGTCACCCCGGTGGGACACCGGAGCTGTGACCGGCGAGACAGCCCATTCAGGTTGTCTTCGTAATACCGGGCGAACTAACTTTATTGCACCGCGCCACGCTTGGAACCGTTCGGGGGAGCGGTGGATCGATCAGATCCGTGCACCGAGCGAGGCGCAGGGGACGGGTGGAACAACACCGTTGGGGGACGGTGGCCACCTGTTTGGACCGGCGGCGCGAGCGGGCGACGCCTACGGGGGTGGGCTTTGCCTGCCGCCGCCGGTCATACGGTGCGAGCGCCCATCGCGATCACGAGTCGCGGTGGGCGTTCTGCTGTCCTCCCCCCGCCGGACCTTCGGCCCGATACCGCCACCTGGTGGACGCCGTCCACCTGGTGATCACCGCGCGGCGGTGGGGGCAGCGGCAGCGGTCGGGGACGGGGGCGGGAGGGGCGTGGAGAGCCGGCGGAGGGCGGCGACGCGCCGTTCGCGGGATGGCCCGGCCAGCAGGTGGCAGCCGGCGGCCAGCAGTCCCAGCCCGCCGACGATCAGCCAGTGCCGGTCCCCGAGGTACTGGAGGCCGACCCCGCCGAGGGTGGGCGCCACGAACGACGCCGCCGGGAACGCCAGATAGAACACCGACTGGTAGCGGGCCCGCAGCGCCAGCGGGGCGAGGTCGGCGTTGATCTGCGCGTTGGGCGGTGCGGCGAGCATCTGGCCGACGGTCCAGACCACCGCCGCCGCCAGGTAGACCACCACGTCGTCGGCGAACGCGAGGGTGGCGAAGCCGAGCGCCAGTAGCGCGGTGGAGACGGCCAGGACGCGGTCCTTGCGGTGCCGTTCGATCAGCCGCGGCACGAAGAGCTGCCCGAGCACGATCAGGACCCCGCCGAGCGCCACCACCGCGCCGTACGCCGACGGGCGCAGGCCGTCCGACCGCATCGCCAGGGGCATGATCGTCGACGTCTGCATGGTCAACACGGCCAGGACGAAGGTCAGGCCGACGAAGGTGAGGAACGTGCGGTCGGTCAGTGCGGTGTGCAACCCCGGCTGCCGCTGCCGCCCCGCTACCCCGCCGTCGGCCGCCGCCGACCGAAGATCTTGGACGCCTTCCGTCCGGTCGGAACGGGAAGTGTCCAAGATCGGCCCAGGGTCGGCGAGGCGGCGGGGGAGCGTCTCCGGGACCTTCCACGCGATGACCGCCGCCGCTAGCACGGTGGCGGCGGCGTCGACCAGGAAGAGCGCCACGAAGCTCGCCTCGGCGAGCAGGCCGGCAAGCAGCGAGGCCACGGCCATGCCCAGGTTGAACGCCCAGAACTGGAGGTTGAAGGCCCGGGAGCGGCGCCGCTCGGGCACCACGTCGACGATCGCCGCCACGAAGGCGGGGCTGGGCATCGAGTGCGCCACCCCGACCAGGGCGGCGAGTGCGGCGATCATCGCCAGGTGCCGGCTGAAGGCCAGCCCGACCATCAGCCCGGCGGTGGCGAGGTGGGCGGCGAGCAGGGTGGACCGCCGTCCCCACCGGTCGGCCAGCACCCCGCCGAGCAGCACGCCCGCCGCCCCGCCCAGCCCGTACGCCCCGACGACCGTCCCGGTGAGCGCCTCGCTCGCGCCCCGCGCGTCGGTCAGGTAGAGCGACAGGAAGAGCATCGCGAAGGCGCCGGCCCGGTTGATCAGCAGCCCGGCCCAGAGGTACCAGAAGGTGGCGGGGAGCCCACCCGCGGTGTCGTCCAGCCAGCGGCGCAGGGCCCGCACCGGTCCTCCCGACAGTTTTGTTTCCTAACCGAACCGCCCTAGACCGTAGGAAGCCGCTGGCCGGCGCGCCAGGGTGTCGCTGGTCACCGCCCTGTCGGCGGCTTCGCGCCGGTTACGCCCGGGCGACCGTCGCCGGCTCGGCGGGTGCCGTCGCCGCCGCCTCGGCCGCCTGCGGGGCGGGCGGCTGGATCGCCACCACCGGTACGGCGGGACCGGTGGCCGCCCGCAGCGTCGCGGCCCGCCGTTCCCGCGTCGGGCCGGAGACCAGGTGGGCGACCGCCATCAGCCCGCCGATGGCGGCGCAGCCGAGCCAGAGCTGGGCGTTGCCGGCCTGCTCCCGGACGAGGCCGCCGAGGACCGGCGCGATCGCGGCGGCCCCCTGCCAGGAGAGCGAGAAGGCCCCCTGGTAGCGGCCGCGCAGCTCGGCGGGGGAGAGTTCGGCGATCAGGGTGGCGTTGGACGGCGAGTTGAGCATCTCGCCGACCGTCCAGATCAGCACGGTCAGACCGTAGAACCAGGCGGTGTCGGCGAAGGCGGTGAGCCCGAACCCGACGCCCATCACCACCGACGCGAGGGCGAGCACGTGCGACCGGCTCCGGCCCCTGATCAGCCGGGGTACGAAGAGCTGGCCGACCACGATCAGCACCCCGTTGAGCGCGATCACGGAGCCGTAGGTGGTGGGGCTGAGGCCGGAGTCGCCCATGGCGATCGGCAGCATCGAGATGTGCTGGAGGAAGACCAGCGCGGCGAACAGGTTGAGCGTCACGAAGCCGAGGAAGACCCGGTCGCGCAGGATGGTGCGCAGCGCCCCGACCGGCGCGCCGGCGCCCTTGTGGCCGTTGCCGACGACGGGGGCCCGTCGGGTCTCGCCGACCTTGACGAAGATGATCAGCGCGGTGATCACGGTGGTGGTCGCGTCGACCACGAAGAGCAGCAGGAAGCCGGCCTCGGCGGCGAGGCCGGCGAGGATGGCCGCGCTGGCGAAGCCGAGGTTGATCGCCCAGTAGTTCAGCGAGAAGGCCCGCAGCCGGTCCTTCTCGGGCACCACGTCGATCACCATCGCGCCGAAGGCGGGCCGGGCCGCCTCGGCGAACATGCCGAGCAGCAGGGCGCCGAGCGCCACGGCCCACAGTTCCCTCGCGAAGCCGAGGGCGAGCATCATGGCGGCCGCGCCGAGATGCGCGGTGAGCAGGGTGGGCCGGCGGCCCCAGCGGTCGCTCAGCGTGCCGCCGGCGGTGGTGCCGACCGCGCCGCCGACGCCCCACAGGCCGAGCACCAGCCCCGCCTGGGCCGGGGAGAAGCCGCGCTCCTGCGTCAGGTAGATGGCCAGGAAGACCAGGACGAACGAGCCGAGCCGGTTGATCAGGGTGCCGGCCCACAGGTACCAGAAGGTGACCGGCAGGCCGCCGGTGGTGTCCCGGAACCAGCCCTGCATCGTCCGCACGTCGGCGCCCCCGCCCGTAATGACCGCCTTGATTGTTGCGCCTTACAACCTAGTGCCAGGCCGGATCTCCGGGCAGCGCATTTTCCACGTGGTGGTCGTCACGACCACTGCCCGCGCGTCGCCCGACGGCGTGCGGCAGGATGATCGGCATGACTGCTAGCGAGGGGCCCACCGTCGGGACGCTGGTCCTGCTGCGGCACGGCGAGAGCGACTGGAACGCCAAGAACCTCTTCACCGGCTGGGTCGACGTCGACCTGACGGAGAAGGGCGAGACCGAGGCGCGCCGCGGCGGCGAACTGCTGCGCGAGCACGACCTGCTGCCGGACGTGGTGCACACCAGCGTGATGCGCCGCGCGATCCGCACCGCCGAACTGGCGCTGAACGCCGCCGACCGGCACTGGATCGCGGTGCGGCGGTCGTGGCGGCTCAACGAGCGGCACTACGGCGCCCTCCAGGGCAAGAACAAGAAGCAGACCCTGGAGGAGTACGGCGAGGAGCAGTTCATGCTCTGGCGCCGCTCGTACGACACCCCGCCGCCGCCGATCGCCGACGACGACGAGTTCTCGCAGGTCGGCGACCCGCGCTACGCGCTGCTGCCGAGCGAGCTGATGCCCCGCACCGAGTGCCTCAAGGACGTCGTCGAGCGGATGCTGCCGTACTGGTACGACTCGATCGTGCCGGACATCCTGGCCGGCCGGACGGTGCTGGTGGCCGCGCACGGCAACTCGCTGCGCGCCCTGGTCAAGCACCTGGACCAGGTCTCCGACTCCGCGATCGCCAAGCTGAACATCCCCACGGGCATCCCGCTGCGCTACGACCTGGACCCGCAGCTGCGCCCGCTCACCCTGGGCGGCACGTACCTGGACCCGGCCGCCGCGAAGGCGGCCGCCGCCGCGGTGGCCAACCAGGGCCGCTGACGTAGCCACGACGAGGGCCCCTTCCCCACGCGACGCGCCCGTCGACGGGAGGGGCCCTCGGCCGTACCTCAGTTCGGGGTGGGGGCGCTCTGCCCGGTGATCAGGTAGACCACGTGTTCGCCGGCGTTGACGGCGTGGTCGGCGAAGCGCTCGTAGAAGCGGCCGAGCAGGGTGGCGTCGATGGCGGTCTCCACCCCGTACGGCCAGTCCTCGCCGAGCAGCAGCCCGAACAGGCTGCGGTGCAGGTCGTCCATGGCGTCGTCGTCGCCGTCGAGTTCGGCGGCGAGGTCGGCGTCGGGCTTGGCGAGCACCGCGCCGATCTTGATGGCCATCCGGTCGGCGATGGCCGCCATGTCGGTGAAGGTCGGCCGCAACTCCGCCGGCACGGCCGGCGAGGGGTGCCGGCGCAGGGCGGTCTTGGCGACGTGGTCGGCCAGGTCGCCCATCCGCTCCAGGTCGGCCGCGACGTGCAGCGCGGTGATCATCGCGCGCAGGTCGGAGGCGACGGGGGCCTGCCGGGCGAGCAGGTCGCAGACCCGCTCCTCGACGTGCCGGTAGAGCTCGTCGATCTCGGCGTCCCGCTCGATCACCGTCTCGGCCGCCCGGCGGTCCGCGGTGAGCAGGGCGTGGGTGGCCTGCCGCATCGCGGCCCGGACCCCCTCCGCCATGTCCACCAGCAGCTGGCTGACGATCTGCAGGTCAGCCCGGAACTCGTCGCGCATTGTCACGTCCTGTGGTCGGTGGTCGCCGGCCCGGGAGGCCGGCGGGGAGCAGGTGCGCCGCCCACGGTAGGTCGGACGGGGGGACCCGAGGTGAACCCCGGTGAACGACGCCCGGCGCGGGAGTGAACTTTCCCGGAAGCGAAGGTGATTCATCCCATTTGTGGGGGTTGCCAGGTTAACAATGACCCTACGATCGCCGGGTGGAATGGGCGGTGACGGTCGCGGTGGCCGTGGGACTGGCGGTCGGGCTGATCGCCGGGGTGCTTATGCCCCGGTTCGTCCCGGCGCTGGGCGACCGCGCCACGCGGGCGGGGAGCCGGTCCGGCTTCCCCAACACCTCCGGGAGGCTCCCGATAGCCGAGGATCCGCAGTCCGGGATCGGTCGCCGGACCATCGATTCGCTGCGGGCCGGCGTGGTCGTACTCGACCCCGACGACCTGCCCGTCCTGGTCAACCCGGCCGCCCGCGCGATGGGGCTGCTCCGCACCGGCCCCACCCAGGGCTCGATCGCCGCCCACCCCCTGATCCGTACGCTCGCCGGGCAGGTGCGGCGCACCGGCGTGCGGCGCGAGATCGAGCTTGACCTGCCCCGGGGCCGCGACAACGCCGGGGTGAACCCGCTCGGGGTGCACCTGCGGGCGATGGGGATCGGGGCCGGCTTCATCGCCGTCGAGGCGTCCGACGTGACCGAGTCGCACCGGCTGGCGCGCGTCCGGCGCGACTTCGTCGCGAACGTCAGCCACGAGCTCAAGACCCCGATCGGGGCCCTCCAGCTCCTCGCCGAGGCGCTGCTGGACGCCACCGAGCCGGCCGGCGCGGGCGCGCCCGACCTCTCCGAGGACCTGGTCGCCGCCCGCCGGTTCGCCGAGCGCATCCAGCACGAGTCGACCCGGCTGGGCCGCCTCGTGCAGGAGCTGCTGGAGCTGACCCGGCTCCAGGGCGCCGAGCCGCAGCCGCCGCCGGAGCCGGTCGCGGTCGACTGGGTCATCGCCGAGGTGATCGACCGGACCCGCACCTCCGCCGCCGCCCGCCGGATCGAGGTGACCGTCGACGCCGAGCGGGGCCTGACCGTCCACGGCAGCGACACCCAGCTCGCCACGGCCGTGTCCAACCTGGTGGAGAACGCCGTCAACTACTCGGGCGAGGACACCACCGTCCGGATCACCGCGCGCGCCACCGACGAACACGTGGAGATCTCCGTCGCCGACCAGGGCATCGGGATCGCCCCGACCGACGTCGACCGGATCTTCGAGCGGTTCTACCGGGCCGACCAGGCCCGGTCCCGTTCCACCGGCGGCACCGGCCTGGGGCTGGCCATCGTGAAACACATCGCCGGCAACCATGGCGGAAGGGTGGAGGTGTCGAGCACTCTTGGTGGTGGATCGACGTTCACCCTCCGGCTGCCCACCCGTCCCCCCGACGAGGTCCCGGCGATACCGCCCTCCGCTGGGATCGAGGCCGCTCCGGCCGAACTCCGGCAGGCCTGACAGCACATGGAAAGGAAGTCCCGTTGAGCCGCGTTCTGGTGGTCGAGGACGAGGAGTCGTTCTCCGACGCCCTGTCGTACATGCTCCGCAAGGAGGGTTTCGAGGTCTCCGTCGCCGCGACGGGCACCTCCGCCCTCACCGAGTTCGACCGGACCGGCGCCGACATCGTGCTGCTCGACCTGATGTTGCCCGAGATGTCCGGTACCGAGGTGTGCCGGCAGCTCCGGCAGCGCTCGCACGTGCCGATCATCATGGTCACCGCCCGGGACAGTGAGATCGACAAGGTGGTCGGCCTGGAGATCGGCGCCGACGACTACGTGACCAAGCCGTACTCGCCCCGGGAGCTGGTCGCCCGGATCCGGGCGGTGCTGCGGCGGCAGAGCGCCGAGGCCGCCGAGTCGGGTGGCCCGACGCTGGCCGCCGGCCCGGTGCGGATGGACATCGAGCGGCACGTGGTGACCGTCGACGGCGCCCCCGTGCAGCTTCCGCTCAAGGAGTTCGAGCTGCTGGAGCTGCTGCTGCGCAACGCCGGCCGGGTGCTCACCCGGGGCCAGCTCATCGACCGGGTCTGGGGGGCCGACTACGTCGGCGACACCAAGACCCTCGACGTGCACGTCAAGCGGCTGCGCTCCAAGGTCGAGCCGGAGCCGTCCGCGCCGCGCTTCATCGTCACCGTGCGGGGTCTGGGCTACAAGTTCGAGCCCTGACCGGCGTACGCACGAAGGGGCCCGCGCCGCACGCGGGCCCCTTCGTCGTCGGTCGGTGTCAGGCGCCGTCGGCGGGGTGCGGGGCGACCAGGCCCTGCCGCCCGCGTGCCCCGCAGACCTCGGCCAGCTTCGCGTACGCGGGGGCGCCGACCAGCGCGGTCAGCTCCGGGCCGTAGGAGACGTACATCGGCTCGGTGCCGACGTGCGCGTCGGTGGAGGAGGTGCACCACCAGTCGAGGTCGTGCCCGCCGGCGCCCCAGCCCCGCCGGTCGAACTCGGAGAGCGTGGAGACCAGCACCTTCGTGTTGTCCGGCCGCTTCACCCACTCCTGGTCGCGGCGGATCGGCAGCTGCCAGCAGACGTCCGGCTTGTATTCCAGCGGATGCACCCCGTCGCGCAGCGCCTGCGCGTGCAGGGCGCAGCCGGCGCCGGCCGGGAAGCCCGCGTCGTTGAGGAATACGCACGGCCCGTCCGCGCCCTGCGTGGCGGTACGACGCGCGGAGTTCTTGCCGTCGATGGTGTCGTTCTCGGTCCAGTTCTTGAACCCGCGCCGGAAGTGCTGCCACGTCGCCGGGGTCAGCCGCTTGACGGCGGCCCGGACCCGCTGCTCGTCCTCGGAGTCGGTGAAGAACGCGCCGTGCGAGCAGCAGCCGTCGGCGGCCCGGCCGGCGACGATGCCGTGGCAGCCCCGGCCGTAGACGCACGTCCAGCGGGAGAGCAGCCACGTCAGGTCGGCCCGGATGAGGTGGTTGTCGTCCGCCGGGTCGGTGAACTCGATCCACTCCCGGGGGAAGTCCAGTGGCACCTCGCGGCTGCGCGGGTCGTCCGGGTCGTCCACCAGCACGCGGAGTTCGATCTGGCCTGTCACCCGGCCCAGCGTACGCCCGGCGCCCCCACCGGTCCGCCGAGCCGCGCAATCCGGTTGGCCCTAGTGTCTTCAGCATGCGACTGGGTGTCCTCGACGTCGGTTCCAACACGGTGCACCTGCTGGTGGTCGACGCCCATCCCGGGGCGCACCCCTGGCCGGCGCACTCGGAGAAGGTCGTGCTGCGGCTGGCCGAGCAGATCAGCCCGGACGGTGCGCTCACCGAGGCCGGCGCGGACGGCCTGGTCAAGGCGGTCGGCATGGCCAAGGCGGCGGCCGTCGGGCTCGGCGCCGACGACCTGATCGCGTTCGCCACCTCCGCCGTCCGCGACGCCACCAACGCCGCCGAGGTGCTGGCCCGGGTGCGCGACGAGGCTGGCGTACGCCTGGAGGTGCTGCCGGGCGCGGACGAGGCGCGGCTGACCTTCCTCGCGGTGCGGCGCTGGTTCGGCTGGTCGGCGGGCCGGCTGCTGGTGCTGGACATCGGCGGCGGCTCGCTGGAGCTCGCCGCCGGCATCGACGAGGACCCGGCCGTCGCGGTCTCCCTGCCGCTCGGCGCCGGCCGGCTCACCCGCGACCGCCTCCGGGTGACCCCCGACAGCGCGGCGCCGCCGCCGGCCGAGGCCGTCGAGGAGCTGCGGGCGTACGTCGACGGGCTGCTCGAACCGGTCGTCGCGCAGCTGACCGAGGTGGGCTGGGAGCGGCCGGTGGCCACGTCGAAGACGTTCCGGACCCTGGCCCGGCTGGCCGGCGCGGCCCCCTCCGGCGCCGGCCTGTGGGCGCCGCGCCGGCTCACCCGCGCCGGCCTGCGGCAGGTGCTCGCGTTCATCCGGCACATCCCGCCGGCCCAGCTCGTCGAGCTGGAGGGGGTCAGTGCCGGCCGGGCCCACCAGCTGCTCGCCGGGGCGGTCGTCGCCGAGGCCGTGCTGCGCCAACTGGACGTCGACGCGCTGGACGTCTGCCCCTGGGCGCTGCGCGAGGGCGTCATCCTGCGCCGCCTGGACCAGCTCGGTCCGGTGTGAGTCTGCGGGCCCCGCAGTCGCGAACGGCAGCCGGTCCGGAGTGGGCGCGGGAAGTGTGATCTGGGCGGTTTGCAATCTCTCGTCACGAGGTGTCGATCGATCCCGGCTACCCTCGATGGTGTGACTTCCCGCGTCCCGGTGCTCCTGTCCACGTCCTCGGTCTTCCCTGAGCGGACCGCGGCGGCGTTCCAGCTCGCCGCCGCCCTCGGCTACGACGGCGTCGAGGTGATGGTCTGGACGGACGCCGTCAGCCAGGACGTCGGCGCGCTGCGCGGGCTCGCCGAGCACTACGGCGTCCCGGTGCTCTCCGTCCACGCGCCCTGCCTGCTGGTCACCCAGCGGGTCTGGAGCCCCGACCCCTGGGAGCGGCTGCGCCGCTCGGCCGAGATGGCGGCGACGCTCGGGGCGCCCACCGTGGTGGTGCACCCGCCGTTCACCTGGCAGCGGGACTACGCGCGCAGCTTCGCCGACGGGCTCGCCGCGATCGCCGCCGACTACCCGGACCTGCGCTTCCCGGTGGAGAACATGTACCCGGTCCGGATGGCGGGCCGGCAGTTCGTGCCGTACGTGCCGGGTTGGGACCCGACCGAGACCGGCTACGCCTCCTACACGCTCGACCTGTCGCACTGCGCCGCCTCGCACACCGACTCGCTGGCGATGGCCGACCGGATGGGCGCCGGCCTGGCCCACGTGCACCTCGGCGACGGCACCGGCGAGGGCCGCGACGAGCACCTGGTACCGGGCCGCGGCACCCAGCCGTGCGGCGAGCTGCTCTCCTCGCTGGCCGGGCGCGGGTTCACCGGCTCGGTCGCCGTGGAGGTCACCACCCGGGGCGCGAAGAGCCGCGCGGTGCGGGAGGCCGACCTGCGAGAGGCGCTGGCGTTCGCCCGCCAGCACCTCGGCACGCCGTCCCCGGTCGACGCCTGAGCCTCGGTCGCGGCCCGAGTGCCGGCCGGGGCCCGTCTCCCGGCCGACGCGTGGGTGCCGGCCGGGGGCGGGGCGTCAGACGACCGTGGTGAGCGATTCCTTGGTGCCCGCGCCGGCCTGCTCGCCGATGGCCGCGCGCTTGCGGGCGCGGTGGGCGGCGACGTGCGAGCGGGTGGCGCAGCGTTCCGAGCAGAACCGCCGGCAGCAGTTCGACGAGGTGTCCAGGTAGACGTTGCCGCAGCGCTCGTCGGCGCACACCCCGAACCGGGCGCTGCCGTACTCGCAGAGCCAGACCGACAGCCCCCAGGCCGCGCCGGCCAGGTATTCGGCGCTCACGGAGGCGCCCCGGCTGGTCACGTGCATGTGCCAGTCGCTGGAGTCGTGCCCGGAAATGCGGGGCTGCACCGGGAACGCCTCCAGCATGGCGTTGAGCTCGGTCACCGCCTGGGCGTCCCGCCCGGAGGTGCCGTACTCGAAGACGTCGCGCAACCGCTTCTGCGCCCGCCGGAATGTCGCCAGGTCCCGCTCCGCCACCTCGTCGCGCATCCACGCGTTGTCGTCGGGGAAGAGGGCCCGCAGGTCGTCGAGGTCGTCCAGGCGGGCGTTGACGAGGTCAACGCCGGTCCGGGCGTACGCGTCGAAGTTCACGCCCACAACGGTAGACGACTCAGGGGGCCCGTGGCGCGTCGATGTAGTGCGGCAGGAACCGCGCGTAGCCGTCGGTGATGAGGCTCGCGCTCTCCCGCACCCCCACCCCGGCCGACTCGCCGTCGACGATCCAGCTGCCCAGCACCATCCGGTTGCCGGCGAACTCCGGCAGCGCCCGGAACTCCTGGTAGCACCAGCCCTCGTCGCCGTAGATCCCCGGATTGGTGATCTCGGTGTCGCCCGTGACGATCCGCACCGAGCCGCCCTCCCGGCCGAGCAGCGGCTTGGCCACGTACTCCGGCATGCCGCGCGGCGAGTCGAGGTACGCCGGCAGCAGCAGCTCGTGGCCGGGGTACAGCTCCCAGAGCACGGCGAGCAGCGCCTTGTTGGACAGCAGCAGCTTCCACGCCGGCTCGATCCAGGTCGTCGGGGTGCCCGGCTCCAGCGCCAGCGGCCCGTACGGCTCGGCGAGCATCCACTCCCAGGGATAGAGCTTGAAGCAGGTGGTGACCGGCTGGTCGGCCGCGTCGACGAAGCGCCGGCCGTCCCAGCCGATGTGCTGGATCGGCTGGAGCGTGACCTCCAGCCCGGCCTGGCGGGCGGTCTCGGCGAGGTAGCCGGCGGTCATGTGGTCCTCGCCGGACTCCTCCTCGTTCGACCAGAGCACGTGCACCCGGCGGTCGTGCAGGCCGGCGCCGATCTTCGCCCAGGCGCCGACGAGGCGTTCGTGCAGGCTGTTCCACTGGTCCAGCTCCGGCCGGGTGTGCTCCAGCCAGTACCACTGGACGATGCTCGCCTCGACCAGCGCGGTGGGGGTGTCGGCGTTGTATTCCAGCATCTTCGGCGGCCAGCTGCCGTCGTAGGCCAGGTCGAAGCGCCCGTAGAGGGTGGGGGGCGCCTCGCGCAGCGACCGGGCCACGGCCTCGGCCGCCCAGTCCGGGATGCCGAACTCGGCGTGGCGGCGGCGGGCGACGACGTGTTCGGCGGCGGCGACCGACATCCGGTGCAGCTCCTCGGTCGCCTCCTCCAGCCGCAGCACCTCGTCCAGCTCGAACGCGTACGCGGCGGTCTCGTCCCAGTACGACATGATGCCGCCGTCGGGCAGCTCGGTGTCGACGTACACCAGGCCCTGGGAACGGATCGTGGCGTCCCAGTCCGGGCGGGGGGTGACCGACTCCCGGCGCACGTCAGCCGCCGCAGGAGGCGAGGTGCGTGCCGAAGCCGCCCCGGTCGGGCACCGCCGCGGCGGCCGGTTCCGGCGCGGCGCGGCCGGTGGTCACCACGGGCGCCCGCAGCGCCAGGGCCACCGTGTCGCCGCCGCCCACCGGGCCGAGGGCGCAGTCGTCATCGTCGTCGTCCGAGGTCATGTTGCAGCCGGAGAGGGTGAGCGCGAGGACGGTGAGCGCGCCGAGCTGCACGGAGGCCGACCGGAGTCGGCGGCGGGGGCGTTGTTCCACGTCATCGTTGTAACCGATGGGGGCCACCGCCGTCCCCCCGCGGCTGGTGCCTGTGATGCGGTTGGGACCTGACCTCCGGGGCTGCGCCGCTGCCCCGCGCGGGCGCACCGGCGGGCGTTAGGCTCGATCCATGCTCCGTACCGTCATCCTCGCCGCCTCCCGGTCACCCCAGGTCGAGCGGCTCGTCGCGACGGCCCCCTTCACCCGGGACCTCGTCCGCCGGTTCGTCGCCGGCGCCAAGACCGACGACGCGTTGCGCGCGACCCGCGAACTCGTCGACGACGGTCTCGCGGTCACCCTCGACAACCTCGGCGAGGACACCGTCACCCCCGAGCAGGCCACCGCCACCCGCGACGAGTACGTCGGGCTGCTCCGGCGGCTCGCCGGGGCGGGGCTCACCCCCGCCGCCGAGGTGAGCGTCAAGCTGTCGGCGCTGGGCCAGATGTTCGACGAGCAGCTCGCCTACGACAACGCGCGGGCGATCTGCGCCGCCGCCGAGGAGGCGGGCACCACGGTCACCCTGGACATGGAGGACCACACCACCACCGACTCGACCCTGGACATCCTCGCCAAGCTGCGCAAGGACCACCCGTCGACGGGCGCGGTGCTCCAGGCGTACCTGCGGCGCACCGAGTCGGACTGCCGCGAGCTGGCGACGGCCGGTTCCCGGGTGCGGCTGTGCAAGGGCGCCTACAAGGAGCCGGAGTCGGTGGCCTACCAGTCCGCGCGCGAGGTGGACAAGTCCTACGTACGCTGCATGAACATCCTGATGTCCGGCGACGGCTACCCGATGCTGGCCACCCACGACCCTCGCCTGATCGCGATCGGCGAGGACCGGGCCCGCTGGTTCGACCGCGGCCCCGAGCGGTTCGAGTTCCAGATGCTGTACGGCATCCGACCGGAGGAGCAGGCCCGGCTGGCCGGCGAGGGCTACACGGTGCGGACCTACCTGCCCTACGGCGAGGACTGGTACGGCTACCTGATGCGCCGGCTCGCCGAGCGCCCGGCCAACCTCATGTTCTTCGGCCGGGCCGTGCTGTCGAAGAAGTGAGTCAGCCGTTCGACCAGCCCCGGGTGCTGAGCACCAGGCGGTAGCCGTCCGGATCGGCCAGCGTCACCCCCCCAGTGGTTGACAGCCTGGTCGCCGCGCTGGACGGCGCGTTGGGGTCCTGGCCCCGGCGGGAGGACCGGTGAGCGCTCGCCCGGCGGGCCCTGGTCGCCCGGCCACCCGGATGGTCGTACCCTTCGGCGGGTGACTGACGGCCAGCCCGGGACGGACGGCCGACCGGCGGCCCCCGTCGCGCCCCTCCCGTCGGCGGTGGGTGGCGGGCCGGCGGTGCGGCGGATCCGGCCGCTCGGGGCGGCGCTGGCGGCGGTCGTCCTGCTGCTGGCCTGCGGCCTGCCCGCGGCGCTGGTGGCCGGCCTGGTGCGTGCCGGTGACCCGCCGGTCCCGCAGGCGTCCGCCGCCGCGTCCGACGACCCCGCCACCGTGGCCGCCCGCCGCCTCGGGGAGCGGATGACGGCGGAACTGGCCCGGCAGTCCGCCGCCCTGCTCGGCGGGGACCGCACCGGGTTCCTGGCCGTGGCGGAGCCGGTCGCGCATCCGGACCTGCGCCGCCGGTACGCCGCGCTGCGCGCGCTGCGGGTGACCGCCTGGGAGGCCGACGCCACCGGCCTGCCCACCCCCGTCGAGGGTCGCCCCGGCGAGTGGCGGCTGCTGGTCGAGTTCCGCTACTGCTTCGTCGCCCCGGGCTGCCGCACCAGCCGGGTGCTGACCGGCACCCGCTGGCGGGAGGGGGATCGACCCCGGCTGCTCGCCGTGGAGCCGTCCCGATCGGCCGAGACCGGCACCCGGCCCTGGGAGGTCAGCGAGCTGGCCGTGGCGGTCGGTGCGCGTACGCTCGTGGCCACCACGCCCGCCCTGCGCAAGGAACTGCCCGGCCTGCTCGCCCAGGCGGAGGCCGCCGCCAGGATCGCCGACTCGTACGCCGTCGACGGCCGCGCGCCGGACCGGTACCGCATCTTCCACGCCGGCCGGGACGAGTGGCAGCGCTGGTACGGCGGCGGCCGGCCGAAGTGGACCGGCGGGTACGCGGTCACGGTCGGCGGCGGACACCACGAGGTGGTGCTCAACGCCGAGGGACTCGTCGCCGGCGGGGTGGACGACCTGCTGCGCCACGAGCTGACCCACGCCGCGTCCCTGCCCGAGCGCGGCTACCCGGGCAGGGACACCTGGTGGCTGGTGGAGGGGCTGGCCGAGTACGCGGGCGCCGACGGCGAGCCGATCGACCGGTACGCCGGGCTCGACGAGGTCCGGGGCCTGCTCGGCGGCGGCTGGGACGGCCGGCTCGACAGCCTCAGCCCGGCCGACGACGCCCCGGCCGACCGGGTCGGCGGCAGCTACGGCATCTCCTACCTGGCGGTCCGGCACCTGGTCGACCGGTTCGGCCCGGAGCGGCTGCGCGCCTTCTTCGCGGCGGTGGTGCACGAGCGCACGCCGGTGGCGGAGGCGGCAGAGCGGGTCCTCGGCGAACCCTGGCCCGCCCTGCACGCCGAGTGCGTCGCCTACGTGCGGGCCGTGGTGGGCTGACGGAACCGGGACGGCGCGGTGGTGGCGGGAGAGGGCGGCCGGGCGCACGGCCCGGGGCGGGTCGGCTCCCGTTCATGATCGACCGCTGTCGGGCGGCGCCGGACGACCTGACACACTGGTGCCCGCTCCCAGCGCGGAGCCCCGGTCCGCGTCCGGAAGCGGCCCGGGGCACCCGCCCGGTGGCTCCGGTGGCGCCGCCGGAGCCACCGGGCGCCTTCCGCGCGGCGGCGGCCCCCGCTCCGACCGTCGCGACCTTCGGCGTCCAGGGCCCGCACGCGGCGCTCCGACCGCCCCCGGAAGGGACGGCGGCTTCCGGGCGAGGACCGATCGGACGCCGGGTGCAACGGGTTCGGCGACGAACCGACCGGACGGGTGGTCGCCAGGCGAGAACCATGATCAGTTGTACGAAGGGATCGCGCCGGTCACAGCCGTCCCGCTACCGTACTGGTAACACGCGCGTCGCCGGTCCGGGCGGGACGAACCCGTCCGGTCGCACGCGCCGGGCATGGGATGGGTCGGTGAGCCATGGCCGGGTCGCAGTCCGACGGACGGCTGTCGGAGGTCAAGTTCCTCACCGTCGCCGAGGTGGCGACGGTCATGCGGGTGTCGAAGATGACGGTCTACCGCCTGGTGCACAGCGGTGAACTCACCGCGGTCCGGGTCGGCCGGTCGTTCCGGGTACCCGAACACGCGGTGCACGAATACCTGCGGGGCGCCTTCCAGGAAACCGCCTGACCCCTGCGCGGGCCGCCCGTCGAGGGTGACGTGACGGGCATCGACGGGGGCGCGTTGGTCCTGCTGACGCTCTCCGGCTACCCTGGAGCCCGACCGTGACCGCAGGCGCGCCCTGCCGCAAACCCCGCTGGTCCGGTCCGTTGTCCGCAAGCGGTCGCCGACGTCACACCGTGGCGTCATCCGGTCGCCCCGCACGTTGCATCGAAAGGCTTTCGTATGGGCTCGGTGGTCAAGAAGCGCCGCAAGCGCATGGCTAAGAAGAAGCACCGCAAGCTGCTGCGCAAGACCCGCGTCCAGCGTCGCCGTCTCGGCAAGTGACCGGGGCCGGGTCCCGGCCCGGCTCCCGTCGTCACTTGCCAACTGTCGACCCTCGGAGGCTCTGGTGATCACGCCGCGGATGTCCCGGCTCGATCCCGCCTGCCGGGGAAGGTGCGCGACATGACCCCCGGTGGCACCCCAGGTGCCCCGGGGGTCGTCGTCGTCACCGGGGTCAGCCGCTACCTCGGCGCGCACGTCGCCGCCCGGCTCGCGGCCGACCCCCGCATCGAGCGGGTCATCGGCGTCGACCAGCCCGAGCCCGGCGCCGAGGTCGCCGACCTGCTCGACCGGGTCGAGCGCGTCCGCGTCGACGCCGGCTCGCTCGGCGGCCTCCTCGCCGACCTCGACGTCGACGCAGTGGTCCACCTCGCCCTGGTCACCTCGCCGGATCCGCAGCACGGCGGGCGCGCGGCGATGAAGGACCAGAACGTCATCGGCACGATGCAGCTCCTGGCGGCCTGCCAGCGCGCCCCCCGGCTGCGCAAGCTCGTGGTGCGCTCCTCGACGGCGGCCTACGGGGCGTCGTTCCGGGATCCGGCCGTCTTCACCGAGGAGACCGAGCCGCGCGAGGTGCCGCGCGGGGGGTTCGGCCGCGACATCCTCGACATCGAGGGGTACGTCCGCGGCTTCCGCCGCCGCCGCCCCGACGTCACCGCGACCGTGCTGCGCTTCGCGCCGTTCATCGGCTCGACCGCCGACACCACCCTCACCCGCTACTTCTCCCGGCCGGTGGTGCCCACCGTGTTCGGGCGAGACCCCCGCCTGCAGTTCCTGCACTTCGACGACGCGCTGGAGGTGCTGCACCGGTCGATCGTCGAGGACCACCCGGGGACGTACAACGTGGCGGGCCCCGGCGTGCTCTCCCTGTCGCAGGCGATCCGCCGCGCGGGCCGGGTCGCCGTGCCGGTGCTGGAGCCCGGCCTCTCCAGCGCCGCCGCGATCGCCCGTAACCTCGGCTTCGGCCGCTACGGCCTCGACCAGGTCGACCTCTTCGTGCACGGCCGGGTCGTCGACACCAGCCGGCTGGAGCGGGAGTACGGCTTCACGCCCCGCTCCACCGCCGCCGCCTTCGACGACTTCATCCGCGCCCACCACGGCGGGGTCGTGGTGCATCGGGACCAGTTGGCCGTCGCGGAGCAACTCGTGCTGGACGGGATCCGCCAGGTCCGGTCGGCCGTACGGGAGGGCTCGTGAACGCGCCGGACGAGCGGCGCGACGGCCGCTACGACGTACCGCTGAAGGTGGCCGCGCCGGGCGCGGAGCCTGCTCGGGCGAACGGACACCACCCCGCCACGCCCGACGAGCCCGACCCGGCGGCCACGGACGAGGCGGTCGCGGCGCCGGCACCGGCGGGCGGGCCGGCGGTACCGGACCGGCCCGGCGACCACTGGGACCGCAAGGTCGCCAAGGGGCTGGCGTTCCTGCGTCGCCGGCTCTCCGGCGACTACGAGGTCGACGAGTTCGGCTTCGATCCCGACATCACGGAGGCGGTCTTCCACCCGCTGCTGCGGATGCTCTACCGGGACTGGTTCCGCACCGAGGTCGCCGGCCTGGAGCACGTGCCGGCCGAGGGCGCTGGCCTGGTGGTCGGCAACCACTCCGGCACCGTGGCGCTGGACGCGCTGATCCTCTCGGCCGCGCTGCACGACCAGCACCCGGCCCGCCGCTACCTGCGGCTGCTCGGCGCCGACCTGGTCTTCCGGATGCCGGTGGTCTCCGAGATCGCCCGCAAGACCGGCGGGACGGTCGCCTGCAACCCGGACGCCGAGCGGCTGCTCGGCAACGGCGAGCTGGTCGGCGTCTTCCCCGAGGGCTTCAAGGGCATCGGCAAGCTCTATTCCGACCGCTACAAGCTGCAACGCTTCGGTCGGGGCGGGTTCGTCTCGGCGGCGCTGCGCACCGGCACGCCGATCGTGCCGGTCGCCATCGTCGGCGGCGAGGAGATCTATCCGATGCTCGCCGACATCAAGCCCCTGGCGCGGCTGCTCAAGCTGCCCTACTTCCCGGTCACGCCGACGTTTCCCCTGCTGGGGCCCCTCGGCGCGGTGCCGCTGCCGAGCAAGTGGCTGATCGAGTTCTGCCCGCCGATCCCCACCGCCCACCTGATGGACTCCGCCGACGACCCGCTGGTCGTGTTCAACCTCGCCGACCAGGTGCGGGAGACCATCCAGCAGACCCTGCACCAGCTGCTGGAGCGGCGCCCGGACCCGTTCGGCCCCTGAGGGGCGCCCGCCCGTCGCGCCGGACCTCGGCGGCCGGCGGTACATTCCCCTCGCCTCGATACCACACAGGTATATTTATGCCGCTCAGGTATCAGCGTTCCCGGCGGCAGTGGTTCGGCAGCTTCGCGAGCCTTCCACGCCGTCAGCCGTCGCGGCGGCGACGGTGCAGCGCCAGCCCGGCGGTGACCGCCCCGGCGACCAGGCCGGCCGCCGCGGTGGACGGTACGGCGATCTTGACGGCGCGGCGGCCGGTGCGGAAGTCGCGGACGTCCCAGCCGCGCTGCCGGGCCTCCCTGAACAGGGCGGCGTCCGGGTTGACCGCCACGCCCCGGCCCACCATCGAGAGCATCGGCAGGTCGTTGCACGAGTCGCTGTAGGCGGTGCAGCGGCCCAGGTCGAGCCCCTCGACAGCGGCGAGCTGGGAGACCGCCTCCGCCTTGGCCGGGCCGTGCATCAGGTCGCCGACCAGCCGACCGGTGTACGCGCCGTCGACGATCTCGGCGACGGTGCCGACCGCGCCGGTCAGGCCCAGCCGCGCGGCGATCACCCGGCCGATCTCCACCGGCGCCGCGCTGACCAGCCAGACCCGCTCGCCGGCGTCGAGGTGGCGCTGGGCGAGCTGGCGGGTGCCGGCCCAGATCCGGGGCGCCATCAGCTCGTCGAAGATCTCCTCCGCTAGGCGTTCCACGTCGTCCACCCGCCAGCCTTCGACGAAGGCGAGGGCGGCCTCCTTGGCCTGCGACATGTCACCGGCGTGCTCGGTGGCGAGCAGTCGGAACCGGAGCTGCTGCCAGGCGAACCGGGCCAGGTCGGTGGTGGTGAAGTAGTTGCGCGCGGCGAGGCCCCGGGCGAACCAGTAGATCGACGCGCCCCGCATCATCGTGTTGTCGACGTCGAAGAAGGCCGCCGCGCTCGGATCCGGTGCCGGGGGCGCCAGGGGCGCCAGGTCGGTCTCCGCCCAGCCGGCGGTGTGACCGTGGGCGTCGGTACTGACCGTCACCTTGCGGCTGCGGGCCACGCGACCTCCCTCCGCTCGACGTTTGCCTCCCGCGAGGGTAGCCGGGCCCGGGTGACGGACGTCCGCCCCACGGGTGAACTGTGGCGCGGACGTCTCGGCCGGTCCGGTGCGGCGGGACGGGTCAGCGTTCGCCGGGGCAACTCGCCGGTGCCGGGCCGAGGGCGTCGCTGCCGGCCGGCGCGGGCAGGCCGCAGGCGATCGCCGCGCGCAGCGCGTCGGAGCGCTTGCGGGCCGCGTCGAGCAGGGCGAGGGAGCGGCGGGTCCGGTCGCGGTCGGCCCGGCCGGCGTCGTCGAGGAGCCCGCCGACCGCCCGGCGCTGGCCGGTGAGGAAGGAGTTGATCGCGTCCAGGGCCGCCGGGTCCGAGCGCTGCGCCGCGGCGGTGGTCAGCAGGCGTACGCCCTGGCGGGTGTCGGCGTCCATGTCGTCCAGCACGGTGCTGAAGCCGGCCTCGTCCCCGCGCAGTGCGGCCGCCTCGGCGAGCCGGGTGCGGGCGAAGTCCAGGAACAGCTGGCCCCGGCTGACGTCCGAGCTGGCCAGCGCGAGCTGGGCGCGTTCGGTGGAGCGCTTCATGCCGTACAGCGCGTCGCCGGGGACGGCGTTCTCGCTGGCGGCGGAGATGCCCGAGAGGGCGACGGCGCCGGCGGCGACGCCGACGAGGATCGCGCCGCGGGCGCGGGCCCGGCGGGCGGTCACCGCCGGTAGCAGCCGGCTGCGGCCGGCGTCGGCGGCGCGCCGGGAAGACGGCTCGGCTGCCGGTGCGCCGATGCCCTCGCGCTCGGCCGTGGCCAGCAGCATCGCCCGCAGTCCCGTACGGAACTCCGGGTCCACCTCCACTGCGGGCGGGGCCACAGCCAGCCGTCGACCAACCGCGACGAGCGCGGTCAACTGGTCGTCGGCCCGGGAACGGACGTGGTGTCGCCGGCCCCCGTTGGCCTCGTCGAGAAGCTGCGCGAAGCGCTCCGCGCGCCGACGGGAGAAGAGGTTGCTGTCCACCGCGGGCACCTCCTCTCGCTGGTCGCGGCCGGTCGGCCGCTGTCGTCGACAGCGACCGGTGACGGCGGGACACCACTGACGAGGCTCGTGGCCGGCCGCACTGCCGGACCTCGGGGGCCCGGGGATGCCGGGGCCACCACCGGTCGCACCCGGAGAAACGGTCCGCACCGGACATGGGTTACGGGGCCGGCGGCGGCGAAATCACGGAAAGTGATCGGCGACACGGGGGTACGACGGCGCTGAGCTGCGCGTACATCCATCGATGCACGGCGGTCTCCTGCACGGGACTACGGTTGGAAGCCGTCCGGCAGCAGCCGGGCCAGCGCCCGCACCGCGCGGTACTGGAGAGCCTTGATCGCGCCCTCGTTCTTGCCCATCGTGCGGGCCGTCTCGGCCACGGAGAAACCCTGGAGGAAGCGGAGCACGATGCACTCCTGCTGCTCCGGGTTGAGTTGCTTGACGGCGCCGAGCAGGGCCACGTTGGTGATGTGCTCGACGACCGCCGCCTCCGGGCTGCCCTCGGGGCCGCGGTCCTCGCGGTCGGCGTCCAGCACGTCCCCGGTGGTGACCTCCAGGCGGTAGCGGCCGGACTTGAAGTGGTCAGCCACCAGGTTGCGGGCGATCGTGACCAGCCAGGCGCCCAGGTCGCGCCCCTGCCAGGTGAAGCTGCCGATCCGCTTGAGGGCGCGCAGGAAGGTGTCGGAGGTGAGGTCCTCGGCGAGCTGGCGGTTGCCCACCCGGAAGTAGACGAACCGGAAGACCGTGTCGACGTACCGGTCGTAGATCAGCCCGAACGCCTCGGACTCGCCGGCCTGGGCCCGCTCGACCAGCCCCCACACCTCGGTGGCGGGGTCGGACGGGTCGGGACGGCTGGGGAAGCCCGTCGAGGCGTTGACCGGCGCGGGGGCGGCCGGCACCGCCGGGAGCACCGCCGTCTCCGGGCCCGACTCGTCGGGCACCTTGGCCGGCTCGGTGGTGCGGCGACCCTGCGCCGGCATGGTGGGTCGGGCGGGGACCACGACTCGGCCGCCGGCCGGCTTCGCGTTGCCGCCCGGTGTCGCGGAGCGTGGCGGTGGCTCGTTCTGGTGCGGCCGGTTGCGGGTCCGGCTCGACGCGCCGTCCCCCCGTACGACGAGGTTGCCCGTGTCGTCCAGCGGGCCCCGCGCGGCGGGCCGCTCGTTGACCGCGCCGCGGATCGCCGGGTTGGTCAGGCCGGCCGGCCGTTCCGCGTATCCGAAGGTGGTCACCGCGCCGCCTCCGTCCCGCCGACCGGCCGTGCCGGCCGGCGCGTCGCCGTCGTGGCCCGGCCGGCAGGGCCGGGCAGGGCTGGCTCGGGGTGTGCCGACGGGCGGCAGATCCCCTTGAGGTGCTGGTCCAATGCGCTCACAGGCACGGGGGCCTCCTCGGGCTGAGGGGTGTCGACTCACGGCAAATGGGGTGAGCCGACCCGAGTGATGATAGGGCCAACGTCACCCACGCGTGGCAAGTCCGTTACACAGGGCGGAAGTATTTCCCGCCGCGTCGCACAGCTGGCGGACCGGTTGTCCGTCGTGTGCGGTTGACTTTCGGATTGCGGCGTGATTGCGAAGAGAATTCCAGGTCAGTGCGTCGTTCCGCCGCACCGGGCGGGGCGCCCGCGCGACTGTCGTGTCAGGACCGTCGTACGCGCCCGGCGGGCCTGGGCGTGTCCCGTGCACGGGACCGGTGCCGTCCCGTCCGCGTGCCCCGCTCGTCCCGTGGGTGGGACTTCCCCGGGTCGGCGGTGCCGCCCGCCGCGACGCTGCACCGGCCCTCGCCGGGCATGGCCCACAGGCCCCGCGCTGTGCCAGACTCAGCCACCGTGCAGGACGCAACCGACAGTTCCGCCTCGACCCTCGTCGAGCGGCTCCACCGGGCGGCCACCGCCGACGGCGACCGACCCGCGCTGCACTGGGGCGACCGGACCGTCACCTGGTCCGAGTTGGACGCCTCGGTGACGGCCACCGCCCACGCCCTGGTGGCCCTGACCGGGCTGGGCCCCGCCGCCGACCGGCACCCGCCCCGGGTCGCCGTGGCGCTCGGCAACTCGCCGGACTTCGTGGTGGCCTTCCTGGCCGCACTGCGCGCCGGGCTGGTCGCGGTGCCGGTCAACCCCGGCCTCACCGCCCCCGAACTGCGGCACGTGCTGGCCGACTCCGGCGCCTCGGTGCTGATCGGCACCGAGCGGGTGCGCGATGTGGTCGCCGACGTCGCCGGGGACCTGCCCGCGCTCGTCGCCGTGCACACCGCGCCGCCGGTGGCGCCGGCCGGCCCGCCGTTCCCCGACCGGGGCGGCGACGACCTGGCGCTGCTGCTCTACACGTCCGGCACCGAGGGGCGGCCGAAGGGCGCGATGCTGACGCACCGGGCGCTGGCGGCCAACCACGAGCAGGTCGGGCGCATCGACCCGCCCGTCGTCGGTCCTGACGACACCGTGCTGCTGGCGCTGCCGCTGTTCCACGCGTACGGGCTGAACACGGGGCTCGGCGCCGTCGTCCACCATGGCGCGACCGGGGTGCTCGTCGACGACCCGGGCCCCGACGCGGGACTGGCCGAGATCGCCCGGCACCGGGTCACCGTGCTGGTCGGCGTACCGTCGATGGTGGCCGCCTGGTCCACGGCGGACGCCGCCGCCCTGGCCGCGGCGACGGCGTCGGTCCGGGCCGTGGTCTGCGGCGCGGCGCCGCTGGAACCGGCCGTCGCGGCCCGCTTCGCCGAGGCCGCCGGTCGCCCGGTGCACGTCGGGTACGGCCTCACCGAGACCGCCCCGGTGCTGACCTCCACCCTGGTCGGCGGGGAGCCGAAGCCCGGCTCGATCGGCCGGCCGCTGCCCGGCGTCGAGCTGCGTCTGGTCGGGTCCGACGGGTCCGACCTGTGGCGCGACGGCGTGGCCGAGCCGGAGGACGACGCCGACGAGCTGGACCTCTCCGACGTCATGCCCGGCACCGACCCGGGCCAGGTGGTGGTGCGCGGGGCCAACGTCTTCGCCGGCTACTGGCCGGACGGCCGGGGCGGCCCGGACGCCGACGGCTGGTGGCCCACCGGCGACGTGGCGTACGCCGACTCCGACGGCGACCTCTTCCTGGTGGACCGGATCGGCGAGCTGATCCTGGTCAACGGCTTCAACGTCTACCCGCACGAGGTCGAGCTGGTGCTCCGCGCGCACCCGGGGGTGGCCGAGTCGGCGGTACTGGGTGTGCCGCACCCGCGCACCGGCGAGACTGTCCGGGCGTACGTGGTGGCGGTGCCGGGGGCTGCGGTGACCGAGGCCGAACTGCTCGCCCACTGCGCCCGCAACCTGGCCCGGTTCAAGTGCCCGACCGCCGTCGAGTTCGTCGACGAGTTGCCGCACTCGGTGATCGGCAAGGTACGCAAGACCCTGCTCCGGCCGGCGCCGTCCCCGCCCCCGGTGCCGTCCCCGGCGGCGTCGCCGGAGACCCGTACGTCGGCCCCGGCCGGCACCAGCACGACGGAGGAGACCGATGCGTGAGCCCCGACTCGCCCTGATCACCCGCCCCGGATGCCACCTCTGCGACGAGGCGAAGGTGGCGCTGGACCGGGTGGTGGCGGTCACCGGGGACCGGTGGATCGAGAAGGACGTCACCGACGACATCGAGCTGGAACGCGAGTACGGCGACCGGCTGCCCGTGGTGCTGCTCGACGGCAAGGAGCACGGCTACTGGCGGGTGGAGGAGGAGCGGCTGCTGCGCGACCTGACCACCCCGCAGCTCTGACGAGCCATGTCCGGCCCGGGCGCTAGGGTGCTCGGATGACCCCTGCGCGCAACCACCTGGTGTGGGACTGGAACGGCACCCTGCTCAACGACCTGAGCCTGGTGGTCGCCTCCACCAACGTCGCCTTCGCCAGCGTCGGCGGGCCCGCCGTGACCGCCGACGAGCACCGGGTGCGGTTCCGCCGGCCGATCGCCGACTACTACGCCGAGGTCCTCGGCCGGGCGGTCGACGACGACGCGTTCGGCCGGCTGGACCGGATCTTCCACGACGCGTACCGCACGGGGCTGACGACCTGTGAGCTGGCGCACGACGCAGGCGTCGCGATGGCGGCCTGGCCGGGCAGCCAGTCCCTGCTGTCCATGTGGTTCCACGAGGAGCTGGTGCCGACCGTGCACACGTACGGGCTCACCGGGCACTTCGTCCGGGTGGACGGGCTGCGGGCGAGCGTCGGCGGGGACCGCAAGGCCGAGTCCCTCCGGCGGCACCTGACGGAGCTCGGCGTGGACGGCCGGGACGTGGTGCTGATCGGGGACTCCGTCGACGACGCCGACGCCGCCGTGTCGGTGGGGGGCCGCGCCGTCCTCTACACCGGCGGGTTCACCGACCCGGCCCGGCTGCGCGCCTCCGGCCACCCGGTCGCCGACACCCTCAGCGAGGCCGTCGGCCTGGCGGCCACGCTGCCCTGACCGGCCCGGGCGGGTCCGCGCGGCGCCGACGGCGGGTGCGCCCGCTGCCCGGCCCAGGCGAGTGCCCCGGCCGCCCACTGCTCCGTCGACGGTGCCGCACCGGGTGCCGGGTCAGTTGCGCAGGTAGGCCAGCACGGCCAGGACCCGGCGGTGCTGCTCGGTGTCGGGCGGGAGCTGGAGCTTGGTGAAGATGTTCCGCACGTGCTTCTCGACGGCCCCGTCGGTGACCACCAGGGTCTTCGCGATCGCCGTGTTGGAGCGGCCCTCGGCCATCAGCGCGAGCACCTCGCGTTCGCGCGGGGTGAGTTCGCGCAGCGGGTCGTCGCGCCGGCGCCGCGCGAAGAGCTGCCCGACCACCTCGGGGTCGAGCACCGTCCCGCCGCCGGCCACCCGGTCCAGCGCGTCGAGGAACTCGTCGATCGCGGCCACCCGGTCCTTGAGCAGGTAGCCGATCCCGCCCCCGCCGCCGCCGGTGGTGGCGAGCAGGTCGTCGGCGTACGACACCTCGACGTACTGGGAGAGGACCAGGATCGGGGTGCGGGGCACCAGCCGGCGGGCCTCCACCGCCGCGCGCAGCCCCTCGTCGGTGTGCGACGGCGGCATCCGGACGTCGACGATCGACACGTCCGGCCGGTGGGCCACCACCGCCGCCACCAGCGCCTCGCCGTCGGCCACGGCGGCCACCACCTCGTGCCCACGCTCGGTGAGCAGGCGTACCAGCCCCTCCCGGAGCAGCACCGCGTCGTCCGCGATCACGATCCGCATGCGCCTGTCTACCACGTGCGGCTCACAGCGGGAGCTCCGCGCGGATCCTGGTGGGGCCACCGGCCGGGCTGGTCACGGAGAGCCGGCCGCCGGCGGCGCGGACCCGGTCGGCGATGCCGACCAGCCCGTGCCCCTTGGCCAGGTGGGCGCCGCCCTGCCCGTCGTCGTCGACGTCGACCTCCAGCCGCCCCTCGTGCCGGGCCACGGTGACCTGGCACTCGGTCGCGCGGCTGTGCTTGGCGACGTTGGTCAGCGCCTCGGACACCACGAAGTAGGCGGTGCTCTCGACCGCCGGGTCGAGCCGGCCGGCCGGGCTGCCCAGCTCCGGGTCGAGCCGCAGCTCGATGGGGATCAGGCCGCGCCCGGCCAGGGCGGCCAGGGCGCTGGGCAGCCCCCGGTCGACCAGGATCGGTGGCGCGATGCCCCGGGACAGGGCGCGCAGCTCGGCGAGCGTCTCCCGGGTCTGGGTGACCGCCTCGTCCAGGGTGCGTCCGGCGGCCTCCGGGTCGACGGCGAGTTGCTGGCGGGCCCGGCTGAGGTCCATCGCCAGCCGGACCAGGCGCTGCTGCGGGCCGTCGTGGATGTCGCGCTCCAGCCGGCGCAGCGCGCTCGCCTCGGCGGAGACGGCGGCCCGTTTCTGCTCCTCCAGCACGGTGATCCGGTTGCGCATCTCGGCCACGCCGGTGAGCAGGGCGCGGCCGAAGCTGGCCTGGAGCAGCGCGCAGCCGCGCGCCACGATCGGCAGGGTGATCAGGAAGAACAGCCCGATCGCGGTGTGCAGGCCGATCCGCGCGATGGTCGAGTCGCCCAGGCCGAGGAGTTGGGGGAGGCCCACGTCCTCCGGGTCGCCGTGCGGCAGCGCCCAGTCGTACGCCCAGTAGAGCGTGCCGGCGACGGCGCCGGCCCACCAGACCAGCGTGACCACGAAGGTGACGATGGCCACGATCAGCTTGAGGATGCCGTGCGCCAGGTCGAGCCAGGACTGCGCGTCCCCCATCGGCACGAAGATGCGCCGCCAGGCGCTCGCCCCGGGCTCGGCGAGCCGGTACTGGGGGCGGATGCGGGCCTGGTGCAGCACGGCGGGGAGGCGCAGCCGCTCGATGTCGGCGAGGCCCCGGGCGGCGTAGAGGGTGCCGCTGAGGATCGGCAGGCCGATCACCGTCACGACCAGCCCGAGCCCGGCCGCCAGGCCGACCAGCAGGACGACGAAGCTGGCCAGGGCCAGCGGGAGGCCCAGCAGCACGTAGCCGGAGTCCAGCAGGAGCTGGCGGGAGATGGTCGGCGCCGGCACGGGCTGGTCGGCGGCGACGGGTACGGCGGTCATGCCACGAGGCTAGGCAGAACGGGGTGGCCGGCCCATCCCGTCGGCCCGCCTCTGCGGCGTAGGGCTGGCCCTACCGTGACCGGATCGTGGGCGAGCCGTGGGTCGCGCGATTGGTCAGAGAAGTCTTAATTGAGCAATAATCGGCGCGGTCAGCGCCAACGGCACCGCCCGGAGGCCGGGCGGCGGCCGGCGGAGGCCGCTGGATCGATCTTGCGGAATGGAGGGGCTGGTGAAGCCGCGTCGCGAGCTTTCAAGATCGCGATTTGTGCACGCCTTCACAAGCGCCTACTCTGTAGTTCCGACGCGCCCTGCTAGCACAGCCGGCAATCTCGGTCGCCAGCGGGAGTCCCGAAACGGCCGGCCGGTGGAGTTGGCCGAGGATCGCACCGCACGGAGTCTCATGAGTCAGCACCGTCACCCTGGCGCGCCCGGCCGCGCCGGTGCCGTACCGGCGCTCCCGGATCTGCCGGAGGCGACCGTCGCGCGGCTCCCGGAATACCTCCGTGCCCTGCACAATCTCGCCGAAACCGGCCACGAGACCGTGTCCAGCGAGGGTCTGGCCAGCGCCGCCGGCGTGAACTCCGCGAAGCTCCGCAAGGACCTCTCGCACCTCGGCTCGTACGGCACCCGTGGCGTCGGCTACGACGTCGGGCTGCTGATCGACCAGATCGAGTACGTGCTCGGGCTCACCCAGCGGCGGGCCGTCGCCCTGGTCGGCGTGGGTAATCTCGGTCACGCCCTCGCCGGCTACGACGGCTTCGTCAGCCGTGGCTTCCGGATCGCCGCGCTCTTCGACGCCGACACCGCGCGGGTCGGCGAGGAGATCAACGGGCTGGTCGTCCGACACATCGACGAACTGCCCCGCGTCGCCGCCGCGGAGGCCATCGCCATCGGCGTGATCGCCACCCCCGCCTCGGCCGCCCAGGCGGTGGCGGACCAGCTCGTGGCCGTCGGTGTGACGAGCATCCTGAACTTCGCCCCGTGCGTACTCTCGGTCCCGGAGGGGGTCGACCTGCGCAAGGTCGATCTCGCCATCGAGCTGCAGATCCTGTCCTTCCACGAGCACCGCAAGGCATCGCTGACCGCGCTCCCCGCCACCGGTGGGTCCGCCCTCACCGCCCTGCCCGGGGGGCTCGCCGTCACCGACCCGCAGGAGGCGATCGGCACGTGAAACTGCTCGTCGTCGGCGCGTCCTACCGCACCGCTCCCGTCGCCACGCTGGAGCAGCTCGCGGTCGGCCCCGCAGACCTCACCCGCACCCTTGACCGGCTGGTCGCCCAGCCGTACGTGACCGAGGCCGTGATCGTCTCCACCTGCAACCGGGTGGAGGTCTACGCCGCCGTGTCCGGCTTCCACGGCGGCCTCGGCGACATCTGCGCGGTGCTGGCCGAGCAGGCCGGCTGCCAGCCCGCCGCGCTCGCCAACCACCTCTACGTGCACTTCGACGCCGCCGCCGTGGACCACGTCTTCCGCGTCGCCGCCGGGCTCGACTCGATGGTGGTCGGCGAGGCGCAGATCCTCGGCCAGCTCCGGGACGCCTACCATTCCGCGACCGGAGCCGACACCGCCGGGCGGCTGCTGCACGAGCTGATGCAGCAGGCGCTGCGGGTCGGCAAGCGGGCGCACGCGGAGACCGGGATCGACCGGGCCGGCCAGAGCGTGGTGACCGCCGCGCTGGAGCTGGCCGCCGGGCACCTCGACGGTGACCTCGCCGGCCGTCCCGCGCTCGTGGTCGGTGCGGGCGCGATGGGGTCGCTGGGCGTCGCCACGCTGTCCCGGCTGGGCGCCGGGCCGCTCACCGTCACCAACCGGGGCACCGACCGGGCCGTCCGGCTGGCCGAGGCGTACGGGGCCGGCGCGACGCCGATGGCGGAGCTGACCACCGTGCTCTCCACAGTGGACATCGTAGTGGCCGCCACCGCGGCTGCCGAAGCGGTCCTCACCCGTGAGGTGGTGACCCGGGCGCTCGCCCGGCGCGACCCCGAGCGGGGGCCCCTGGTCCTGCTCGACCTGGCCGTACCGCGCGACGTGGAGGCCGGCGTCGCCGAGCTGCCCGGCGTCGAGGTCATCGACATCGACCGGATGGCGGCGCTGCTCGCCGACGGGCCCGCCGCCACCGACGCCGCCGCCGTCGAGCGGATCGTGGTCGGCGAGGTCGACGCCTTCCTCACCTGGCTGCGCGGCGCCGACGTGGCGCCCACGGTGGCGGCCCTGCGCGGCCGTGCCGACGACGTGGTGGGCGCCGAGCTGCGCCGCCTCGCCCAGCGCCGTCCGGACCTCACCGACGACCAGCGCGCCGAGGTGGCCCGTACGGTGCACCGGGTCGTGCAGCGGCTGCTGCACCAGCCGACCGTGCGGGTCCGCCAGTTGGCGGCCGAGCCCGGCGGCGACCAGTACGCGGCCCTGCTGCGCGAGCTGTTCGACCTCCAGGTGCCGCAGACCTCGCCCGTCGACAACGTCCCCGACATCGGGGCCGGCGACGCCGCGCCGCCGTTCGGCCTGGCCGACGTTCCGCCGCCCGTCGGCCTCGCCGACGTTCCGCCGCCCGTCGGCCTCGCCGACATTCCGCCGTCGACGCGCTCCGCCGACGTCCCGCCCATCGGAGGTGAGCGATGAGCACGCCCCTGCGCCTCGGTACCCGCGGCAGCAAACTGGCCATGGCCCAGTCCGGCCACGTCGCCGAGGCCCTGACCGCCGCCACCGGCCGGCCCGTCGAGCTGGTCGAGGTGGTCACCGCCGGCGACCGCTCGTCCGCGCCGGTGCACCGGCTCGGCGTCGGCGTCTTCGTCTCCGCCCTACGCGACGCGCTGACCGCCGGCACGATCGACTTCGCGGTGCACTCCTACAAGGACCTGCCCACCGCCGCGGCGGCCGGGCTGCACGTCGCGGCGGTGCCGACCCGGCAGGACCCGCGGGACGCGCTGGTCGCCCGGGACGGCCGTACCCTCACCGAGCTGCCCTCCGGCGCGACCGTGGGCACGGGCGCGCTGCGCCGCATCGCCCAGCTGCACGCCCTCGGGATGCAGCTGGAGGTCACCCCGATCCGCGGCAACGTCGACAGCCGCCTCGCGCGGGTGCTCGGCCCGGAGGCCGACCTCGACGCGGTCGTGCTGGCCCGGGCCGGGCTGGCCCGGCTCGGGCGGACCGATGTGATCACCGAGACGCTCGACCCGATGCTGATGCTGCCCGCGCCCGCCCAGGGCGCGCTGGCGGTGGAGTGCCGGGCCGACGACACCGACCTGGTCGAGCTGCTCGCCGTGCTCGACCACGCACCGTCCCACGCCGCGGTCGTCGCGGAGCGGGCGCTGCTGGCCACCCTGGAGGCCGGGTGCTCCGCCCCGGTCGCCGCCTACGCCGTCGTCGCCGAAGGCGAGCCAACCGGCTCGGGTGCCGAGGGCGATGTCGTCCAGGAGATCTATCTGCGCGGGGCGGTGATCAGCCCGGACGGTACGAGAGACCTCCGGCTGTCCCGCACCGGAACGCTCGCCGACGCGGCGGAGATCGGCAAGGCACTCGCCGCCGAACTCCTCGACCTCGGCGCCGACTCGATCCTCGGCCACGATGGACACGCCGGCCCGGGGACCCAGCAATTTGGGAGCACAGAATGACCCGCACCCGTAAGCCCGTAGGCCGCATCGCCTTCGTCGGGGCCGGTCCCGGCGACCCGGGCCTGCTGACCCGCCGGGCGCACGACGCCCTGGTCGACGCCGACCAGGTGGTGTACGACCGGGGAGTCCCCGAGTCGCTGCTCGACGCCGTGCGCGCCCAGGCCAGGTCCGACGCCGAGTTCACGCCGGCGGAGGGCGCGCCGGGTGACGTGGCGAAGGTGCTGATCTCGGCGGCCCGCTCCGGGCTGAACGCGGTGCACCTGGTCGCCGGCGACCCGTTCGGCCACGACTCGGTCGTCAAGGAGGTGCAGGCGGTCGCGCGGACCGCCGCGCACTTCGAGGTGGTTCCCGGCGTCGGCCAGGCCGAGGGGGTGGCGACCTACGCGGGCGTGCCGCTGCCGGGCGTACGGACGGCGGCCGACGTCGAGGACGTCAGCACGCTGGACTTCGACGCGCTGGCCGCCGCCGTGCGCCGGGGCTCGCTGGCCTTGGCCGTGGACGCCGGTGACCTCGCCGCGATCCGCGACGGGCTGCTCGCCGCCGGCGTGGAGGGCACCACCGGCGTGGGGGTGACCGGGGACGGCACCGGCGAGACGCAGTACACCACCACCTCGACCGTCGACTCGTTCGTCGCGGCGGCGCTCGGCTTCACCGGCCGGGTGGTGCTCACCGTCGGCGAGGGCGTGGGCCAGCGCGACAAGCTGAGCTGGTGGGAGAACCGGCCGCTGTACGGCTGGAAGGTCCTCGTGCCCCGCACCAAGGAACAGGCCGGCGTGATGAGCGCGCGGCTGCGCGCGTACGGGGCCATCCCCTGCGAGGTGCCGACGATCGCGGTCGAGCCGCCGCGTACCCCCGCCCAGATGGAGCGGGCGGTCAAGGGCCTGGTCGACGGCCGGTACGCCTGGGTGATCTTCACCTCCGTCAACGCGGTCCGCGCGGTCTGGGAGAAGTTCGCCGAGCACGGCCTGGACGCCCGGCACTTCGGCGGCGTGAAGATCGCCTGTATCGGCGAGGCGACCGCCGATGCCGTCCGCGCGTTCGGCATCCAGCCCGAGCTGATCCCGTCGGGCGAGCAGTCCTCCGACGGGCTGCTGGCCGAGTTCTCGCCGCACGACGAGATCCTCGACCCGGTCGGCCGGGTGCTGCTGCCGCGCGCCGACATCGCCACCGAGACCCTCGCCGCCGGGCTCACCGAGCGCGGCTGGGAGGTCGACGACGTGACCGCGTACCGGACGGTCCGGGCCGCCCCGCCGCCCGCCGAGATCCGGGACGCGATCAAGTCGGGTGGCTTCGACGCGGTGCTCTTCACGTCCAGCTCGACGGTGCGCAATCTGGTGGGTATCGCGGGGAAGCCGCACGCCCGTACCGTCGTTGCTGTGATCGGGCCCAAGACGGCGGAGACCGCGACGGAGTTCGGCCTGCGGGTCGACGTCCAGCCGCCGCACGCCTCGGTCCCCGATCTGGTGGAGGCGCTCGCCGCCTACGCCGTCGAGTTGCGCGAGAAGCTCGCCGCCATGCCGGCGAAGCAGCGCCGTGGCTCGAAGGTGCAGGGGCCGACCGCCCTGCGGTTCCGGTAGTCGTAGCAGGAGGTCCGTGATGCCGTACCCCGAGATCCGGCCCCGCCGGCTGCGCCGCAACGCGGCCGTCCGGCGGCTGGTCTCCGAGACCCGAGTCGACCCGGCCGAACTGGTCGTGCCGATGTTCGTCAAGGAGGGGTTGACGGAACCGCGGGCGATCGCGTCGCTCCCGGGGGTGCTCCAGCACTCCCGGGACTCGCTCCGCAAGGCCGCCGCCGAGGCGGTCCAGGCGGGCGTCGGCGGCATCATGCTCTTCGGCGTGCCGGAGCAGCGGGACCCCACGGGCTCCGGAGGCATCGACCCGGACGGCATCCTCAACGTCGCGATCCGAGACGTCGTCGCCGAGGTGGGCGACGCCACGGTCGTGATGAGCGACCTCTGCCTGGACGAGTTCACCTCGCACGGGCACTGCGGCCTGCTCACCCCCGGCGGCGACGTGGACAACGACGCCACGCTGGAGGCGTACGCCGGGATGGCGGTGGCCCAGGCCGCCGCCGGGGTCGGGGTGGTCGGGCCCTCCGGGATGATGGACGGCCAGATCGCGGTGGTACGCCGGGCGCTCGACGCCGCGGGCCACCAGGACGTGGCCGTGCTGGCGTACGCCGTCAAGTACGCCTCGGCCTTCTACGGCCCGTTCCGCGACGCGGTGGAGTCGGCGCTGGAGGGCGACCGGCGCACCTACCAGCAGGACCCGGCGAACCTGCGGGAGTCGCTGCGCGAGGTCGAGCTGGACGTCGCCGAGGGCGCCGACATGGTGATGGTCAAGCCGGCTCTGCCGTACCTCGACGTGGTGGCGGCCGTCCGCGCGGCGGTGGACGTCCCCGTCGCCGCCTACCAGGTCTCCGGCGAGTACGCGATGGTCGAGGCGGCCGCCGCGAACGGCTGGATCGACCGGGAGCGGGTCATGCTGGAGACGCTCACCTCGATCCGCCGGGCGGGCGCCCAGATCATCCTCACCTACTGGGCGGTCGAGGCCGCCCAACTCCTCCGCCAGCGCTACTGACCGCCGCCCCGCCCCGCCGGGACCCGCCCCGCCCCGCCCCGCCCCGGGCCGGGTCGGGTCGGTTTGGGTCGGGCCGGGTCGGGTCGGGTTGAGCGGCGCTGGCGGGCTCTGCGCTGGTGCTTGTTGCTGCCGAGCGGCGCGCTTTCGGTGCCTCGCCCGCAGCCTCAGGTGTCGGTGTGCCACCCCATTGGCGCTGCCCCGGCACCCGCTTGCTTGCCGGAAACGGCCGAACGTTCGTCACGGTAAGTGATATCGCTGCGCTCGAAGGTCAGTGACCTCCGGACGCTTTGCTCTGCAGCCATATACGCACCGGCGACACCCGGTGACTGTTGCGTATATGGCTGCAGAGCAAAGCGCGCGCGGAGGTGGGTGGCTCCGCAGCGAGCCGGAAGATAGAACTGCTGGTCAGGCCGTTTCGACTATTGGTGAGGTCGCTGAGGGTCGCTTCGAGGCGAAGGATGCAGTTACGCAGAGTAGGAATTGGGTGGGAGCTCACTTCTGTTACTGCGAGTCACTCTTTAACGGGCGAGGCCGGTTTGCTGCGGTGTGGCGTCGGGCAGTGGGTTTTCCACAGGCGGCTGGGTTATCCACAGGCGGCGCGGGTGGGATTGCGGGAGGGCGCGGCAGCGGGGGAGCGTGACCGGATGACCGCCCTACCCGCAGAACCGGCGAGTGGCCGGCCCCTGAATCCCGCCGCCGGGACGGACTCCGCCGTCGCGCCCGGCTCCGTCGCGCCCGGCGCTGAAGCCGTCGCGCCGGGCTCTGAGGCCGCCGCGCCGGGTCCTGAGGCCGCCGCGTTGAGCTCACGTGAGCAGTCGGTGATGTTGACCGAGCCGTTCGACACGCCGTGGCCGGCTGCGGGCATCGTCCGGGCGGTGCGGCGGTACGCCAGCCTCAGCCAGCGGGAGCTGGCCCGGTGGGCCGGGGTGAACCACTCCACCGTCGGGCGGATCGAGGCGGGCCGGTTGGTGCCGAGCATCCTGCTCCTGCGCCGCATCATCGGGGTCGCCGGCTTCCGGCTGGCCGTCGTCGACGAGTTCGGGCGGGTGCTGAAGCCGATGCGGGACTGGCAGGACACCCGGGACGGGGCGGGGCGTCGCTATCCCTCGCACCTGGACACCATCCTCGACCCCGAGCCGGGCGAGTGGTGGGCGGACGTCTACGGGTTGGCCCGCCCGCCGGAGACGTTCTACCGCGACCGCAGGGTCCGCGACGCCATGCGGCGGCGCAGCCAGTGGGAGGTGCGGGTGGCGAAGTACCGCAGCGTGCCCCCGCCACCGCGTGTGCCCCCACCGCCGCGGCTGCCCGACCCACGCCTTCCGTGGTGAGCGAACGGCCCGCCACCCGGGAAACTCCTGGGCGGCGGGCCGTCGGAACGTGCTCCGGTGCGACGTCAGTCGTCGTCGGTGATGGTGCCCACGGCGAGGGGGCCCGCCAGGCGCAGGCCCGGCACGCCGGCCACCACCAGGTTCACCTTCTCGTCCGCCTCCCGCTTCCGGTCACCGCGCACGGTCACCGGGAAGTCCAGCGACGTCTGCCCCGCCGCCAGGACCTTGCATCCGACGTACGGGTCGTAGTCGGCGCCGGCCTGGGCGGTGGTGCCGTACGTGGCGGCGCAGAGCAGCACCGGCTGCGACAGCGGGCGCGACACGGTGACCGTGAAGGTCAGCGGCCGGGTGCCCCGGTCACCCTCGACAACCGACGCGTCGCCGACGCTCAGCGACGCCCGGGAGCGGAAGCGGGCCACCTGCGGGTCGTGGTCGCTGGAACCCCGGCTGCCGTCGGCCGCGTGGTCGGCCGGCCAGTCGGCGTTGACGTGCGCCGCCCGCATCTGCACCAGGTCCCGGTGCAGCGCGCCGTTGACGAACAGGTGGTCCAGCGTCTGCGCCTGCCCCTCGAAGCTGTACGAGTAGGCCGACGACGGCGCGTCGGCGAGCAGGTCGTCCCAGAGGTTGCGCATGCCCGCCTCGTACAGCGGCCCGAGCTGGTCCGACGGGGTGGGGTCGGCCGCCGTGGCGATGGGGTCGTCGGGGCGGGGGAAGACGTTCAGGTCCCCGCCGTAGACCACCCGCGCGTGCGGGTCCGACGCCTCGATCGCGGTGACGATCGCGGCGCCGTACGCGGCCTGCTCCCGGCGCTGCCCGACCCGGCTGTCCGGCCCCGACGAGTAGTGGTTGCTGGCGGCCCACAACGTGTACCGCTCGGCGGAGCCGGGCGCGGCGGCGACGGTGAACTTGCCGAGCTGCGGGGCGCGCGTGAAGACGTTGTTTCCGTCCTTGCCGGTGGAGGTGTCCACGTCGGCGGGGAGCACCGCGTTGAGCGCCTTCGGGTTCTGCACGTCCGCGTTGCCCGGCAGCCCCGCCCCCCGGTACCCGACCGTCGGCGCCGAGCCCAGCAGCGGGTCGGCGGCGGTGGGCGCCGCCAGCGACACCCGGTCGGTGCGGAACAGGAACGCCGCGGTGATGCCCCGGGCGTCCGCGCCGGTGCGGTCGTACGCGGCCTGGTAGGCCGGGCCCCCGGCTGCGGCGATGGCCAGCGCCAGGTCCTGGAGGCTGTCCGGTGCGCCGTCGGCGTTGTCCGTGCTGCCGCAGACCAGTTCGGTGCCGGAGACCGAGCAGATGTCCTGGTCCTCGGCCTCCTGCACCAGGATCAGGTCGGGGGAGTGCAGGTCGGTGGTGATCTGGTCGGCCAGCGCGACGAGCTGCTCGCGGTACTCCTGCTCGCTGCCCGGGACGTAGTCGAACGGCGGGCGCACCCCGGTGCAGCCGGCGTTGCCGGCGAAGTCGCAGCCGTCGAACGGGTCGTCGCGGTAGTCGTACAGGTTCTCGACGTTGTAGGTCGCGACCGCGACCTCCTCCGAGCGGTTGGCCGGCTTCGGCGGGCTGTTCTTCGACGGGTCGGCCCCGCCGGTGAACGCGGCCGTCTCGACCTGCACGCCGTACTTCTCGAACGAGTAGTAGAGCCCGCCGACCGCGTCGGCGGTCAGCGTGTCGAACGTGCGCGCGGGCGGGAGCAGCGCGGCGCTGTCACCCGTGGCGCCCTTGACGCCCATGCTGCCGAGCAGGACGCGCTGCCCGTTGCCGTCGTCGAAGCGGCGGGTCGGGTCGTTGTCCAGCGGGTGCGCGTCCCGGAACACCCGGCGGGCGTACGCGTCGGCGCGGTCGAGCAGCGGGTCGTCCCGGTCGATCACGAAGATCTCGGCGTCGGCGGTGGAGGCGAAGACGTTGCGTCCGCTCACCGCGCCGCTGCCGGCGCGTACGCGCAGCCGGGCGCCCTCGTGCCGCTCGAAGAAGCGCTGTGCCGCGGCCACCTCGACCGGCGGCACCGCGTCGGTCACCTCGACCTCGGCGTCCACGTCCACCCCCGAGGCGATCCGGCGCACCAGCGACGCGCCGGAGAGCTGGGTGAAGTTGTAGTACTCGGAGACGCGGGCGCGCAGCACCACCTCGTCGCCGACCGTCGGCACGTAGCCGCCGATCAGCGAGGTGAACGAGCCCATGAAGACGAAGATGCCGTCCGAGCTGGTCGGGTCGCCGTCGGTGGCGTCGGAACGGCTCTGGAGGAAGAAGCCGTGCTGGTCGCGGCCCGACGAGTCGCGGGCCAGGGTGCGCTGGGTGATCACGCCGCGTACGTCGTACAGCGTGCTGCTGGTCCCGTTGCCCGTGGCCGGCGCGAGCGGCGACCGGTCGGCGGGGCCGGACTCGGCGTCGGTGGTCGGGCCCTGCACCTCGCCGACGGTCAGCTCCCGGGTCACCTGCACGGCCAGCGTGCAGGTGGCGGTGCCGCCGTCCGCGTCGGTGGAGGTCAGCACCACGGTGTACGCCCCGGCGGCCAGGTCGGCGCTCGTGGCGACCGTGGCCCGGGCGGTGCCGCCGACCGCGTCGGCGGGCGTGACCGCCGAGCGGCTGACGGAGCCGGTGGCCGGGGTCGGGCTGACCGAGGTGACCGCCAGGTCGACGATGCGGTCGTCGGTGTCGGTGGCGGTGACCTCCCGGGTCGCCGCCGTGCCGGCCGAGGTCACCAGGGCCGGGCCGCAGGCGAGCGTGGCGGGCGTGTCGACCGGCCCGCCGCCGTCGACGGCGTGCGTGCCGAGGCCGTCGAACGTGTCGACGGGGAAGCCGGCCCACTGGGCGGCCGGGTCGAACGCGTCGGAGGGGTCGGTGTCGCCGGACGTCACGGCCGCCGACCGGCGCAGCGTGTTGTCGGCGGTGCTGGTGACGCCCGTGCCCCACTCGGTGCCCGGGTCGACGCCGACCTGGCCGATCGAGTCGAGCACGGTGCCGCCGCGACGCAGCACGATCGCGTCGTCGCCGTTGAACAGGCTGGCACCGGTGGTCTGGTCGGCCCGGTCGAGGATGGCCGGTGCGGCCGAGGCGGCGGCGAGGACGAAGACGTCCCCGGCCGCGACGGTGCCGGTGAGGGTCAGGTTGGTCGGCGTGGTGGAGCCGTTGAAGTGCAACTGGAGCTGGTAGCCGCCGGCGGCCAGGTCGACGGCGGCGCCCGTGCCGTTGAACAGCTCGATCGCCTTGTTGTTCGACGAGCCTTCGACGTATTCGGAGATGAAGAGGTCGGTGGGCGCGGCGCTGGCCGCGGTGGGTGCGACGCCGACGGCCGTGACGGTCACGGCGGCGGTGGCGGTCGCGAGCGCGGCAAGAGTGCGGCGCGGGCGCATGAGGCCTCCACGATGGGTGGACGGGGAACTAACGCACGTTAAGGGTCGCTGCTTACCCCCGTCCATCCCCCAGCGGACGGATTCGTGAACGTTCCGGTCAGCGTCCGGCGTCGAGGCGGTGCACCAGCTCAGCCACGTCGATGCTGTATTCGCACCATTCGCGGTCCGGGCGGTAGCCCAGCTCGGCGTTGACCTTGAGCATGGCCTCGTTGGCCTGCGCGTTCCAGGTCTGCACCTCGGCCAGCTCCGCCTCCGCCGAGCGCAGCTCCATCAGCATCCGGGCCTTGATCGCCCGGTCGATGCCGTAGCCCCGGTGGTCCTGCACGACGATCGTGTCGTACTGGTCGGCGCGGGTGGGATGCTGGACCGGCACGACCACCTCGGTCAGCCCGGCCACCTCGCCGGTCTGCTCGTGCAGGGCGAGCACGATGTAGGGCTTCATACCCCGCCGGTGCAGGCAGTCCAGGCTGTCCCGCAGCCGCTCCGGGTCGTAGGAGCTGGGGCGCAGTTCGCCGTCCTCGACGTCGCGCACCTCCGCCTTGGCCCGGGCGTACGCCTCGATCAGCTCGTCCGGCGGGCCGCCCGGGTGGAACTGGAGGTGGTAGCCCGCGCCGATGCCGGTGGCCATCTCGGCCAGCTCGGCCCAGTCCACCCCGGACAGGTCCAGCACGCTGCGGGTCTCGACGTATTCCTTGGAGAAGCCGAGCGACTCGTAGAAGGCGACGGCCGGCGTGTCGCCGACCACCTCCACCCCGATCGACTGGAAGCCCTCCTGGTAGACCCGTCGGGCGGCGGTCAGGACGAGGTCCCGGCCGAGGCCCGTACGCCGGGCCGAGGGGTGCACCAGCACCTCCAGCACGCCGATGTCGCCGAGCAGCAGCACGTGCACGTGGCCCAGGATCGCCCCCGGGCTGCCGTCGGCCGCCGGTTCCGTCTGGGCGACCCAGGAGATCCGCCGTTCGCCGGGCATGACCTCGGCGAGGTATTCCCGCATGGAGCTCTCCCGCCACGGCGGATCCTGCGGCAGATCGACCGCCAGGACCGCGTTCAGCGTGTCCAGCAGCGACGCGATCTCGGCGGACGACGCGGTCCTGGGGTCCCACTCGCGCACCATCACCCGTCTAGCTTGCCGCTAACCGCTGCCCGGGGGAAGTGTCCAGTTCTCCAATGTACGCAGACGATCACTTCACGTGCGGCTGGCCTGTCCGTACCGGTTGGCGGTGTCGTAGACGTCCTGGGCGTAGCGGCGGACGTCGTTGTAGGACAGGATCGCGTTCCACCAGTCGGCCGGGATGGTGAGGTTCCGGCCGCCCTTGCAGAGGTAGTTGCCGGCGGCGAGGGCGGCGTCGTCCAGGTCGTGCGGGTCCTTGACGCCGTCGTTGTCGGCGTCGGCCCCGATCTCCTGCCAGGTCGTCGGGATGAACTGCATCGGCCCGACCGCCCGGTCGAGGACCGGGTCCTTGTCCATCACGCCGCGGTCGGTGTCGGGGATGCGCATCCGGCCGCCCTGCCCGTCGAGCGGCAGGCCGATGATCTCGGGCAGAGCCTTGCCGTCCTGGCGGAGCGTCGCGCCGTTGGCCTGACCGTGCCCCGACTCGACGAACCCGATGGCCGCCAGCGTGGTCCAGCTCAGCCCGCAGCTGCGGTTGGTCTGGGCGAGCACCACCTCGGCGTAGCCGTACGCCTGCATGGCCACCGGCGAGATGCCGACCTTGGGTCCGACCTGGGCGGCCCACCCGGCCAGCGCGTCCGACGGCCGACCGGTGGAGCCGCCGACGACCGGGCCGGTCGGTGCCGTGCCGGGCGGCAGCGCCGTCTGGGTGGGCAGTGGCATCCCGCCGGGCGGTGGCGTGCCGCCGGGCAGGGGCGCCTGGGGGTCGGTGGTCGGGGCGGGGGAGGTGGCGTCGACCGCGACCGGCCGGGTCCCCCGGGCCGTCGCGGGCACCAGCAGCGCGCCGGCCGCAGCCGTCGCCGCGACCAGGGCGAGCAGGAACACCCCGGGCAGGGTGAGTCGCCCGCTGGGTCGCCGCGACCAGTCCCGCGTGGCTCGGGCGGCGGCGATCGCGACGCGGTGCGGAGGCTGGCGTACGGCGTGCGCGAACTGCACCCGGCGGCGCCGGGGCCCGGCGGCCGGTTTCGTCGCGGGCAGGTCGACCTTCGTCTGCGCGAGGTCGCCTGCGCCCGACGCCGCGCCGTCGCCGTCCTTCGCCCCGCTCCCGGTGGCCGCCGCTCCCGTGGCCGAGGTCGCGGTGGCCGGCTTGCCGGCCGCGCCGCCGCCCTCCGTGTCGGGGGCGCTCCTGTCCTCCGGCTGCGCGGCCGTGGTGGCGGCAGGCTCGTCCGGCTTCGCGGCCGTGGCCGGCTTCGTCTCGGTGGCGGGCTCTGCGGCCGGCTTCGCCTTCTCCACCGGCTTCGCCTCGGCTGCCTTCGCCTCGGCTGCCTTCGCCTCGGTGGCCGGCTTCGTGTCCTCCGTGGAGGTGGATCTCAGCCAGGGGCGGCGGGGACGCGGCAACCGCGTCGCGGGCCCGGGCACGGCGCCGGATTCGGCGAGCGGCCTGTCGATGGGTGCCGCCGGCCGCAGGGGCCGAAGGGTCTTCCTGTCCTCGCCGTCCACCACAAGTTGAGTATCACCCATGTACCCCCGTACGTCAGGACCGGTCGTACCCTGGGTGCCATGCCCCGGTACGAGTTTCGTTGCCGCGCCTGCGGCGACACCTTCGAGGTCAACCGTCCGATGGCGCGGGCCGCTGAGCCGGCGTCCTGCCCACAGGGGCACGCCGACACAGTCAAGCTCCTCTCCACCGTCGCGGTCACCGGCCGGGGCGGCGGTGCGTCCGGTGGCGCGCCGGCGCCGGCCGGCGGAGGGTGCTGCGGCGGCGGCTGCGGCTGCTGACCGGCGGTCCGCGCCCGCCCGTCCGGGCCGGTGCCTCGTCCGCCGCGACGTCCGCCGGCCCAACCCCTCCGGCCAGCCGGGGCGGACGGCTCCCCGGGGGTCGGAGCCGCCCGACCGTTCTCACGATGCGTGATGGCCCGGTATCAGGCAGCATGAGTCCGACGTCACGGGCGGAGGTTCCACCATGTCGCCACGGATCCATCTCCCGAGCGGGTTGGTGACCTTCGTCTTCACCGACATCGAGGGCTCCACCCGGCTGGCCCAGCTGCTCGGGCCGGACTACCCGCCGGTGCTGCGGGAGCACCGGCGCCTGCTGCGCCGTACGATCGCCGCGACCGAGGGCGCGGAGCTGCTGACCGAGGGGGACTCGTTCTTCCTCGCCTTCGGCGACGCGACCGCCGCACTGACCGCCTGCCTGACCGCCCAGCGGGCGCTGGCCAGCCACGAGTGGCCCACCGCCGACGCCGTGCCCCGGGTGCGGATGGGGCTGCACACCGGCTGGGCGGAGCCGCGCGACGGCGAGTACGTCAGCCCGGAGGTGCACCGCGCGGCGCGGGTGGCCGCCGCCGCCCACGGCGGCCAGGTGCTCTGCTCGGCGTCGACGGCGCGGCACGTGGAGCCGTTGCCGCCCGACGCGTCCCTGATCGACCTCGGCCTGCACCGGCTGCGCGGCTTCGACGACCGGGAACGGCTCTACCAACTGGTCGCCCCCGGCCTGGAGCGGCAGTTCCCGCGACCCCGCACCGCCGACGCGAGCGCACACAACCTGCCCACCCCGGTCACCTCGTTCGTCGGCCGGGACGCCGAGCTCGCCGAGCTGAGGCGGCTGGTGGAGGCGCACCGGCTGGTCACCGTCCTCGGCGCGGGTGGCGCGGGCAAGACGCGGCTGGCCGTGGAGCTCGCCGTCGACCTGGTGGAGTCCCATCCGGACGGGGTCTGGTTCGTCGACATCGCCGCGGTCACCGACCCGGGCCTGGTGGCGTTCGAGGTCGCCGCCGTGCTCGGTCTGCGTCCCGAGCCGGGCCGCCCGATGGTGGACACCCTGGTGGAGTACGCGGCCGCGCGCCGCATGCTCATCCTCCTGGACACCTGCGACGCCCAGCCGGCCGCCTCGGCCGACGTGATCTCCCGGCTGCTCGCGGGCGGGATGGGCGTCCGGGTGCTCGCCACCAGCCGGGAGTCGTTCGGGCTGCCGGGCGAGGTGGTCTGGCGGATCCCGTCGTTGTCGGTCGACCCGCCGGTCGAGGGGGCGGAGAGCGACGCCGTCGCGCTGCTGCTGGACCGGACGGCGGCGGCCCGGGGCGGCCGGCCCCCGGACCCGGCGGAGTCGGCCGACCTGCGGCGGGTGGTGCGCCGGCTGGACGGGTTGCCGCTCGCCATCGAGCTGGCCGCCGCCCGGTTGCGGGTGCTCTCCGTCGGTCAGCTCGCCGCGCGTCTCGACGACGTGCTGGGCACCCTCGACGCGGGGCGGGAGGACCCGTCCCCGGCGGAGCCGGTACCGTCGGGCGACCGGCAGGACGGCGTGGATCCGGTGGCGGCGGCCGTGGGGATGGCGTCGCCCAGCCCGGCCGTCCGGGCGGTGCAGCGCTCCGCCACCGAGCGGCACCTGACCATGCAGGCCACGGTCACCTGGTCGTACCGGACGCTGGGGCCACGGGCCGCCCGGCTGCTGCGCTGGCTGGCGGTCTTCGCCGGCCCGGTGGACCTGGCGGCGGTGGAGTGGCTGCTCGGCGACGACCCGCTCGATCCGCTCTCGGTGCTGGTCGACAAGTCGATGGTGCTGGCCGAGCCGCACGCCGCGGGCAGCACCTACCGGATGCTCGACCCGATCCGGGCGTACGCGGCGCGGCGGCTGGTGGAGGCGGGGGAGGAGCGGTCGGCCCGCAACCGGCACGTGGCGTGGTCGATGCACGCGCTGGAACGGGCGCACCTGGGCCCGGACGGGCGGCCGGTGACCCTGTCGCTCTACGCCCTCGACCCGCTCGCCGGCGAGCTGCGGGCCGCGCTGCGCTGGTGCGCCACCGGCGGCAGTGCCCGCGCCGGTCTGCGGCTGGCCGGGGGCCTCGACCAGTGGTGGCGGGAGCGGGGCCTGGCCCGGGAGGGGCGACTCTGGCTGTTCCGGCTGTACGGGCGCATCGCCGAGACCGGGGAGCGGATCCCGGAGGCCGAGCTGGCGGCGGCGTACCACATGCACTCGCTGCACGCCGGCGCGGACGGCGAGTTCGCCGAGGAGCTGCGCTACTCCCAGCGGGCGGAGGCGGCGGCCCGGCAGGCGGGCGACGCGGGCCTGCTCGCCCGGGTGCTCGCCGGGCGGGCCGCCCCGCTGGTCGACCTGGGACAGTTCGCGGAGGCCGAGCGGATCTGCCGCGAGGTGATCGACTGGGCGTCCGGCCAGGAGGTGCTCGGCGACGCGCTCTTCGGGGTGTTCAGCCTGGCCGAGCTGCTGTGGCGGCGGGGCGCCCTGGACGAGGCGGCCGAGCTGCTGGGCGCGGCGCGACCGGTGGAGGCGGCCCGGCCGGTGGAGCGGGGGCGGCGCTCCGTCGACATGCTGCTCGGGATGGTCGCCTTGGCGCGTGGGGACCTCGTCGCCGCGCACGAGCACCTCCAGGTGGCGCTCCGCTCGCGGATGAGCCACGGCTTCCACGGCCGGGCCTGCGACACGTTGAACGCGATGGCGGTGCGCTGCGCGGCCGGCGGCGACGGGCTGACGGCGGCCCGCCTGTTCGGCGCGGCGGGGGCGACCCGGGCGAGCATGCGCTGCGCCCCGGGCATCTACGGCGGGTACTGGGCGCAGCGGCAGGGGGAGCTGCGCCGGGAGTTGGGCGACGCGGCCTTCGACGGCGCGTACGGCGAGGGGACCGAGCTGGGGCTGGAGGAGGCGGCGGCGCTGGCCCTCGCCGTCGAGCACCCGGACCTGGCGGCCGGCTCGGCGCGGTTCGGCGCCGGTCACGCCCGCGTGGCGCCCCGCCAGACCGTCAGTCCCGACCGGCGCCGCCACCACACGGGGCACGCCTGACGGTGGGGTCCGCCGTCCGTGCCGGTCGGGGTCCGCGTCGACCTGGTGGGCGGGGACGCGGACCCCTGGCGGTACGGGTGGGTCAGCGGCTCAGGGCGGCGCGGCGCTCGGCGTCGGCCTTCATCCGGGCGGCGCGGTCGATGTCGGCCTGCTGCACGGCGGCGACCGAGCCGAAGGCGCTGACGGCCTGGTAGTACGTCCAGGCGAGGCTGGTGCAGGCGGGCCGCACGACGCTGTTGTACGTGGCGCAGACCCGCTTCAGGTCGGCGTAGAAGGCGCTGTCCAGCCGGGCCTTGTTCGCCGAGAACCGGCTCATCGCCTTGTAGTTGCGGTAGCCGAAGTCGTGCCGGTAGCAGGAGAGACTGAAGTTGAAGCCGAGCGGGTTGTCCGGGCTCGACGAGCAGTAGTCGGTCGACCAGTTGAACTCGTACGCCGCCCAGGCGCCCTTGTTCAGCCGGCCCGAGTTCCAGGAGTTGTAGCTGGTGGCGCTCGTCTGCGTCCAGCTGGACAGGACGGAGAGCTTCTGCGAGGTCGTGACGGCGGCGGCGGGGGAGGAGACCCCGAAGACGAAGAGCATCGTGAGCGCGGCCGAGGCGAGCAGGGTGGTGAGGCGTCTGGGCACGTGTTACCTCCGCGGGGGATGGCGGGCGGGACGGGGGTTACCGGCGGGTCACCGGAATGCCGAACAGTGTGGATCATGGAGGGATCCGGGGGATGTGGTGCCCGCCGACAATTGGTGACAGGCGTTGAAACAGACGAATGCCCCGGGCGCCAGGGGCACCCGGGGCATCCGGTGGGACGTCAGCGGACGAACGCCGGCGGGCTCGCCGGGCTCTCGTTCGCCAGTCGGTCGAGCGCGGTCACGTAGTAGGTGTACCGCTTGCCGGCCTCGGCCGTCGTGTCCACCCAGGACTGGGTCCGGGTGCCCGCGTCGGCGCGGACCGTGTCGACCAGGTGCGCGGCGTCGGCGAAGTCGCACCGGCCGGCCAGGCCGGTCCCGTCGAAGCGGTAGATCGCGTACGAGGTGGCGGTGCCGAGCGGGCCCACGCCGTCGGCCGGCTGGAGCCAGCTCAGGTGGACTCCGTCGTCCTGCCGCGCGGCCTTGGTGACGACCGGCATGAGCAGCGGCTTCTTCGGCAGGTGCGTCATGGTCGGGACCAGCGCCGGGCGGGAGTAGTGCTCGGCGGCGTAGATGTCGGTCGCGCCGAGCCGGTTGGCCCGCACCTGAACGGCCGAGAAGTGGACGTTGCCCAGGACCTCCGGGTACTGCCGGTTGAGCGTCAGGTGGTTCGACAGCTCCCGCGGGTTCATCCAGAACGAGCCGTAGACCGGGTCACCGCTCTTGTAGTCGGCCTGCCCGATGTAGAGCTGCACCCGGGTGCCCTTGACCACGTCCGCCCACCACGGCACCAGCCGGGTGTAGTCGGCGGCCGGGTACTGGCCCATGTACCAGTAGAGCTGCGGCACGATGTAGTCGATCCACTCCTCCTTGACCCATTTGCGGGTGTCGGCGGAGATGATGTCGTACGACTGGCTGCCGGTGGTGTCCGAGCCCAGCGGGTCGACCGACTGGTTGCGCCAGATGCCGAACGGGCTGACGCCGAACTTCACCCATGGCTTCTCGGCCTTGATCTTGGCGTTCATCTCCTGGATCAGCAGGTTGATGTTGTCCCGCCGCCAGTCGGCCTTGTCGGTGAAGCCCCGGTTGTGCGCCGCGAAGGTGGCGTCGTCGGGCACCTGGTGGGTGCCGCTCGGGTAGGGGTAGAAGTAGTCGTCGAAGTGCACGCCGTCGACGTCGTACCGCTTGACCGCGTCCATCATCGCGGTCTGCACGAACTCGCGGACCTCCGGGACGCCGGGGTTGTAGTAGAGCCGGCTGCCGGCGACCCCGGCCGGCGGGTAGGCGAAGGTCCACTCCGGGTGCTCGCGCACCGGGTGGTTCGGCGCGAGCTGGTTGATGTCGGCGCCGGCGCCGCCCGGGGCGGGCATGGAGATGCGGTACGGGTTGAACCAGGCGTGGAACTCGAGGTTGCGCTTGTGCGCCTCGGAGACCACGAACTTCAGCGGGTCCCAGCCCGGGTTCTCGCCACGCACCCCGGTCAGGTACTCCGACCAGGGCTCGTGGGGCGAGGGCCAGAACGCGTCGGCGGTCGGCCGGACCTGGACGACCACGGCGTTGTGGTTCAGCCGCTCGGCGAGGTCGAGCAGCTGGCGGTACTCGGCCTGCTGCGCGGCGATGCGGTCGGGCGCGGTCTGGGACGCCTTGCTCGGCCAGTCGATGTTGACGACCGAGGAGATCCACATGGCCCGGAACTGCCGCTTCGGGGTGGCCGGGTCGGTGACGCAGGTGGTGGTGGAGGCGGCGGTGGTCGCCGCGTCGGGCGCCGCGCTCGCCGGGGTGGCGGCGACGAGCGCGCCGAGCAGTGCGGCGGCCAGCCCGGCGGCTCCGAGCCGAGTTGCCTTCATGCGGTGTGTCCCTTCGTTGGGGCTCCCGTGTCAGGGGTTCATCGCGGCGCAGACGGCAAGATTCGCCGTTGACAATCTGCCGCTGGTAGGAAATTTTCACACCTCACGGCTCTGCGCAAGAGTCTGGACGGGATCGATCCGTCCGTCCACGTCCGTTCGTCCCCGTGGCCGGGGCCACGGCGCGCAGGGTGCTGGACCGCACACGCCGGGTGCAGTCCGATTGGCCCGGGATCGTCAGGATCGAGGAGGGTGCACGCCGGGTGGCATCGCCGGTCACCGGCCGCCACGGGGGGCGGTCCGGACGGTGGGAGGGGTACGAGGACAGCGCGGCACCCGACAAATCGGGTGCCGCGCTGTCGGTACCTCCGGCCGTCAGGGCCTCTGCTGGGGCCCCGCCGTCGGGCCCTTGACGACGGGCTTGCCGTCGGTCCAGACGACCTCGTCGAGCCAGACCTGGCGGCCCGGGTCGACCGTGCCCTCCTGGCCCGGCGGCCAGGCGTGGTAGAGCAGCCAGGTGCGCCCGTCCTTGACCACCATGGAGGCGTGCCCCGGCCCGGAGGCGGCCTCGTTGGTCTTCAGGATCGGGTTCTCCGGGGCCTTCACGCACGGCCCGGCGGGCGACTCGCAGACCGCGTAGCCCTCCGCGTACTCGGCCCGGTCGTAGGCGTTGGCGGCGAAGAACAGGAACAGCCTGCCGTCGTGGCGGTGCAGGAACGGGCCCTCGATCAGGGCGCCCTCCCACGGCTCGGTCTGCTTCAGCAGCTTCGTCGGCTCGCCGAGCAGGCGCAGCCCGTCGTCCGAGAGGCGCTGCGACCAGATCCAGGTGTCCACCCCGATGGCGTTGCCGTCGTTCTTCCACAGCAGCCAGAGGCTGCCGTCGGTGTCCCGGAACGGGCTGGCGTCGATCGCCCCGCCCAGCTCCGCCTGGCAGATCAGCGGGCCGGTCGAGTCGTCCCGGTACGGCCCCTGCGGCGCGCTCGCCACGGCCCGCCCGACGCACTGCCGCCCCGACTCGCGCCCGGCGACGGTGTAGTAGAGCGCGAACCGGCCCGGGGCCGGTTCGATCGCCTCGGGCGCCCAGGTCTTCCCGGCGTCCGCCCACGCCGGCAGTTCCGGCAGCGCGTCCCCGGCCGGCGTCCAGTCGACCAGATCCGTGGAGGTGAGCACCGGGACGTTGCGGCCACCGGCGTTCGTGTGGAACAGGTACCAGGTGTCGCCCACCCGGATCGCCTGCGGGTCGGGCGCGTCGGTGCGTACGACCGGGTTGGTGAACATGCGCGCGTCGTCTCCCGTGTTCGAGGGTTCTTCTCCACCACCGCAACCGGCGGCGAACAGCGCGGCGGCGAGCACCGCCGCCGCGCCGCGCCGCCGACTGGTCCCGACCGTCATCCCTTCAGCCCGCTGCGGGAGACACCCTGGATGATGTGCCGCTGGGCCAGCACGAAGAGGACCAGCACCGGCACGCTGGCCAGCACCGCCCCCGCCATGATCACCGGGTAGTCGGTGACGTAGGCGCCCTGGAGCAGGCCCAGCCCCGGCGGCAGGGTGAGCGTCTCCGGGCTGAACAGCACGAAGATCGGCCAGAGGAAGTCGTTCCAGTTCGTGAGGAACGACAGCACCGCCAGGGTGGCCAGCGCCGGCCGGGACAGCGGCAGCACCACCCGCCAGAAGATCTGCCACTGGTTGGCCCCGTCCAGCACCGCGGCCTCCTCCAGCTCCCGGGGCAGGGAGAGGAAGAACTGCCGCAGGAAGAACACCCCGAACGCGCTCGCCGCCCCGGGGACGATCACCACGGTCAGGGTGTCGATCCAGTTCAGCTCGTCGACGATCAGGAAGTTCGGGATGATCAGCGAGGTCGGCGGGATGAACAGCGTCCCGACGATCAGCGCGAAGAACACCCCGCGCCCGCGGAAGCGCATCCGGGCCAGGGCGTACGCGGCCATCGAGGCCGTCGCCAGCACCAGCAGCGCGTGCGCGGTGGCAGCCAGCATGCTGTTGGCGAACCAGCGCAGCACGGGGTTGGCCGAGTTGTTCAGGATCTGCTCGTAGCCGTACCCGGAGATCGGCTCCGGCAGCCAGGTCGGCGGGATCTGCTGGGCCCCGGTGTAGGTCTTCAGCGAGGTGATGACCATCCACACCAGCGGCAGCAGGAAGACCAGGGCGAGCGCGACCAGGGTGGCGTAGAGCGCGGTCCGGCGCAGCGCGGTACCCGGCGCGCGCCCGGCCGCCGGGACACCGACCCGGCCCGGCTCGGGGGCGCGCGTGGTGCGCGTGGGCGTCGTCATGGCGGTCCCCTCAGTCTTCCCGGTAACGGAAGAGGCGGAAGTTGGCGATGCTCACGACCGCCAGCATCAGGGCGAACACGATGCTCATCGCGGCGGCGCGGCCCGCGTCGTTGTCCCGCAGCCCCTCCTCGACGATGAACCAGACCACCGTGCGGGTCTCCGTGCCCGGCGCACCCTGGGTGATCAGGAACGACTGGCCGAACACGTTCGCGGAGGCGAGCACGGTCGTGGTGATCACGAAGAGCAGCACGGGACGCAGCCCGGGGAGCGTGACGTGCCGGAACCGTTCCCAGGCGCTCGCGCCGTCCACCTTCGCCGCCTCGTACAGCTCCTGCGGGATGTCCTGGAGCCCGGCCAGGTAGATCACGGCGTTGAAGCCGGAGGTCCACCAGACGGTCACCCCCACCAGCGAGACCCACGCCCACGGCACGTCCGTCACCCAGGGGGTGTCGGCGGGCAGCCCGACCATGCCGGCGAGCCGGTTCACCAGGCCCAGGTTCGCGTCGAGCAGGAAACGCCAGAGCAGGCCGATCACCGCCACGCCCAGCACGTACGGCGCGAAGTAGACCGCCCGGAAGAAGGTCCGGCCGGGGAACGACCGGTTCAGCAGCAGCGCCAGCCCGAGGGGTACGACCACCAGCAGCGGCACCGCGAAGACGGTGAAGATCCCGGTCGCCCGTACGCTCTGCCACCAGTCGCCGTAGACGGCCGATTCGCTGGAGAACAGTTCGGCGTAGTTGTCCAACCCGACGAAGGGCCGGTTGGGCAGCTGGAAGTCCCACTGGTGCACGCTGAGCCAGAGACCGAGCAGGATCGGCAGCAGGCCGAAGACCCCGAACAGCAGCAGGTACGGCGCGAGGAACAGGTACGGCGTGGCCCACCCGGCCCGGCCCGGCCGGGTGCCCCGGCGGGCGGCGCCGGCCGCCGGGGGCGGCGCGTCACCGCGCGCCGCCCCGACCTCGATCACGTCCGCCACGGAAACTCAGCTCCCGTACTTCTTGCGGTTGTCCTCCAGCTGCTTGTTCGCCTTGGCCACCCCGTCGTCCAGCGCCTGCTTCGGCGACTTCTTGCCCAGCGCCGCCTCGTTGAACGAGTTGTAGAAGGTCGTCATGACCTCACCGAGGCCCGGGGCCGCCGGCGGGAAGGCCGCGTACTCCAGCTCGGGGGCGAGCGCGTTGACCTCGGCCAGCGCCTTGAAGTCGGCGCTGTCGCGGACGGCCTTGCGGGCCGGGACCTGGCCGCCCTTGGCCCAGTCCAGGGAGTGCTGGCTGAGCCAGTTGATGAACACCTTCGCCGCCGAGACCTTGTTGGCGTCGTTGGCCCGCTGCTTGACGATCGTGAAGTTGTGCGAGTTGGCCCAGGCGGCCGGCTGCGAGCCGATCTGCGGCAGGGGCGCGACGCCCCACTGGATCTCCGGGCTCTTCTTCAGGTCGTTGATCTGCCAGATGCCGTTCCAGTTGAAGGCGTTCTTGCCGCTCTTGAAGGCCAGGTAGTCGGCGTCCTGCCCGACGTTGGCGGGGGAGTGGCCCTGCTTGATCAGGTCGGTCAGCCAGGTGCACGCCTCGACGGCCTGGTCGGAGTTGAAGGTGGCCTTGGTGGCCTCGGCGTCGAAGACGCTGCCGCCCCACTGGTGCAGCAGCGAGTAGAAGGTCATGCCGCCGGTGAACTGGAACGGGCTGACCCAGAAGCCCTGTACCCCGGACTTCTTCAGCTCGGTCAGCGCGGCGGTGTAGTCGTCCTTCGTCGCCGGCGGCTTGTTCGGGTCGAGCCCGGCGGACTGCATGACCCCCTTGTTGTAGTAGAAGCCGAGGGGGTGCATGTCCAGCGGGATGCCGTACCGCTTGGAGTTGTAGAGCCCGCCCTTCCAGACGGTGGGGGCGAAGTCCCCCTCGGACAGCTCCAGGGTCTTGGCGACGTCGTCCAGCTCGGTGATCACGCCGCGCGCGGCGAACGTGGCGAGCTGGTCCATGTGCATGACCGCGATGTCCGGGCCGGCGCCGCTGGAGGCCGCGCCGGGGAGCTTGTTGTAGTAGTCCTCCCACTGGTACGTGGCGATCGCGACGGCGATGTTCTGGTGCTCGGTGTTGAACTGGTTCACCAGCGCCTTGAAGATGTCGCCGTCGCCGCCGGTGAAGCCGTTCCACAGCTTCAGGTCCACCTTCGGGCCGGTGTAGTCCTTGCCGCCGTTGCCGGCTGCCGGGCCCGAGCTGTCGTCGTCGCCGCCGCACCCGGCCAGGGTCAGCGAGGCCGCGGCGCCGAGCCCGAGGCCGAGGCCGAGCAGGCGCCGCCGGCTCATTTCGTTCTGCATCATGGGATTTTGCTCCTTGGGGACGGGATGGATTGTGCCTGCTCAGGACAGGCGCGGTGTCAGCCGCCGACGGGGGAGAAACGCAGCATGTTCCAGGAGACGGCCGGCAGGCGCACGGAGCACCGGCCGCCGTCGGTGGTGGTGGTGGGTAGCTGCCGAGGCGTCACCCGGTCGGGCTCGGCCTCGGTGTTCGTCGCCGTCGGGTGGTCCCCGGCGGCGAGGCTCACGTGCGATGAGGCGGACAGTCCTGCGAGGCCGCGCAGGTCGAGGTGCAGCTCCAGGTCCGTGTCGCCCCGGTTGACCGCGAACACGGTGAGCTCGCCGGTCTCCTCGTCGTGCACGGCGACCGTGTCGAGCACCGGCACCTCGCCGTACCGCTTCGTCTCGTACGTCGGGCCGACCGGCTCCGTACGCAGCACCGTGCCGCGGGCGTGCCGGGCGGTGAGCGCGAACGGGTGGAAGATGCTCTGCCGCCAGGCGGGGCCGCCGGTGCGGGTGCGGATCGGGGCGATCACGTTGGCGAGCTGGGCCTGACAGGCCACCCCGACCCGGTCGGCGTGCCGGAGCAGGGTGATCAGCAGGTCGCCGACCACCACCGCGTCGACGGCGGTGAAGTCGTCCTCGATCAGCGCCGGGGCCTCGACCCAGCCGCGCCGGTCCAGGTCGGCCTGGAGACGCGACTGGTACCAGACGTTCCACTCGTCGAAGGAGATCTTCAGCTTCCGCCGGTCCCGCTGCTTCGCGGCCACGTGGTCGGCGGTGGCGACGACCTCGCGGATGAAGTTGTCCATGTCCACGGCGGAGGCGAGGATGCTGGCCCGGTCGCCGTCGGACGGGTCGTAGTAGGTGTGCGCGGAGATGTAGTCGACGTGCTCGTAGGTGTGCTCCAGCACCGTCGCCTCCCAGGAGGCGAAGGTGGACATCGTGCGGTTGGAGCTGCCGCAGGCGACCAGGCTGATCGACGGGTCGATCATCTTCATGGCGCGGGCGGTCTCGGCGGCGAGCCGGCCGTACTCGTCGGCGGTCTTGTGGCCGACCTGCCACGGGCCGTCCAGCTCGTTGCCCAGGCACCAGAGCCGCACCCCGTACGGCTCCTCGGCGCCGTGCTTGCGGCGCAGGTCGGACAGGTGGGTCCCGCCGGGATGGTTCGTGTACTCCAGCAGGTCGCAGGCCTCCTGCACGCCCCGGGTGCCGAGGTTGACGGCCATCATCGGCTCGACCTCGGCCGCGGCGGCCCAGGTCATGAACTCGTCGAGCCCGAAGGCGTTGGTCTCGATCGTCTTCCAGGCCAGGTCGAGGCGGCGGGGGCGGTCGCCGACCGGGCCGACGCCGTCCTCCCAGCGGTAGCCGGAGACGAAGTTGCCCCCGGGGTAGCGGACCACCGACACGCCCAGCTCACGGGTCAGCTCCAGCACGTCGCCGCGCAGCCCCCGAGAGTCCGCGGCGGGGTGTCCGGGCTCGTAGACCCCGCCGTAGACGCAGCGACCCATGTGCTCGACGAAGGAGCCGAAGAGCCGCCGGTCGGCCGGTCCGACGGCGAAGGCCGGGTCGATGGTGAGCTGCGCGGTCCGCAAGGGTGCCACCTTTCCTGGTTGCCGGGTACCGGGTGACCACGGTCACTCGGTGCCCATGGTTTCTACAACGTTGTAAGCAACGTTGTAAAGAGTCGTCCACGAGGTAAAGTGCGCACCCATGGGGGGAGGCGGCGTGGTGCGGCACAGGCTCAAGGACGTGGCGGAGCGGGCCGGCGTGTCGGTGAAGACCGTCTCCAACGTGGTCAACGGCTACGTGCACGTCCGCCCCGACACCCGCGCCCGGGTCGAGGAGGCCATCGCCGAGCTGAACTACCGGCCCAACCTCTCCGCCCGCAACCTCCGCAAGGGGCGCACCGGCGTCATCGCGTTCGCGGTCCCCGAGCTGGACATCCCCTACTTCGCCGAGCTGGCCCGGCACGTCGTCACGGCCGCGGCCGAGCTGGGCTGGACGGTGCTGATCGACCAGACCGGCGGCGGCCACGAGCAGGAGCGGGTGGCCGCCTCGGGCATCACCGAGCACCTCATCGACGGGCTGATCTTCAGCCCGCTGGCGCTCACCGCCGAGGACCTCACCGGCCTGGCCGGCACCCCGATGGTGCTGCTCGGCGAGCGCGTCGACCACGGTCCCGCCGACCACGTCGGGATCGACAACGTGGGCGCCGCCCGGGCGATCACCGCCCACCTGGCCGGTCTCGGCCGTCGCCGGATCGCCGCCATCGGCTCGCAACGCACCCCGGAGGGGGTCAGTGCCCGGCTCCGGCTCGCCGGCTACACCGCCGCGCTCGCCGACGCCGGGCTCGCCTACGACGATCGGCTGGTGGCGCCCGCGACGGCCTGGCACCGCGCGGACGGCGCCGCCGCGATGCGCGGCCTGCTGACCTCCGGCGTACGCCCCGACGCCGTCTTCTGCTTCAACGACACCCTCGCCCTGGGCGCCCTACGCGCGCTGCACGAGGCGGGCCTGCGGGTGCCCGAGGACGTGGCGGTGGCCGGCTTCGACGACATCGAGGACGGCCGCTTCTCCGTGCCCACCCTGAGCACCATCGCGCCCGACAAGGAGCGCATCGCCCGGCTGGCGGTGGAGCTGCTGGCCGGCCGGATCGACGGCGACCGCGCCGCCCCGCCCCGCGAACTCTCCGCCCCCTGGACCCTGACCCCCCGCGAAAGCACCCAGGGCCCCTGACCCCTCCCCCTCCCCCCTCCCCCTCCCCTCCCCCCGCCGGCCTTCCCGTCGATCATGAGGTTGTTGGCGCGACACGCCGCTCTGCTTGGCAACAACTTCATGATCGACGGGGTGGCGGGAGGTGGGTCAGTCGAAGAAGCGGGCCAGGTGGGCGGGGGTGGGGCCGTCCGCGTCCGGTGGCAGCGGGGTGAGGTCGGCGAAGATCGAGGCGCCGTCGCAGCCGACGTGCAGCGGATACCAGCGCGGGGTGCCCGGCGGGCGCTGGAGGCAGATGCCCTTGACCGTCTGCACGTCGAGCAGCCGTACGTGGGTCGGGTCGGCGACGGCGTTCACGTGCCGCCACCACGGGCTCATCACGTGCAGCACCCCGCCCGGCCGGAGGGCCCGGTGGCACTCGTCGACCAGCGGCAGGAAGTCGATCAGGTGCTCCAGGATGTGCACCGCGAAGAAGACGTCCACCGAGTCGTCGGCCAGCGGCAGCGAGCCGGAGAGGTCCGCCACCGCGTCCACCCCGGGGGCCGGGAAGATGTCCAGCCCCAGGTTGCCCGGCCACTGCTTGGTGGCGCCGCAGCCCAGGTCGACCACCACCGGGTCGCGCCCGCCGACGCGTACCCGGCACCAGACGCCGAGCACCCCGGCGAGCCGCCCGACCCGGTCCCGTACCAGCCGCAGCTCGGCCTCCTCGGCGACCTCCCCGCCGAGGTGGGCCACCCCCCGGTCGAAGCGCACCTCGACCGCGAGGTCGCGCAGCCGGTCGTCGTGCCGGGCCTGGTCGGCCCACGCCTCGGCGAGGAATCCGTCGATCGCCCGCAGCCGCTCGGCCGAGGGCGGATGCTGTGCCAGCGCGACCATATCCGGGCCACCTCCCGCCGGCCGATACCCGGATCCCCGCCCGTTATGCCCGGGGCATCCCGCCCGCCGCCGCGTCAGCCGGTGGTAGTGCGGCGGGGGGGCGGCTGGCCGGGTCAGCCGGTGGTCGTGCGGCGGGTGGCCTGTCGCCGGCTCAGCCGGTGATCGTGCGGCGGGGGCGGGCGCCACCGCGCATGCGCTGCCGGGGCTGCGGTGCGGCCGCCTTGGGCCGCTTGAGGTGGTAGCGGTGCAACTCGTTGTTGCCGGGCAGGGACGGGTCCTCGCTCATCGCCACCAGTTCCCAGCCCTGGTCACCGGCCCGGTTCAGGTGCGCCAGCGCGGTGTCGCCGTAGGGCGTCACGTCGACCATGGAGCCGTCCGGGCCGTACCAGACGAAGACGATCTCCCAGCCGATGTCGGTGGTGGCCGCCTGGCGGCGGCGGACCAGCAGCGCGTACTCCCACTTGAGCATGGGGTCATTCTCACCCGCCGCGAGCGGGTCGGCACGGATCAATCCTCGGCGATCCGCCCGGCGGCCACCCGCAGCCGCCGGTTCGTGGTCACGGTGTCGAGCATCCGCCGGTCGTGGGTGACCAGCAGCAGCGTGCCCGGGTAGCTGGCCAGCGCGGACTCCAGCTGCTCGATGGCGGGCAGGTCCAGGTGGTTCGTCGGTTCGTCCAGCACCAGCAGGTTCACCCCGCGCCCCTGGAGCAGCGCCAGCGCCGCCCGGGTCCGCTCGCCCGGCGACAGGGTCGCCGCCGGCCGCAGCACGTGCCCCGCGCGCAGGCCGAACTTGGCCAGCAGCGTCCGCGCGTCCGCCGGCGACAGGTGCGGTACGGCGGCGCCGAACGCGTCGATCAGCGGCACGTCGCCGAGGAACAGGCCCCGGGCCTGGTCCACCTCGCCGACCACCACGCCCGGACCGAGCGCGGCGTGCCCGGAGTCGAGAGGGAGCCGGCCCAGCAGGGCGGCGAGCAGGGTGGACTTGCCGGAGCCGTTGGCCCCGGTCACCGCCACCTTGTCGGCCCAGTCGACCTGGAGGGTCACCGGACCGAGGGTGAAGTCGCCCCGGCGTACGACGGCGTCGCGCAGCGAGGCCACGACGGCGCCGGCGCGGGGCGCGGCGGCGATCTCCATCCGCAGCTCCCACTCCTTGCGCGGCTCCTCGACCACCTCCAGCCGCTCGATCAGGCGCTCGGTCTGCTTGGCCTTGGCCGCCTGCTTCTCGGTCGACTCGGCGCGGAACTTGCGGCCGATCTTGTCGTTGTCGGTGGCCTTGCGGCGGGCGTTCTTCACGCCCTTCTCCATCCAGGCCCGCTGGGTGCGGGCGCGCGCCTCCAGGCCCGCCCGGGTGTCGGCGTACTCCTCGTAGTCCTCCCGCGCGTGCCGGCGGGCGACCTCGCGCTCCTCAAGGTAGCCCGCGTAGCCGCCGCCGTAGTGCCGGACCTGCTGCTGGTGCAGGTCCAGTTCCAGCACGCGGGTGACCGTGCGGGCGAGGAACTCCCGGTCGTGGCTGACCAGCACCGTGCCGGCGCGCAGCCCGGTGACGAACTCCTCCAGCCGCTCCAGGCCGGCCAGGTCCAGGTCGTTGGTCGGCTCGTCGAGCAGGAACACGTCGTAGCGGCTGAGCAGCAGCGAGGCCAGCCCGGCCCGGGCCGCCTGGCCGCCGGAGAGGCCGGTCATCGGGTGCTCCAGGTCGACCGTGAGCCCCAGCTCGGCGGCCACCTGCTCGGCCCGCTCCTCCAGGTCCGCGCCGCCGAGGGCGAGCCAGCGCTCCAGCGCCTCGGCGTAGGCGTCGTCGGCGCCGGGCGCGCCGTCGGTGAGCGCCGTCGTCGCCGCGTCCAGGGCGGCCTGCGCGGCGGTCACCCCGGTTCGCCGGGCCAGGAACTCCCGTACGCCCTCGTCGGGCCGCCGCTCCGGTTCCTGCGGCAGGTGCCCGACGCTCGCCGTGGGCGGGCTGAGCGCCACGCTGCCGGCCTCCACCGGCAGCAGTCCGGCGAGGGTACGCAGCAGCGTCGACTTGCCGGCCCCGTTCGGCCCGACCAGCCCCACCACGTCCCCCGGTGCGACCACCAGGTCCAGCCCGGCGAACAGCGCCCGGTCCCCGTGCCCCGCGGCCAGCCCCTTGACGATCATCGTCGCGCTCATCAGTGTCCGACCCTATCCCGCCCCGATCGCCCACCCTTGCTCCGCGCCCCGGCAGACGCGCGGCACACTGCTCGGGTGGTGACCACTCTGGCGATCGACTGTGGCGGCGGCGGGATCAAGGCATCGGTGCTGGACGAGGCGGGCACGATGCGCGCCCGGCCGCTGCGGGTGCCCACCCCGTACCCCCTGCCGCCGGCGCTCTTCGTCAAGACGCTGCTGGACCTGGCGGGTCGGCTGCCCACGGCGGACCGGCTCACCGTCGGCCTGCCGGGCATGATCCGGCACGGGGTGGTGGTGGCCACCCCGCACTACGTGACCCGCTCCGGGCCCCGCTCGAAGGTCGACCCGGGCCTGGTCGCCCAGTGGTCCGGGTACGACGCGCGGACCGCGCTCGCCGAGGCGTTCGGGGTGCCCGCACTGGTGCTCAACGACGCCGAGGTGCACGGCGCCGGGGTGGTCGCCGGGACCGGCTGCGAGCTGGTGCTGACCCTCGGCACCGGGCTGGGCAGCGCGCTCTTCGACGGCGGGGTGCTCGCCCCGCACCTGGAGCTGTCCCACGCCCCGGTGCGTTGGAACACCACCTACGACACGTACGTGGGGGAGCCGGAGCGGCGCCGCCTCGGGGACGCGTTCTGGTCCCGCCGGATCCGGCAGGTCGTCGAGGGGCTGCGGCCGGTGTTCCGCTGGGACCGGCTCTACCTGGGCGGCGGCAACTCCCGGCTGATCCGCCCCGAGCAGCTCGCCCGGATGGGCGACGACGTGGTGGTGGTGCCCAACACCGCCGGCATCGTCGGCGGCGTACGCGCCTGGGAGCTGGCCGCCAACCGGCACGGCGCCGCCACCTGACGCTGCTTCCCCTCCCCCCTCCGCCCTCGCCTCCGACTCCGTCTCCGTCTCCGTCCCGCCGGCTCCGGCGGCGTCGCGATCGCCCGCCGGGCCCGCGCGGTTCCCGGTCGGGAACAGTCGCGGTACGGCGGATGTTGTGCCAGCGTCGGGACAGTGGCGCGACACGAGGGGGTGGGTCGGATGGACCTTCTGGCCGAGTACCGGCGGGCGACCATGTTCTTCGAGGCCGGTGACCCGACCGGGGCGGCCCGGCTGCTCGAGCCGATCGTCGAGGCCGAGCCCGGCAACGCCTCGGTACGCCAGCTGCTGGCCCGGGCGTACTTCCAGTCGGCGCAGCTCAACCGGGCCGAGGCGCAGCTGCGGGAGCTGGTCGACCGGGACCCCGCCGACCACTACGCCCACCACGTACTGGGCCGCACGCTGGAGCGGCTCAACCGGCACGCCGACGCGCTGCGGCACCTGCGTATCGCGGCGGCCATGCACAGCGGCAACGACGACTACCGCGTCGCCCTGGACCGGGTGCAGACCCGGGTCGAGGGCAACCGCTGACAGCGCGGGCACGGGGCGGGGCAGCTCGGCCGAGCTGCCCCGCCCGCGCGCTCGTCACCGTCATGCGCGCCGCCGGAGCGCCGAGGTGATCAGGGCGCCATGGACCGTGAAACGGCCGGGTGACGTCCATGCCGTCCTGATCACCGGGCATCGCGGTGGGCGCCGCGGGGCGCCTACCATCGGCGGTATGGGACGTGAGCTGGCAGCGGGTGCGCGATGAAGCTGAAGCTGGACCTGCACGACATCTTCAACAAGGGCCAGGACATCGACCGGGCCCTGCGCGGGATCATGGACGAGGCGGTGGCGAAGAAGGCCACCCTCGTCGAGATCATCCCCGGCAAGGGCTCCGGCCAGCTCAAGAAGCGGGTGCTGCGCTTCCTCGACCAGAAGGACGTCAAGCAGCTCTACCACCGCGTCGAGAAGGACTCGAAGAACTTCGGCCGCCTCTTCGTGCACTTCCGCTGGAAGTAAGAGCCCCAGCCTCCCGGCCTCCCACGCGATCCCCGGCGCGGCATGTGACCTGCTGAAACGCCTTCCGTCGGTTTCCGTCATCTTTCGCCGTTGCTCGCGCTCGGTTGTGCCGGATCTGTGCCCGGCCCTGAACCGATCGGTTGCCGGCGGAGCGGTGGCTGACGGTCCGGAACATGGGGCCGCCCGCCTCAGTCGGTCGGGACCCCGAGATCGTTGGAATCCTGCTGCCCGATGGTCATTGGCGACAGCAGCCTGTGTCTGGTTTTTCCTGGTTGTGGCAAGTAGGATCCCGGCGTGACGGACTCTCCTGTAGATCAACTTCGCGCAGCATTGAGTGCCGAGGAGAGGGCCGAGCTGCAACAGCTGGGGATTCCGGTCAACCTGGCGGCCGGAACCGTCCTGTTCTCCGAGGGTGACACCACCACTCATGCAGTTTTGATCAAAGAGGGCCAAGTCAAGGTTGTCTCCACCGGGCCGCAGGGGCAGGAAGTAGTCCTAGCAACGAGAGGCCCGAGCGAAGTGGTGGGCGAGATGGCCCCACTTGATGGACGACCCCGGTCGGCGACCGTGGTGGCGGTCACTCCTGTCGAGGGCGCCATCGTGAGCGCCGACCTCTTCAATGCCTTCCTAGATAGGCATCCACGGGTCATGCGCTTCTTACTCTTGCAAGTCGCTCAGCGACTTCGTGACGCCGACCACCGACGGGTTGATCTTGCCACCCTGACAGTAGGCGCCCGCGTGGCTGCAACGCTGCTGGAGTTGGCGGGCCTTGATCCTCGAAACCCCGACCAGGCCGAGGCTCACCCGATCCCGGACATCTCCCAAACCGAGCTTGCCGGGTACGTGGGAGCATCACGCGAAGCCGTTGCGAAGGTTCTGCGAGAGCTTCGAACCAAAAAGATCATCACCACCGGCAGGCGATCGATCGTCATCGACGACGTGCCCGCCCTTGCCGCCCTGACCAGGATGAACATGTAAGAAGACCATCGGCTTTGGTACTTCTTCACACTCTGACTGTCGCGTAGTACCATCGAGTCCTCGGTGTCCGGTGCGAGCTGCCCGGGAGGAGGGGACCGATGTACCAACACGGCACGTTCACGTTTCTTGGTCTGGACATTGAGGCGTTCCATCGCGAGGACCGCGACCTGAGCGCACAGATGGCCCTGCGTTCTCAGCTGCTGTCCATCCTGGACTCCGCTCTCAAGGACGCGGGGCTCTGCTCAGACGCGAAGATCCTCGACCGAGGTGACGGCGCCGTGGTGGTCTTGTCGTGCGGGCCCCTTCGGGTCCTAACCGGGGTTGTGCCGCGCTTGACAGCGTCGCTCGACAACTACAACGAGGGCAAGCCCTCTCGCCTACTCCTCCGACTCCGCCTAGCTGTACATCAGGGCACCGCCGCCTATGACGAGCGGGGCGGCTATATCGGGCGAGACCTGACCTTTGTCTTCCGCATGATCGAATCGGAGACCATGCGTCGCCAGCTCGCAACGACGACGCAACCGATCGTGCTAGCTGTATCGGAGCAGGTGAAAGAGGAGGTGAAGGCCGCCAGAGCGGAGGATCAGCAGTCAATCCCCAAGCTCGGATCGCTCAGTTTCCATACGAAAGAAACGCGAGCGACAGCCTGGACCGCGCAACTGGGAAGGTGTGTTCCCGCCTGAGGGATCCCCATCACGAGCAATGGCAGTGAAGTCTGCCTGCACTCCCAGCAGGAGAACTTGCGCGGGTCGCGTCCTGCTCGACGCGAACCCGCACCTACTGACGTCTCCCGAAAGGTCACCTACATGCCCCAGTCAGGATCCAGCAAGAAGGCTGCCGCACCGGAGCCGTCCGCGCCATTGGACGTTCGGTTGGTTGTCCTGCTCGCCTTGGCCGGCCTCGCCGCTTGGTTGGCCTTCGTGAACCCTGCCGCTGCGGTGGCGGTTGGGTTCGGTCTGACCGTCCTCTACACCCTTCACCTCATGACGAAGCGTTAGTCGCAGCAGTTCCCAGGACCAAGTTCCGTTAGCAGTCACGCTGGCGGAGCTTGGTCCTGCGTCCCAAAGGAGCCACCAGCCGTCGATGAGCTGCGCCAGCAGCGGGCCTGAGATGTCCGAACGGTCCACCGGAGTGCACGGACGTCCGGCGTTGCCCGCGCCCGTCGTCACCGAGTTGGTCACCTAGCCACAGTGTCAGGCGTTGAAGCGGAACCTGGAGTAGTGGTCATTCCTTCACCAGCAAAAACGGTGTCTTGTACGCCGTCTGGGCCCTCGCCGATGAACCGGGCCTGGGCTCGTCATCGTTTCTGGGCAGCAGCACGGAGACCGCTCAGGGCGTTCAGAGCCGGTAGGCAAGGACAGCCGCTCCGGACGAAAGCATCGCGGCACCGAGCAGGTAGATTGCGACCGCCACCCGCCGGAACTTCGCCCTCGCGACCTTGCTGTTGGCCCACACCTGCTCCGCAAGGTGCCGCTCGAATCGTTCTTCGTCCGCTGTCAGCGCGGTAAAGGTGTCCACGTAGCCTCTCCGGTCGCCGCCGTATCGCCGCGCCACATGATCGAAGTAGATCAGAGAGCGAGCCTCGCCGGTTCGGAGTCTCGGAGCCAGAATGCGCGAAGCAATCAAGGCCGCGCCGCCCAGACAGAGGATGGCGACGACGAGAAGGCCGGCATAGACGGGCTCATCCTTAAAGTCAGCCAGCCGAGGGATCCTCTTGACGAGCAGGCCGCCTAAGACACCGGAGGCAGCCAGTACCGCTGCCGCCTTGGCGTCTGCAAATCGGATCCACTCGTTGACTTGGCCGAGCGCTTTCCATCCGTTGTCCGCAGTCACGCTCCGATACCGTACACACCCAGCCCACCCGAGGCCGCCCCACCCACCCGCTCTGTTGATCAACTGGGATGGTTTGTCGCACTGCCCCACTACCGTGACAGCCATCCCTTAGGAGGACCCGTGACTGAAGTAGATCTCAAAGCACTCCTTGCCGATGTTGATGGAGATGTAGCTACCGAATTAGCCTCCAAACCGGAGGTTATTGACAAGGGGCACGAGCTAGACATATCTACCCTTCCGATCCAAGCTCGGAAGTGGCACAAGTTGAGGGACGCCGTCGCGGTGGTAGCGGACCTCAAGAGCTCTACTCAACTTGGCCTGAACAAGCATGCCGCTTCAACCGCCAGTATCTATGAAGCCGCCACGGGCGGGGTGGTTCAGATCTTTGATGAATTCGATGCGAACTTTGTGGCAATTCAGGGTGATGGAGCCTTTGCTCTTTTCTGGGGCGATAAGAGGAGGCAGCGGGCGGTTTGTGCCGGAATTACAATAAAAACTTTTAGCTTTAAGCATCTGGTGCCGCGCTTAGAGAAGAAGTGGGATGGCCTGCCAGAAACGGGACTAAAGGTCGGCTTAGGGAGTAGCCCTCTTCTGGTAAAGCGCGTTGGCGTGCCTCGCACCGAGCACCAGGAGCCGGTTTGGGCTGGACGAGCTGTCAACTATGCCGCAAAGGCGGCCCAGCAAGCTGATCGCCATGAGATGGTTGTTACGGGGACAATCTGGGACTGGGTATCCGACAACGACTTTCTGGCCGTCACCTGCTCCTGCAGCAACCCAAACCCCGACCTCTGGTCCAACATCACTATCGAGAAGATTCCTGACGGCGACGGTGACCGCGAGGGCAAGCGCCTCACGTCAAGCTGGTGTGATGTGCATGGGCCGGAGTACTGCGCCGCCGTGCTGGAAGGGAAGAAGCGGCGTGCAGACGTCACCACTCAACGGACATCAGCACTTGCGGCAGAGATGAAGAGTTGGGTACGCAACAAGGCGGCTCAAGATCGCAAGAACCGGCTAGCCCGATATCAAGGGCTGCACTGAGGCAACCGAACATCCCTGAACCTCACCCGCCCTGTACCTACAGCCTCAACTCTCGAACAACCTCGCCATCCCGTCTGCCGTCGACCCGCCCTCTGGGGAGCGGGCCGCCGCCCGGCCCGCCACGTCAAGACGGCCTTGACGCACGTTCGGACGCTGACGGGTCGGGCGGCGGTCTGCTCGGCTTGCCCGGGTCGATGGCAGGCGGGATGGCCTACCGCAACCACCCCCGGACCGCGACGCGCCGGCGGTGCCCCGGCCATCCTGGAGCCGGAGCGCCCCCGCCGGAGGCGCAGTAACCGCAACCCCGCGACCGCCGCCAGCTCGCCGACGCGGCCGGCGTGCGCTCCCCTACGCCGCGCGGGCTCGTGGCCGCGCGGCCCGGCCGGCTGCCGGCCCACCCCACCCGGTCAACGCTGCTGTCGTCATGCGGCGGCCCCTCCGGGCTTTCCGCTCTCCGCGCCAGCCGCCGGGCGTGTTGCGTGGCCGGAGTCGGAGCGCCAGCGCAGCGACGGACGCGCGCCCAGGCGGCGGCGCGTGCGGCCCGTCAAGGGCCGCCTCGAAGACGTACAGAAAGTTTGAACCACTTCGCCGGCAGCCGGCTTGTCCTCCGTCGGCTGATGTGCGACACGCGTCCGCCAGGTGATCTGCGACAGTGGTCGGTTTCGGCACTCTGAGCCCGACGTCTCCGCGGGGCGTCGGGACTCGGGGAGGCCGGGATTGGCGCTGGTTGTCTTGTCGGTTGTCGAGCAGCGGTTGGACGCGGTCCGTGCGGTGCTGGCCGGGTCGGATGTGGTGGAGGTGGCCGCCAACTGTGGGGTGCATCGGTCGACGGTGCATCGGTGGGTGGGCCGGTATCTGACTGAGCAGTTGGCGGGGTTGGCTGACCGGTCGCACCGGCCTCACTCGTGCCCTGGTCAGGTGGCGGAGGCGGTTGAGGTCGCGGTGGCGGAGATGCGTCGGGAGCATCCCCGGTGGGGGTCGCGGCGGATCCGGTTGGAGATGCTGCGCAAGCCCGGCCCGTGGGTGGTCGAGGACCTGGCGGTGCCGTCGGAGCGGACGATCGACAGGATTTTGCAGCGGCAGGGGCTGCTGCGGGTCCGGCCCCGGAAACGGCCGAAGGACTCGTATAAGCGGTGGGAACGGCCTGCGCCGATGCAGTTGTGGCAGATGGACATCGTCGGCGGAGTGCAGTTGGTCAACCCGGCCACTGGTGTAGTGCGGGAGGCGAAGCTGGTCACCGCCGTTGACGACCACTCCCGGTACTGCGTGATCGCGAAGGTCGTCGAACGGGCCACCGGCCGGGCGGTGTGTCTGGCGCTGGCGGAGGCCCTGACCCGGTTCGGGGTCCCGGAGGAGATCATCACCGACAACGGCAAGCAGTTCACCGACCGGTTCGGCAAGTATCGTCCCCGCACCGGTGAGGTGCTGTTCGACAAGATTTGCCGCCATAACGGCATCACGCACCGGCTCACCGCGCCGGCTTCACCGAACCAGAACGGCAAGGTGGAACGGTTCCACGGCACCGTCCGCCCGGACTTCCTCGACACCGCCGAGGCGTTCACCAGCCTCCGGGAAGCCCAGGCCGCGGTGGACGCGTATGTGTTGCACTACAACACCGACCGGCCCCACCAGGCCCTCGACCCGAGAACACCGGTCACCCCTGCTGACCGGTTCCAGCCGGTCGGAGCCCAGCAGCGGACGCTGGTCGACCTGTGGCTGCCGCCCACCCTGGACCCCGTCCCCTCCACCGAGGTCCAGCCGGTGGCAGCCGACGCACCACCGGTCCTGAGGTTCCCCCCGGGATGTGGACACCGGGTTATGCCGCGATCTGGTGCAGCGTAGTCGGTGTGAGGGTCTGTTCGTAGTCGGCGGGGCTGAGGTAGTCGAGTGCGGAGTGGCGGCGTCGGTGGTTGTAGAAGGCGATCCACCGGAACACGTCGCGGCGGGCGTCGGCTTCGCTGGTCCAGGTGCGGCGGTCGACGTCGAGTTCACGTTTGAGGGTGGCGAAGAACGCCTCGGCCAGGGCGTTGTCGTACGACGAGCCGATCCGCCCCATCGAGCGGCGGATGCCGTGCCGTTGGCAGACGTCGGCGAAATCGCCGCTGCCGTATTGGGCGCCCCTGTCGGAGTGGAAGACCACGCCGTCGACCCGGCCGCCGCGGGCGGCGACCGCGGCGGCCAAGGCGTCGATGATCAGGCCGGTGCGCATGTGGGTGTTGATCGACCAGCCGATCAGCCGGCGGGTGGCGATGTCGATGACCGTGGCCAGATACAGCCAGCCATCACCGACGCGTAGGTAGGTGATATCGCCGCACCACCGCTGATCCGGTGCGGTGGCGGTGAAGTCCCGGCCGATCAGGTCCGGCACCGGCGGGACGGCCGGGTCGGCGATGGTGGTCCGTTTGCGGCGGCGCAGGTGCCGGCCCACCACGTCGCGTTGGCGCATGATCCGCTCGACCCGCTTGCGGTTGACCCGCACGCCCTGGTGGTGCAGCTCGACGGTCACCCGCGGGGAGCCGTAGGTGCCGCCGGAGCCGGCGTGGATGGCCCTGATCTGCTCGGCGAGGGCGTCCTCACCGGCGGCGCGAGCCTGCCGAGCGGGCTCGCTGGCGCTCCAGCGATAGAACCCCGAGCGGGACACCGCCAGGACCCGACACAGCCGCTTGACGCCGAACACGGCACGGTGGGCGGAGATGAACCGGAAGCGGCCGGTCACCGATCCATCTCCTTCGCGAAATAGGCGGCTGCCTTACGCAGGATCTCCTTCTCCTGCCGCAACTCCGCGACCTCACGCCGCAGCCGAGCGATCTCGGCGTCCTTGTCAGCCACCGACAGCGCCTCGCCCGAGGCCCCCGAACCCGTCTGGATTTGGCGTTCAGCGGCGCGGACCCAGTTGCGCAGCGTCTCGTGACTCATCCCCAGCTCACGGGCCACCTGATTGATCGGCCGCCGCGACGAGCGAACCAAATCAACCGCGTCACGCCGGAACTCTTCCGTGTACTTCGATGGACGCCCCAACGGGGACACCCCTTCCTCTGGACCAACATCCAGTCTCAGGGTGTCCACATCTCAGGGGGAAGCCCAGTCCAGGCCCAGGAGACGGCGGTGGAGCCGGGTGGACCCGTGGAGTTCGACCGGGTTGTCCCGGCATCGGGCAATCTGATGGTCTGCCAACGCCAGTTCTGGATGGGCACCCACCGGGCCGGCATGGTGGCCCGGATCTGGGCCGACTGCGACCTGATCCACGTCCTCATCGCCGGCATCCGGATCAAGACCGTCCGGTCTCACCTGAGCGTCAACGACCTGGCCACCCTCGTTCGCCAGGGCGCCGTCCCGGCCGGCCCCGCACCGCTGCCGCCGATCGAGGACGGCGACGCCATCGAGGTCGAACGCTGCGTCAACCGAGGCGGCGGGGTCTCACTGGGCCAACACATCGTCCTGGCCGCAGAGATCCTCGCCGGCCGCCGCGTCGGCATCCGCATCGAGCCGACCACCCTTATGTTCTACGACCTGGACACCCGCGAACTGCTGCGCACCCGCGCCAACCCGCTCCGCCCGGAACAGATGAAGCGCCTGCGTGGCGCCCGACCGGCAGGACCACCACCACGACCCTCCGTCGAACCCGTTCGGGTGCAACGGAGGGCTTCCAACAGCGGGATCATCATGGTCGCCGGCCAGAAAGTAGCCCTCGGCCGGCTGCACCGCCACCAGACAGTCACCGTGACCGTGTCCGAAACGACCCTGGCGATCGAACTCACCGACGGCGACACCAAGGTCATCCGACGCACGACCACGCAGCCAGTCCGTAGCATCAAAGGCCAGCGACCGCGGATCGCTACCTCAGTTTCCTAGACCACCCGTCGCACATCACCTGGCAGAGCTGCGTCGCACATCAGCTGTCGGATCACACGCCGGCAGCCGGCCCGGTCCTGCCTCGCTACCGTCCGGACACGGGATGGCGTGGGCTGAGTGCGCTCCGTACCCTGACGGCATGGCCGCCTTCGTCGATACCGCCCGGGAAGTTGCGCGACACCTGCTGGAGAAACCGCTACCTCGTCGGTGGAGTCACGTCCAGGCGGTCGCCGCCAAAGCGGACAGGATCAGCGGGGCGGTTCCCGCCGAGGACCGGGATGTGCTCGTAGCCTCCGCGTGGCTGCATGACGTGGGCTACAGCCCCGACTTGGTCGACACCGGCTTTCACTCCCTCGACGGTGGCCGTTGGCTTCGGCGCGAGCAGTTCAATGAGCGGATCGCCGCCCTGGTGGCGCACCACTCCTGCGCCTGGCTGGAAGCGGAAGAACGTGGACTCGATGAGGCCTTGGCCGCCGAGTTTTCCCGGGAAGAGACGCCGGTAACCGATGCGCTCTGCTTCTCGGACATGACGACCGGGCCGGACGGCCAAGACTTCGAGGTGCTGGATCGGCTCGCGGAGATTCGGTCGCGGTACGGGCCTGAGCACCTGGTGACTCGGTTCATCTGCCGGGCGGAACCGGAGATGGTCGCCGCTGTGCAGCGGACTCAGCGCCGGCTCTCGGGCAGCGTCGCTCAGCCGATGTAGGGCTCGGGGCGTTCCTCGTAGCCGTGGGTGATGCGGAGCAGCGTCGACGGGTGGATGTCGAGCGCGCCCAGCTCGTCGCGAGCGACCCATCGGACGTTGCTTGACTCGTCACTCGGCGTCGGGGTGCCGCCGACGGGCACCGCTCGGAGGCAGAGCGAGAACTGCTGTCGTACCTCACCGTCGGAGTAGGCGACTACGTGGCCCGGGTCGGAGTAGACGCCGACCATGCCGGTGACCTCGACCCGTACGCCGGTTTCCTCCTGGGTCTCCCTGACCGCGGTCTCCGCCACCGACTCGCCGATCTCCTGGCCGCCGCCGGGAAGTGACCACAGGCCGTTGTCGGTGCGCTGGATGAGCAGCACCCGGCCGGCCTCGTCTCGGGCGAAGACGGATACCGCCACCACGATGCTGTTGGCCTTCGGCGCGTTCGGGTCGTGGTAGTGCTCGGTTCTCGCCATGGCCCTAGGCTGCCACCTCGCCGCGCTCGCCGCCCGGCTGGGGCTTCGAGGCCTTCCGGACCCGGTCGAAGCTGTCGGCGTAGGTGCCGAACAGGTCGCCGCCGTTGAGCCGCCGCAGGTGCATCACGGGTGCGTGCGGTGCGTGGCGCCCGAGTACGTGCATGTTGACCAACATCTCGTCATCGAAGCGGTAGATCGAGTTGTAGAGCGTCGTGTCGTGGTAGAGCACCGTCACCCCGGGCGCGCCTTCGAGCCGGTTGTAGTACTGCTGGACCTGGCCAATCTTCGCGGCCATGAGGCCGGGTGCACCCTCCTCGACGCTTCTCCGCTCGATCGCCTCACTGGTCGGATCACCGAGCAGAATCGTCACCTCGACACCGTCCGCCCCCTTTTGACGCAGGACGTCGACAAGCTGCGGGTCCTGCTCCACCAGAAAAAGGCCGGCGTAGGCCAGGACGTCAATCCGCTCCTCTGCTCGCTCGATCAGGCGACCCCAGAGGTCGTACGGTACGGAGGACCGCCGGGAGTAGATCTGGAGCAACTCGCTCTGTCCGATCTTCGACGCCCGCTCCGGCGTCACCGCCTTGGGCCACAGGTAGGGCACATCTTCGCGTACCACCGCTGCGATTGCGTGCCGGTGACGTGGATAGGGAGTCCGGTCTTGGGTGATCCACCGCTCTACCGTCTTTGGGTCGACACCGATCTTTTCGGCCACCGCGCCCGGGGTCAGCCCGTTGCGCAGGATGGCATCGCGTAGCCGGTCGTTTGCCATTCGACCCTCCTCAAGGGACGACTAGGGACGAGTAAGACAGTAACCTAGACGTCCCTTAGTCGTCCAGCTCGAAGGATGGGGTGTCCGCCGCTTTTCGAGAGTCTTATCCGCAGAGGCCACGAGCAAGAGTCCACCGGGGACAAGCTCAACAATTGGCCCGAGACACAGGAGGTATCTCGTGAAGCTGTACGTGGACACCAAGGCAAAGCAGGTGACGGTGTCGAGGGATCCCGAGCCGAAGAACGACCAGAACGGCAACCAGCGGTCCGAGAAGGGAACGGGCCGGCTCATGTGGTCCACCCAGGTCTTCGTTCTCGACGAGACGGGCGGTGAGGTCATCTCCATCACCACGGCGGGTGAGAAGCCGAGCGTGATGGTGGGACAGCTCATCGACGTCGAGCAGTTGGAGGCCATCCCGTGGGCGACCAACGGGCGTAACGGCGTCGCGTTCCGTGCGATCTCGCTGAAGCCAAAGGCTGGTTCGGCGGCAAAGTAGTCCTTCGCGCATCGTGCTGCGTGAAGCCTGCGGTGTCTCCTGAAGCGGCCTACGGTCCGCTCTCCTGATCCACCTTGAGTCCGGGAGCGTTACTGGCTCCTACTCTCCCGGCCTCGGCAACCCATCGGGTTGCCATCACCTAGTTGCACGGGGCCGGTATGGCCTCTCGTGCCGCCGGTCCCGTGCCGGTTCTTCCCTCTATTCCATTGCAGCCGCCGGCTGCTCCCACGAGGAGGAACACATGTCGAATCTTCGTTACTACGTCACGTTTTTCCACACCACCGCTGATGGTGCCCAGGTTGAGTATTTCGAGTACCAGCCGGCCAGCCCGATCCGGGGCTATGACGACATCGCCAAACTGACCGACCTCATTCGCGGCTGGGGCCGCAAGCAGGTCACCGTGCTGGGCTTCTCGCCCCTGGCGGACGAGGAGTAGATCGCCCTCGCACGCCAACTGATCCGAATTCGAGCGCGGGGCCGGTACTGGCTCCTACACCTGCCGGCCCCGTGCTCTCCAACCCATCCAGCCCAATTGCTTGGGAGGACGTGTCGTGTCCAAGTCTAGCCCTCGCCGCTCGTTCGGGCGGAAGTCAACCGGAACCGTGACAGTTATCGAAGCCAAGGTCCACCGGTCCTCGGCCCGAAACGCCCGCATGGCGTTCATCCTCGCTGCGGTCATCATCGGCATCCTGACGGCCGTGGTGGCCGCTTCCTACGTACACCCGATCATCGCGCTGTTCATCGGCGTAGCCGTCGGCGTCCCGTGCGGCGCGTTGGCCTGGCTCCTGGTCCGCGTGTGGCCGGTGCTGCGGCTGCTGTGGTGGTGGACCCCCGAAATCGTCCTTACCACCCTGCTGCTCGCGGGCTGGGTCCAGCTCGCCACCCACACCCCGACCCTCGTCACCCTTGCCGTCGTCGCCGTCGTCCTCGGCGTCCCGGCCGCCGTGCCCGTTCTCCGCCGCCAGGTCGTCGCCTGGGTGTGGTGCCTGATCGTGCGCCACCGGCTGCGGGTGTGCTTCGCACAGTTCATCGTCGCCAACCAGTCCGGCTCCCTCCCGCTGATCCTCTGGGCCAAGCCGACGCCGGTCGGCGAACGGGTCTGGGTCTACCTACGGCCCGGCCTGTCCCTAGCGGACCTGGAAGGTCGCCTCGACAAGATCGCCGTCACCTGCCACGCCTCGTCCGTCCTGGTCGAGCGGGCCGCCGACGGCAATGCCGCTTACCTGCGGTTCGACATCAAGCGCCGCGAGGTGCTCACCGCAACCGTCACGTCACCGCTGGCCGACGCCATCCCCACCGACACTCCGGCCACCGACCGGCCGACGCCGGCCGTCCCCACCGCCCTGGACCTGCCCGACGTCCAGGCCCCCACCATCGCGCTGCCCGTCCAGCAGCCCAAGAAGCCGGCCGCCACGTCGGCCAACGGCAGCAAGCCGGCCACCACGCCGTCGCCGGAGGGCGACGACATCTCCGACTGGATCTGACCTACCCGCACCCATCCGGACGCGGGGAGCCCCAACGGGCTCCTTCGTGTGGCTTCCCGCGCCCACCAACGCCCAAGGAGGGCAACCCATGACCATGGCAACCGCCCCGACCGCCGGCATTCCCGTGGGGCCCGGCCTGTCGATGTTCGACCCGATCTTCCTCGGCATCGACGAGTTCGGCCAGCCCGTCTACGTCACCCTCGCCTACCGCAACCTCCTCGCCGGCGGTGAGCCCGGTGGAGGCAAGTCCGGCCTGCTCAACGCCATCGCCGCCCACGCGGCGCTGTCGGCGGACTCCCGGCTCGTACTGCTGGACGGCAAACTCGTCGAGCTGGGCCAGTGGGAGGACTGCGCCGACGCCTTCATCGGCCCCGACATCACCGCCGCACTCGACGTCCTGCGACGTCTTCAGCAGGTGATGAACAACCGGTACGCCTGGCTGCGCGCCCACGGGCGCCGCAAGGTCACCGCTGCCGACGGCTTGTCCGTCATCACCGTCCTAGTCGACGAGATCGCCTTCTACTCCGCCACCATCGGCGCCAAGCAGGAACAGGAAGAGTTCGTCGCCCTCCTGCGTGACCTGGTCGCACGCGGCCGTGCCGCTGGCATTCCGGTCGTCGCCGCTACCCAGCGGCCGTCGTTCGACATCATCCCCACCAGCCTGCGGGACCTGTTCGGCTACCGCGCCGCCTTCCGCTGCACCACTCCGAACAGCTCGAACATCGTCCTCGGCCACGGCTGGGCAGAGCAGGGCTACTCCGCCACCGACATTGCCCCCACCAACCAGGGTGCGGCCTACCTCATCGCCGAGGGCGGCGTTCCCCGCCGCATCAAGGTCGCCTACCTGTCCGACATCCAGATCGCCGGCATTGCCGACTACGCGGCCTGGATCCGCCGTCCCAGCGGCATCACCATCCCGACCGGCTCTCCTTCTGACTGGGGGATCGCGGCATGACCGCCCGAGAGCGCGTCGTCATCCGTCTCAACAACCAGCGGGCCACCCGGTACACCGATCTCTTGGTCATCGGCACTCCCGAAGACCTGGCCCCGATGTTCGAAGCCGCCAGCCGCCTTGGGCGACTCGTCTTCATTTCCGCGCCCGTCCCGATGGGCGACAACGACACCCGCTTCCGCCGCTACGTGCGGCTGCGCAACCAGTAGCAGCCGACAGGACCGGACCACGCCTGGCAGCAACGCCGGTCCTGCCGACCTCCACCAACGCCCTCGAAAGGACGTGGCTGTCATGAAGGCTACCCAAAAGCCACCCGCCGGAGTCCAGGTCACCCCTGCCGACCTGCTCCGGTGCGCTGCCCTCTATCTGCGCCGGCACGGCTGGACCCAGGGCACCTACTACGCCACCACCGACGCCCTCACCTCGCCGGCCTGTGCCGTCGGGGCTATCGGCATGGCCTGCGCCGGAAAGCCGCTCCTGGACCCGGCCCTCCTCTCGTCCGCCGACGAGGACATCTACCACCAGAGCATCGCCGCACTCGTCGACTACCTCGACGCCTTCGCGCCGCTCTTCCACGTCGATGAAGACGGCCATCTGCTCGACGAGCACACCTCCCCGTTCTCGTGGAACGACGAGCCGGCCCGTACCGCCGAGCAGGTCGTCACCGCCCTTGAGAAGGCCGCTGACGAGTGGGACCGCCTCCACATGCAGGGAGGCGAGAACCGATGAGCACTGTCAAGAAGACCTTGACGCCTCTCCCCCGACAGCAGCGACGCCGGGACGTCGTCGAGAACGACGAATTCGCCGCCTTCACCCGGCGCATCATCCGCGCCCACGGCCGCCGCGTCGCCACCGGCGACGTCGAAGCCCTCCGCGACCTCGTCGCACTCTCGGCCAACCTCGACCAGGCCATCACCGACGCCGTCATCGGGCTACGCGCCTTCGGCTACTCCTGGGCCGAGATCGGCTCCCGGCTCGGCATCTCCCGCCAGGCCGCCCAGCAGCGCTGGGGAGACCGCCCATGACCACCCTCACCGACATCCCCACCGGCCTGGCCCGCCGCTTCTACGACCCGACCGGCACCCGCTACAGGTTCCCCACCTACCCCTACCGATCCGCACCCGCCGGCCTCGCCACCCGCCGACAACTGCGCGCCGCCGGCCTGCGTCCCGCAGGACACGACCCGGTCGCGCAGATCCTCTGGCGGCGCGGCAAGCGCGTCGCCTACCTCTACCGCATCGACCTCGCTGCACCCAAGCGCGTCGCCACCCCCGCCCAACGGGAGGCCATCGCCAAGGCGCTACGTGCCCGGCGTATCTGCCGGGTGTGCGGGCTGGTGCAGACCTATTACATCCCCCGCCGCTACGGCTGCTGCCTCGACTGCCACGGAGGCCACTGATGCCTGCTGACTCAACCTTCACCGAACAGTTCGCCGCCGAGTACGCCCGCAACGCGGTGCCCGCGATGCTCAAGGCAATCGGCTCGATCAAGCGCTACAACCGCTTCGTTCTGCTCGGCGCTCTGCTGACCAGCTACCTGCACCAGGCCCACTACCTGTGGACCCAGAACGCTGGCTACTTCGCCTACCTCGTGCCGCTGATCTTCGACGCCGCGATGGTGTCCATGCTCACCGTCGTCCGCACCGCCGGCATCGCCAAGGATGCCAAGCGCGGGGCCATGGTCGTCTTCGCCGCCGCCGCCCTGCTGTCGGCCACCATCAACTTCGCCTCTCCCGGCAGCCTCGGCCTGCGGCTGGTCTTCGCCTTGGTCGTCGTCCTCGTCATCGGCGTCGAACTCGTCGCCGGACGCATCCGACCCGACTTCGCCGCCATCGAAGCCGAAGCCGCCGCTCTGCTCACCGCCGCTCGCGAACTGGCAGCCAAAAACGAGCCGAGCACCGAACCCACCAAGCCCGCCGACACCTCCGAGGACGTCGGCCAGCTCGTCAACGAGCCGCCCGATGTTGACCTCGATCCGGCCAACGAACCGGCCCCGGCCAGCACGCCGGATATCGAGCCGGAACCCGTCGCCCCGGCCATGAAGCCGGAACCCGTCCCTTCACACCTCCTGCCCATGGCCCGCTTCGCGGCCGTGCAGCACGAACAGTCCACCGGAGCACCTATCACCCCCGCCGAGCTCGCCGACCGGCTCGACGTCGCCCCGGCCGTAGCCGGGCAACTGCTCACCACCCTTGCCGTGAGTGCCCGATGACCATCTACATCGTCGACATCCAGCAGACCGTCCACATTTGCCCCGCCCACCCCGACGGGCACCCGTACGACATCCGACGCACCATCGTCGACGTCATCCCCGGCGGACCCTGCCGGGCACCGGTCATCATCCGCTGCGGCACACAGACCGTCCAGGTCCCCTGCCGCCAGCACGAGCCGGCTAAGCGCCAGTGCGGCGCCTGCCGGGTCATCATCACCGAACGCTCCATCACCACCCGCACCCCCAACCCGGGAGCTGCGGCCTGATGGCCTCGACGATGGACCTCACCCCCCGCGCCTCGGCCCGGGGGGTGGGCTCGAACGCCGACACCATCCCGCCCGTCTACGACTACACCGCCGCCGGAGCCGCCTTCACCCGCGCCACCCAACCCGACTACTTCGGCTGGATCGAACACGTCCGCGCCGCCGCCGGCTGCACCCGCCCCATCCGCCTCGCCGGGCAGCTCCTCACCGTCGATCCCGCCACCGGCCGGGTCCTCGAACAGCGGCACACCGACGGCATGCCCGACGCCGTCATCTACACCCCCTGCGGCAACCGACGCGCCACCGTCTGCCCCGCCTGCGCCCACACCTACCAACGCGACGCCTACCAACTCCTACGCGCCGGCCTCGTCGGCGGCAAAGGCATACCCGACACCGTCACCCGCCACCCTGCCGTTTTCGCCACCTTTACCGCACCGTCCTTCGGGCCGGTCCATGTCCGGGCCGTCCGTCGGCACACCTGCGCCGACCGCAAGCGCTGCGACTGCCGACCCGACCCCTGCCACGCCCGACGCGCCACCGACCCGGCCGCCGGCCGCTGCCCCCACGGCCGCCCCGCCGCCTGCTGGGCCCGCCACGAACCCACAGACGCCGTCCTCGGCCAACCGCTGTGCCTCGACTGCTACGACCACGGCCACCAGGTCGTCTGGAACCTCTACTCCGGCGAACTGTGGCACCGCACCAAGCAAGCCGCGGAACGGCACCTCGCCAAGCTCGCCCGCCGCCGCGGCATCCCCCGCGTCGAGGTCGTCACCGCCTCCGGCAACACGCGCACCGTCCCACCCGTGCGGCTATCCCATGGCAAAGCCGCCGAGTTCCAGGCACGCGGCGCGGTCCACTTCCACGCCCTCGTGCGCCTCGACGGCGTCGACCCCGACGACTCCGCCGCCGTCGTCCCACCGCCGGCCGCGCTCACCGTCGCCGACCTCGTCGACGCGCTCCGGCACGCCGCCGCACAGGTCGCCTTCGCCACCCCCGCCCACCCCGACCGGCCCGACGGCTGGCCCATCGCCTGGGGCGAACAGCTCGACATCCGCCCCATCAGCCTCACTGGCAACGGTGAGGTCACCGACAGCATGGCCGCCGGCTACCTTGCCAAGTACGCCACCAAGAGCACCGAGGTAACCGGGCACCGCTCCGTCAGGCTCACCGCCGACACCATCGGCGAACACTCCGACCCCGACGGCGACCACACCGCCCGCCTCATCGACGCCTGCTGGCGACTCGGCCGACCCACCGGCACCCCGGTCCCCCTGTCCCAACGGCCCCGCTACCCCCGACCCCGGCCCGGCTTCGTCGACCGCTGGCAGTGCCCTGACTGCGGCACCCACACCCGGTACGCCGCCTGCCCCGTCTGCGTAGCCCACCGTCAAGCCGACCTTGACACCGAACCGACGAACTCCACGGCGGCCAACCCGTACGCCCGACTGCGCCGCTGGGCGCACATGCTCGGCTTCGGTGGCCACTTCCTCACCAAGGCCCGGCGCTACTCCGTCACCTTCCAACTCCTGCGCGACGCCCGCCGCGACCACCGGCAGCGCGAGGACCAGGACCACACGCACCCGGCCGCCAGCGGCCAGCTCGTTGACGAGCACGACGACACGACGCTCATCGTCGGCACCCTCACCTTCGCCGGCGTCGGTTGGCACACCACCGGAGACGCCCTCCTCGCCAACACCGCCGCCGCCATGGCCCGCGAACGACAAGCCACCGGCCGCGAAGAACTTGCCCACGAAACCGCATTGGTCCTCGCCGGCAGTCTGCCGGTAGCCGCGTAACGAGACAGAAGATCAGTAAGGAGTGCAAGACCATGGTTAGGCGCACCATCGAACCGCTCTGGACCGTCGAGGAGGTATCGGCCTACCTCGGCGTACCCGTCGCCACGCTGTATCAGTGGCGGCACCGTCGCGTTGGCCCGCTCGCATCCCGCGTCGGTCGGCATCTGCGCTACGACCCGGCTGACGTCCGAGCCTGGCTCATCGAGAGGCAGGCGGCTTGAAATGCCCGTCGATGATCTCTGGTATCTGGGGAAGCGCGGTCCGGACGGCAAACGGCTGCCTTCAAAACGGCACGGTCGCGGGAAGCGCTGGCGGGCCCGATACGTTGACGACACTGGCCAGCCCAAGCAAAAGCTGTTCGAGCGCAGGGCCGACGCGGAACAGTTCGACGTAAACACCCGCGCTGACGTATCCCGGGGCCAGTACGTCGCTCCAGCCGCCGGCAAGGTCACCGTAATGGCCTACGGGGAGCAGTGGCGCAAGCACCAGTTGCACCGTGACGCGACTGCGGCGCGCATCGAGATGACCCTACGCGTACACGTCGAGCCGATCCTTGGTCGGATGCAGCTCGCGCAGGTCCGCCCTTCGCACATCCAAGCGTGGGTGAAGGACCGGGCGACGGTGCTCGCGCCGTCCTCGTTGCGAGTCGTGTACCACGTCCTGGTCGGCATGTTCGACGCGGCGACCCGCGACCGAATGATCGGCCGTAGTCCGTGCGTCGGCATTCGTCTACCCGAGATCGAGCGAGTTGAGCGGTTCATTCCCACGCCGGACCAGGTGCATGCCCTCGCCGATGCGTTCAGCGTGAAGCCGGATCCGGGCAAGCCTAGTCGTGAGCGGTATCAGGCGCTGGTTTATGTGGCAGCGGGTTCCGGCTTGCGTCAGGGCGAAGCGTGGGGCCTTGAGCTGGAGCACGTCGATTTTCCACGCCGAGAGATTCGTATCGTTCAGCAGCTTGTCACCCCGGCGGGTAAGTCGCCACGGCTCGCACCACCGAAGACTGCGACCAGTCGGCGAACTGTGGAGATGGGCCAGGTGGTCGCCGAGGCGCTCGCCCGTCACATCGAGCTCTTCCCGCCGGTCGACGTGGAGATTCTCGATGAGACGAACCCGCGCAAGCCGGTGACTCGACAGGCGAAGTTGCTGTTTACGAGCGGCCGGGGCAACCCGATGCAGCGTACCGGTTGGGCTTACCCGTGGAAGAAAGCCGTGGAAGCCGTCGACGAGGTGCCGGAGGGGTTCGGCTATCACGGGCTGCGCCACTACTTCGCCACGCTGTTGATTCATGGCGGAGCGAGCGTGAAGACGGTTCAGATGGCGCTGGGGCATGCAACGCCGATCATCACCCTGAACACGTACGCGGGGGAGTGGCCGGAGGCAATTGACCGGACGCGGAACCTGGTTGACGCGGCCCTATCCGGCGCTCGGCTGGCGGGATCCCGGTGATGCGCCGAGTTGTGCCCGATCTGTTCCCGCGATCCTGCGGTGGCGGTGCGGCGCAGGTCAACGCGTTAATCTGGTTCCGTTCGTGCGCTTCCGCTGGAAGTAGCTGGAAGAGCCCGGGTGCCGCCTCGGTCGTGGACGGTGCGTCGAGGAACGCCACGAGGAAGCCGACCACCGATCGCCGTGAGTCGGGCTACCGACGGACGTTCACCGATGCTTGCGACCACCCGGCAACATCATGATCCATGGAACTTCTACGGTGGCCGCTGCGCGTCGCGACCGCGACGCTGCTGTGCGGACCGCTGCTGGCGCTGTACTGGATGGATCCCTGGGAGCTGGCCTGTCTCGCCGTCACCGGGGTCCTGCACGTCGAGGTGGGACTGCGGCTGTGGCGGGAACGCCCCGACAACCGTATCGGGCTGCTGCTGGTGGCCTGTGGCCTGGTGTGGCTGCTGGACGCCTGGGGTCGCGTCGCCCTGCCGTCGCTGTTCGCCGCCGGCATGATGCTGAGCATCGTGCACGACCCGATGCACCTGCACGCCGGTCTCGTCGTGTCGTCGGGCCGGCTGCGTGGGCGCTGGGAGCGGCTCGTCGCCGCGGCGGGTTACGCGTACTGGCCGGTGATCGTCGCCGGGGCCATGGTGGCCGGGACGCTGAGCACCGGTCTCCTGCTGGACCTGCGGGCGTTGTCCTATCCGCTGGTCGGCGTGTTCCTCGCCGGGTTGTTCATCGTGCGGTACCGCCGGGCCGACCGCGCCGAACGGCACGTGTACGCCCCGTTCTGGGCCGCGTTGGCCGTCAACGGCCTGTGTACGGCGATGCTGAGCACCGTCACCTACGGCTCCGGGCACTGGCCGACCGCGCTCTACGCCCTCGGTGCGGCGCTGATCCCGGTCGGGGCCGCGCTCAGCATGCACCGCGTCGAGCGCCGCCACCTGCGCCGGGCCCGCGATCGGGAGCGCCGCAGGGTGGAGCGTGACGTGCACGACGGAGTGCAACAGCGGCTGCTCGCCGCCGCCATGATGCTGCGGCAGGACGATCCCGCGCTGGTCGCGCGCGGCGCGTCGGAGGTCGAGCAGGCGATCGCCGATCTGCGCGACCTCGTCCGGGGTATGAACCCGGCGGCCCTGGTGTGCCACGGCCTGTCCGGGGCAGTGGCCGCCATCGCCGAGCGGGCCGCGGTCCCGGTCCTGGTCGACGATCGGGTCAGCCACCTCACGCTGCCCGAACCGGTCGCGGTCGCCGCCTACTTCGTCACCATGGAGGCGGTCACGAACAGTCAGAAGCACGCCCGGGCGGGCCGGGTGTCCGTCACGCTCGCCGCCAGCGGGGGCCGGGTCGAGGTCACCGTCCACGACGACGGGATCGGCGGCGCGCTCGCGGTGCCGGGTGGAGGGCTGCACGGCCTGCGGGAGCGTGTCGAGTCGTGCGGCGGGACCCTGCGGGTGTCGAGCACCCGGGGGCGTGGCACGGCGGTACGCGCCGTCATGCCCCTCGCGGCGTCATGACCCGGGCCTTGACGGTCGCCGCTCGGGACGGTGGTGTGCGGGCGGTTCTGGCCGACGACTCCGTACTGCTGCGCAGCGGCCTCGTACTGTTGCTTGAGCGGCACGGCATCACCGTCGTGGCTGAGGTCGGCGACGGCGAGCAGCTGCTGGCCGCTGTCGCCCAGCACGAGCCGGACATCGCGATCGTCGACATCCGCATGCCGCCCAGTTTCACCGTGGAGGGCGTCCGCGCCGCGCTGGCCGTACGCCGTCGTCACCCGGGTGTCGCCGTGCTGTTGCTGTCCCAGCACCTGGAGCACCGGGAGGCTCTGGCCCTGCTCCAGAAGCCCGGCGGCGGGGTCGGCTATCTGCTCAAGGACAGGATCACCGATGTCGCCGGGTTCCTCCGGGACGTGCGCGACGTCGCGGCGGCAGGCACGGCGATCGACCCGATCGTGGTCGAGCGGCTGTTGCGCCGTCCTCGCGCGTCGGGTGGCGTCGGCATGCTGTCGCCGCGTGAGCGGGAGATCCTGGCCCGGATGGCGGCAGGTCGGGCCAACCGGGGCATCTCCGCTGACCTGCACCTCTCCGAGCGCACCGTGGAGACCCACGTACGCAGCATCTTCGCCAAACTCGGGTTGGCCGACGAGCCGGACACCCACCGGCGGGTGCTCGCGGTGCTGACCTTCTTGGCGGACTGACCGGACTGACCCCTGGCCGACATCAATTACGTGCTCGCACTGAGGCGCCGGGACGTTCGGATTCCTAAGGGACGTCTCGTAACTGGGTGGAGGCGTTGCCCGGCACCGGCCCGGCGTTCAGCCGGCCAGGATGATGTTGTGGAGGTTAGCGATGCCGGACGCGGCGTCGGTCAATGTGTGGGCGGCGCGGCGGTAGTCGCGCAGGATCTTGAAGCACTTCATCCTGGCCAGGGCGTGTTCGACCCCTGCTCGGACGGTGCGGTGTTCGACGTTGAGGGCTTCCTTCCAGTCCGGCAGGTCGCTGCCGTCGGTGGGCTTGCGGTACGGGATGATCACCTCGGGGTTGCCGCGGTAGCCGCCGTCGGCCATCACCGGCCGCCCGTCGAGCTTCTCGGCGATGCCTGAGGTGCGGTAGACGATGGTGTCGTTGCGGTTGCCGGGCTGCGGGTCGCCGACGGCGATGACCAGGCGGGTGCTGGCGTCGATGGCGACCTGCAGGTTGGTGGAGTAGCGGTAGTTCTTGCTCCGGGCGGCCAGGCGGTGATCGCGGGTGGGGACCAGCGTCCCGTCGACGATCGCGATCTGCTCGACCGGCCGCTTACGCACCGGCGCCAGGGCCAGCAGCGGCGCGAGGGTGTCGATGACCCGGTGCGCGGCGGAGTGCGACACCCCGAACAGCGGGCCGATCTGCCGCATCGTCAGGTTCGTACGCCAGTACGCGGCGACCAGCAACACCCGATCCGGCAGGTCGAGGGCCCACTGCCGGCCCGGCCGGCCGTCGGCGATGCCGTCACCGCCGCGCTCGGCGACCAGCCGGACCAGCGAACGGAACTGGGCGGGCTGCAGCCCGGTGAACGGGAAGATCCACTCCGGGCGGGCTGCCGAGATCACCTGCACCCAGGCATCTTGACCGACCATCCTCAACGGACAGACACCGGGGTTACGAGACATCCCTTAGTGTTGATCTCCGTAACGGCAACCATTTGGAGGGGGACGACATGAGGTTCCAGACGGTATCGGCCCGGCTGGCGGTGGCGGCGGCGGTGGCAGGCAGCGCGCTGGTCGGTGTGACGCCGGCACAGGCGGCGGCCACCAGCACCGTCGTCTGCGAGGAGACCAAGCAGGTCGAGGAGGCGTCGTACGACGTCAACTCCGGCTGCTGGTTGCAGTACGGCGACCGGGTCCAGATCAGCGCCTACGGGTCGATCTGGTCCGGGGTGTGGCTCACGGGGCAGAACGGGCCGCAGGGTTGGACGAACATGGCCGGCGACTCGAAGTTCCCGATGACGAACGCCCGCGCCTTCTCGCTGCTGGCCAAGACCAACGGCAACTACCGTTACGCCGGGACCGGCACGACGTTCACCTACTACGGCACCGGCAGCACGCTGTACCTGCGGATCAACGACGACGCGCCGGGCAACGGCAGCGGCGCCTTCACCGCCGACGTCACGGTGACCCGCGGCTGAGCTGAGGCCACGGCGACCCGCTGCTGACAGGTGCGGGGGTGACTCGGCAGACGACCGTTTCCCGAGCCACCCCCGCCGCCTGCCCCAGCGCGGAGCCGCCTGCCCACCCCCGCCGCCTGCCCTGGAGCGGAGGGGCCCTGGAGCGGAGCCGCCTGCCCTAGAGCGGATAGGTGCGGGCCACGGCCAGCATCTCCGAGCTGTGCGAGCCCACGATCCCCACGTCTGGCGGGCGCGGCCGGAAGCCGGGCAGGGCGTCCAGGCCGTCGCTGGCGTCCATCGCGCGCAGCGCCACCTGCCCCGCCTTCGGCGTGACGGTCAGCGTCACCTCGATGCCCTCCGGCGGTGGGGCGTGGAAGACCAGGCCGAAGCCCCAGCGCCCCTCCCGGGCCTCCACCGGCACCGCGCGGCCGGCCACCTCCGCCCGCAGCACCGTCGCCGTGGCCGCGTCCACGTGCAGGGCGGTGAGGCGGACCTGGCGCTGGGGGACCAGCCGCAGGCGAAGGGTGCGCTCGGCGCCGGCCGTGGTGTCGGCGAGCACCTCCAGCTTCGGGGCGGGCAGGTTCGCCGCCTGCGCCGGGCCGGCGCGCAGTTCCGCGTCGCCCAGGCCGGGGAAGTCGGCGACCTCGGTCACCCCGTCGACGTAGCCGGCGGTCCAGGGCTGGGGATCCTCCTCGTGGCTGAGCCAGCGGGCCTGCCCGGTGCCGGCGTCGAGGGCGTACATCAGGTGGGTGGGCGCGGGGTGGGCGGCGTCGAAGCGGTCGACGGCGAGCCCGACCCCGGCGAACACCGCCGTGGCCAGCGCGGCGGCCCCGGCCGGCAGCGCGCCCAGCCGGCGCGCGCGCAGGGCGGCCATCGCCCGCTGCCCGCCGGCCTGCGGGTGCAGCAGGTCGACCACCGGCAGCGCGGCCAGGCCGAGCAGCATCGCCACCAGCGCCGCCACCCCGCCCATCGCCATGCCGAGCGCCGGGAAGAGCAGGACGACGGTGGGCAGCAGGACCACCACGGCCACCGCCGCGGCCAGGGTCGCCGCGACCACCGGCCACGGGCCGTCGATCCGCACGCTCAGCGCGACCAGCCCGGCCAGCGCGCCGGCCAGGGCCGGCAGGGTGACGAGGTACGCCCCGCCGGGCACCAGCACGGCGAGCAGCACCCCGAGCACGGCCAGCCAGCCCAGCCCGCCGATGGCGAGCGCGGCCGGGCCGACCCGGCGGCGGGTGAGCGCGTACCAGGTGAACAGGACGGCGGCGGCGAGCGCCACCACGGCCAGCCGGTACCAGGTGGGCCGGTACGGGTCGAGCAGCTCGGCGTAGCCGGGTCGTAGCGCGGTGACCGCCGCCCAGAGCAGCTGCGCGCCGAGCGGGGCGAGTACGAGCGGCAGCAGCGCCAGCCCGAACCCGGCGGCGAGCCGGCCCCCGGTGGCGCGACCCCGCCGCAGGGCGAGCCAGCCGAGGGCCGCCACGGCGGCGAGCGCCAGCAGCGCCAGGGGCAGCACCAACCAGCCGGGGTAGCGGACCAGTCCGCCCGGGACGGGGAAGTAGGTGGCGTCGTGCCCGGCGTCCAGCGCGGTCAGGTCGACCCGGCCGAACTCGCGGGCGAGGCCGAGGGCGTTGTCGCCGTGGTGCTGGAGGCTGGCCCGGTCCATGGCGGCGGGGGTGTCCAGCGGGGTGTGGTAGATCGCCCCGCCGTCGATGTACGCCGAGTTCAGCCCGACGAAGTCGTTGTCGAGGAACGCGGTGAAGTCGGTGTCGTTGGGCAGCGCGCGGTAGATCTCCACGGCGAACGAGGTGCCCACGGGGTGCGGCGCGGCCCGGCCGAAGGCGTCCACCAGGGCGGCGTTGTCCCGCGACGTCTCGAACATGATCACGGGGCCGGTGGAGCCGCGCGCCTCCAGGTTGAGCACCACGCCGCCGTCGGCGGCCAGCGGGTGGCTGGACGCGAACGCCGCCGCCCCGCAGAGGCACGCCTCCTCGGCGTCGGTGAGCACGAAGACGATGTCGTTGCGCGGCCGGGGGCCGGCGGCCAGCGCGCGGGCCACCTCCAGGATGGTCGAGGTGCCGGCGGCGTCGTCGTTGCCGCCCGGGCCGGACTGCACCGAGTCGTAGTGCGAGACGAGGAAGACCTTCCCGGTGGGGTCGGTGCCGGGCAGCCGGGCCACCACGTTGCGTACCCGGGCCAGCGTGGCCCCGCCGGCCGCCCCGCTGAGCTGGCCGGCCTCGGGCGCGACGGTGTCCTGCACCTCGGTCTCCAGGCCGAGGCCGCGCAGCACCCCCTCGACGTGCGCGCGGACCTGGTCGTTCGCCGGGCTGCCCGCCACGTGCGTGCGGGCGGCGACGACCTCGACGTGCTCGTACGCCCGGGTGGCGCTGAACTCGCCCGGCGGCGCGTCGGCCGGGCGCGGCGCGGGGGTGCGCAGGTCGAGCAGGGTGCCGGCGCCCACGGCGGCGAGCGCGGCGAGCGCCGCCACGGCGGCGGCCAGCCGACGACGGGGCCGGGCCAGCGCGCGGTCGGCGGGGCGGATGGGGGGTGCGCCCACGGGGTCTCCTCGGGAGGGGTCTCAGGTGGGCACCATCCTGCACCCCGGCGGCCGTCGGCGGGACTCCCGGTGTGGACCAGAGGCTCGCCCGTCCGTTTCGCCCCCCGCCGCGCAGTGATCCGACCCATCCCCGCGCATGCGGAGCCCGTCGTGTTGTGTGCGAACGTTGTCTAATACAGGATCAGCAGGGCACTCGGAAGGAGCCCGACATCACCAGCGATCTCCCGCGTCTCGCGGCGGTGACCCGGCCGTACCGGGGGACCGGCCTGGCCGGTTCCTCCGTCGCGCCGTACCCGCACGGCGGGATGGGACGGCATCCCAACCTGCCTCCCGGCGAGCGGCTGCGGGTGCTGCTGGTCGAGGACGACGAGGGCGACGCCTTCCTGGTCGGTGAGCTGCTCGCCGAGACCAATTCGATGATCGACCTGCTCGTGGCGACCAGCCTCAGCGAGGCCCGGCAGCGCGTGATGGGCGTCGACTGCGTCCTGCTCGACCTGGGCCTGCCCGACGCGCAGGGCCTCGACGGGCTGCGTCAGGTGCTGGAGATGGCCAGCGGCGCCGCGGTCTGCGTGCTGACCGGCCGCTCCGACGAGCACCTCGGCATCGTCGCGGTCGCCGAGGGTGCCCAGGACTACCTGGTCAAGGGCCAGGTCGACGGGGTGCTGCTGACCCGGGCGCTGCGGTACGCGGTGGAGCGCAAGCGCGCCGACGAGAACGCCCGGCGGCTGCGCGAGGTCGAGCTGCGCCAGGCCGAGTCCGCCCGCCTCGAACGGGGCCTGCTGCCCCAGCCGCTGATGACCACCGACGTGGTCGCGGTGCACACCTTCTACCGGCCCGGCCGGCACGCCGCCCTGATCGGCGGCGACTTCTACGACGTGGTGCAGACCCGGCCCGACCGGCTCGACCTGATCGTCGGCGACGTCTGCGGGCACGGCGTGGACGAGGCGGCCCTGGGCGTCGAGCTGCGGGTCGCCTGGCGGGCGCTGATCCTCGCGGGCGTGCCCGACGACGAGGTGCTTCCGGCGCTGGAGCAGGTGCTGATGAGCGAGCGCCGGCTCCAGGAGATCTTCGCGACCGTCGCCACCGTGCGGTTGGACCTCGACGCCAACCGGGCCACCGTCCGACTGGCCGGGCATCCGCCGCCGCTGCTGCTCGCCGGGGGCAAGGTGGTGCCGGTTCCGGCGCGCGGCGGTCTGCTGCTCGGCGTACGACCCCGCCGGCCCGTGGCCTACGACCTGGAGTTCGACACCGATGACTGGTCCCTGTTGATGTACACCGACGGCCTGATCGAGGGCCGGACCGGCGAGGGCGACGAGCGCCTCGACGTGCCCGGCCTCAGCGGCCTGCTCGCCGACCCGGCGACCCTCGCCGTGCCGCTGGCCGAGCTGCCGGCCTGGCTGGTCGGGCGGGCCGAGCAGCTCAACGGCGGCCCGTTCGCCGACGACGTCGCCATGCTGCTGGTCAGCCGGGGCGGTGGCCGGTGACGGGCGTCCGCGAGTGGACCCTGCGTCAGCGGGTCGTCATGCTGCTCACCGTCGTCGCCGTCCTCCTCATCGGGCTGGCGGGCGGCGCGGTGGCGGTGGCGACGAAGAACCGTATGCACATCGACGCGATCCTCAACAAGACCGGGCCGCTGCGGGTGCAGGCGCAGGAGGTGCAGAACGCGCTGCTGGACCAGGAGACCGCTATGCGCGGCTACGCGGTCAGCGGCAACCCGGCCGACCTGACGCCGTACGACGCCGGGCGCAAGCGGGAGCAGGACCTGGTCGTCTCGATGGAGCGGCTGCTCGGCGACTACCCGGAGATCCGGCAGGAGCTCCTGAAGGTGGAGCAGCGGGCCGAGGAGTGGCGCCAGGCGGTGGCGGTGCCGGTGGTCACCGCGACGCAGCAGAGCGGCACCAGCGCGGGGCAGGCGTTGATCACCGACCAGGCCCGGGAGCAGTTCGACGCGGTCCGCAGCGCGCTGGACGACCTCCAGCTCGAGATCTTCGAGGCCCGGCAGCGGAGCGCCGAGGACGTCCGGCGGACCAGCAACCTGCTGGTCGTCCTGCTGATCATCGCGGTCGCGGTGGTGATCATCGCCGGCAGCATGCTGCTGGTCTCCCTGGACAAGATGGTGATCCGCCCGCTGACCGGCCTCGCCGACCAGGTCCGCGAGGTGGCCGAGGGCGACTACCAGCACGGCATCGCCGGCACCGGCCCACCCGAGTTCCTCCGGCTCGGCGAGGACGTCGACGCGATGCGGCGCAAGATCGCCAAGGACCTGGCCGAGGTACGGGAGGCCCGCGAGCGCATCGAGTGGGTCAACAGCCAGCTCCAGAAGCAGGCCGAGGAACTCACCCGCTCCAACCGTGACCTGGAGCAGTTCGCGTACGTGGCCTCGCACGACCTCCAGGAGCCGCTGCGCAAGGTGGCCAGCTTCTGCCAGCTCCTCCAGCGCCGCTACGCGGGGCAGTTGGACGAGCGGGCCGACCAGTACATCGCGTTCGCGGTCGACGGCGCGCAGCGGATGCAGCGCCTGATCAACGACCTGCTCGCCTTCTCCCGGATCGGTCGGCTCACCACGGGCTTCACCGAGGTCGACCTGAACAAGGTCATGGGCGACGTGGCCGGTCAGACCGAGGCGGCCCGGCAGTACGCCGACGCGGAGCTGACCTGGGGCGAGCTGCCGGTCATCCGCGGCGAGGAGCCGTTGCTGACCAACCTGCTGGCCAACCTGGTCAGCAACTCGGTGAAGTTCCGCCGCCCCGACGTGCCCCCGAAGGTGCACGTCTCGGCCCGCCTCGTGGGCGACGAGTGGGAGATCAGCTGCCAGGACAACGGCATCGGGATCGAGCCGGAGTTCGCCGACAAGATCTTCGTCATCTTCCAGCGGCTGCACGCCAAGGACGCGTACCCGGGCACCGGGATCGGGCTGGCGATCGTCAAGAAGATCGTGGAATACCACGGCGGCCGGGTCTGGGTGGACACCGGCACCGAGGAGGGCACGGCGATCCGCTTCACCCTCCCGGCGCTGCCCGAGGACGTCGAGGCGGCGGCCGCCGCGGCCGCCGCGGCCGCCGCGGCGGACGCGGCACCGACCGACGCGGCACCGACCGACGCGGCACCGACCGACGCGGCACCGACCGACGCGGCACCGACCGACGCGGCACCGACCGACGCGGCACCGACCGACGCGGCACCGACCGACGCGGCACCGACCGACGCGGCACCGACCGACGCGGCACCGACCGACGCGGCACCGACCGACGAGCCCGCGACCGGGGACGTCGACGAGCCCGGCGCCGAGGCCGGTGCGGGCACCCCGGCGCAGGCCGACCGACGCGCCGACGAGACGGAGACCACGGACGGGCCCGACCGGGCACCGGAAGGCGGTAGAACGGGTGACATGAGGGAGACGGTGGGATGACCGCGCCGGCGGACGGCAAGAGCCCGATCGAGGTCCTGCTGGTGGAGGACGATCCGGGTGACGTGTTGATGACCCAGGAGGCGTTCGAGGAGCACAAGCTCCGCAACCGGCTGACCGTCGTCTCCGACGGCGCCGAGGCGCTCGCCTACCTGCGGCGGGAGGGCCGGTACGCCGACGTCGTGCAGCCGGACCTGATCCTGCTCGACCTGAACCTGCCCCGCCGCGACGGGCGGGAGGTGCTGGAGGAGATCAAGTCCGACGAGCAGCTCTGCCGGATCCCGGTGGTGGTGCTGACGACCTCCCAGGCCGACGAGGACATCCTGCGCAGCTACCAGCTGCACGCCAACGCGTACGTGACGAAGCCGGTGGACTTCGAGCGCTTCATCTCGGTGGTCCGGCAGATCGACGAGTTCTTCGTCAGCGTGGTGAAGCTGCCGCCGCGTGGCTGACACCCTGCTCGACGACGTTGGTGGTCTGCTGCGCGAGACCGCCGACCAGGTCGTGCTTCCCCTGTTCCGCAAGCTCGACGCCGCCGACGTCAGCGAGAAGGCGCCGGGCGACCTCGTCACCGTCGCCGACCGCCGCGCCGAGGAGATGATCACGGCGGCCCTGCGCCGGCTGCGCCCCGGCTCGGTGGTGGTGGGCGAGGAGGCGGTCGCCGACGACCCGGCCCTGCTGGAGCACCTGCGTGGCTCCGGCGAGGTGTGGCTCGTCGACCCGGTCGACGGCACCTCGAACTTCGCGGCCGGCCGGCAGCCGTTTGCGCTGATGGTGGCGCTGCTGACCGACGGGGATCCCGTCGCCGCCTGGGTGCTCGACCCGCTCGCCGGGACGCTGGCCGTCGCGCGCGCCGGCGAGGGGACCCGGCTCGACGGCCGGCCGGTGCGGACCGGCGACCGCGCGCCCGCGCTCGACGCGGTGCGCGGCGCCGCGATGTCGCACGCCCTGCCGGCCGCGCCGCGCGCGCTGGTCGAGGCGGGCGGCGCACGGCTGGGTGAACTGCTGCCCGGCCTGCACTGCGCCGGCCGGGAATACCTGGACGTGCTGACCGGGGACCAGGACTTCGTGCTCTTCTGGAGCACCCTGCCGTGGGACCACGCCCCGGGCTCCCTGCTGGTGCGGGCGGCCGGCGGGGTCGCGCGGCGCTTCGACGGCACCGACTACCGCCCGGGCGACGACGGCCACGGCCTCCTGGTGGCCGCGAGCGAGCACATCTGGGCGGAGGTACGCGAGGCGCTGCTCGGCGGTGCGTGACGTCGACGCGACACCGCGTCGACGTTCGATGCTCCGGGCGTTCGTGGGCCTGGTCGGGACGGCTCCGTCCGGTATCCTGACCGCCGGTCTCCGCCAGCAGGCCGCCGTCCGGCGCCCGGCGGGGGCCGCCGCCGCGCCACGCCGTCGTCCGGGGCCGGCGGCCGACGGAAGGATGCTTTCGTGCGCAGGACCATGCCCGCCGGGCCCGACGGCCGCCGCCCGCTGACCGCCGTGCGGCGTGCCCGCCGCCCGCTGGCCGCGCTGCTCGTCGCCGTGGCGCTGCTCCTCGGCGTCGGTGCCGTGCCGGCGTACGCGGAGCCCAACGAGGGCGGCACCAAGAAGCTGCGGGACGCCCTGGAGGCGACCGCCAAGGCGCACATCGAGGCCAAGGGGCGGCTGGACAACTCCAAGGCCCGGCAGAAGCGGCTGGTGGGGCAGCTGGGCGCCCTGGAGGTACGCCTGGTCGAGCTGACCGCGCAGGTCGGCGAGGTGGCCGCCCAGTCCTACCGGCTGGGCCGGCTGACGCCCACGTCGATGCTGCTCAACAGCACCTCGCCGGAGACGTTCCTGGAGCGGGCGGCCAGCCTCGACCTGATGGCGCAGCGCGACGGCAGGCGGCTGCGCAGCCTGACCGAGGCGCGCGAGCAGGCGCGGCAGGCCAAGATCGCCATCGACACCGAGGTCCGGGAGCAGCAGAAGCAGCTCGCGGTGATGGCGAAGAAGAAGAAGGAGGCCGAGGCGGCGCTCGCGGCGGTCAGCTCGGGCGGCAGCGGCGGCTTCAGCGGCGGCAACTCCGCCTCGGCGAAGCCGGCCCCCCGCAACTCGGACGGCTCGTGGCCGTCGGAGTCCTGCTCGGTGAACGACCCCACCACCTCCGGCTGCATCACCCCCCGCACGCTCAACGCCCTCAAGCAGACCCAGGCCGCCGGCTACAAGCGGCACGTCTCCTGCTACCGCAGCGGCGGTTCCGGCGAGCACCCCAAGGGCCGCGCCTGCGACTTCTCGGCCGCCACCAACGGGTTCGAGGACAGGACCGCCACCGGCGGGGACAAGGCGTACGGGGACAGCCTGGCCGCCTGGCACGTGCGCAACGCGAGCCGGCTCGGCGTGCTCTACGTGATCTGGTACCGGCAGATCTGGCACCCCGGCACCGGCTGGCGGGCGTACGGCGGCAGCGGCAGCCCCGCCGCCGACCACACGAACCATGTTCATCTCTCGATGTACTGACCCGGTGGCCCAGTTTTCCTGCGTACCATCGCGCGGGTGAGCTCCGCATCCTCCGACGTCACGGTCCCGCCCGCCACACCGGCGGCCTCGACCGCCCGGGCCCTGCCCAACGGCCTCGCCGCGTTCCTGGTCTTCTTCTCCAGCGGCGCCGTCCTGGTGCTGGAGACCGTCGCGCTGCGGCTGGTCGGGCCGTACGTCGGGGTGACCCTCCAGGTGACCAGCTCGGTCATCGGCATCGCCCTGGCTGCCATCGCCTACGGCGCGTGGACGGGCGGCTGGCTGGCCGACCGGCGCAACCCGAGGGCCCTGCTGGCGCCGGCGCTGGTGCTGGCCGGCATCGCCACGGCGGTCACCCTGCCCGTCGTCCGGTACGCCGGTGAGGTGCTGCGCGGTGGGGCGGCCTCGGCCATCCTGCTGCTCGTCGCGCTCGCCGTCTTCGTGCCGGCGGCCCTGCTCGCCGCCGTCACCCCGCTGGTGGTCAAGCTCCAGCTCGCCGACCTGCGGCGCACCGGCCAGGTGGTGGGCCGGCTCTCCGGCATCGGCACGCTGGGCGGGATCACGGCCACCCTGGGCACCGGGTTCGTGCTGGTCGCCGCGCTGCCCAGCACGGTCATCCTGTTCGCCCTGGCGGCCTCGCTCGGGCTCACCGGGTTCGGCCTCGGGTTGTGGCTGCGCCGCCAGGACCGCGCGGAGCTGCCCGGCCCCGCCCGCGCCAAGGCCGCCCTGGCGGTGCTCGGTCTCGTCGGCGCCGGGCTGACCACGGTCGCCCCGAACCCGTGCGACATCGAGACCGCCTACCACTGCGCCAGCGTGGAGTCCGATCCCGGCCGGGACTCCGGCCGCACCCTGCTGCTCAACTCGGCGCAGCACTCGTACGTGGACCTCGCCGACCCGACCCACCTGGAGTACGCGTACACGCGGTGGATCGGGGCGGTGGCGGACGTGGTCGCCCCGAAGGGGCAGCGGCTCGACGCGCTGCACCTGGGCGGGGGCGGGTTCACCGTGCCCCGCTACCTGACCGCCACCCGTCCGGGCACCGACAACGTCGTGTTCGAGATCGACGGCGGGCTGGTGGAGCTGGGCGAGCGGCAGCTCGGCGTACGCCAGGGGCCGGACCTGCGGGCGGTCGTGGGTGACGCCCGGCTGCTGGTCGCCGCCGAGGCCACCGACAGCCGCGACCTCGTGGTCGGCGACGCGTTCGGGCACCTCGTGGTGCCCTGGCACCTCGCCACCCGGGAGATGGCCGCCGAGGTCCGCCGGGTGACCCGCCCCGGCGGCGTCTACGTGCAGAACGTCATCGACTACCCGCCGCTGCGCTTCATCCGCAGCGAGCTGGCCACGGTCGCCGCCGAGTTCCGGCACGTCGCGTTGATCGCCCCGGCGGCGGCGCTCGCCGGGCGGGAGGGCTCGAACTTCCTGATCGTCGCCTCCGACGCCCCGCTGCCGCTGGAGGCGGTCCGCGCCCGGCTGGCCGAGCTGCGGGAGGACGCCAGCCTGCTGGCGGGCGCGGACCTCACCGCGTTCGTCGGTGAGGCGCTGGTGCTGACCGACGACTACGCGCCGGTGGACCAGCTCCTCGCCACCGCCTGAACGGGTGAATCGCTGACCGATTCCGACCCTTGAGGTGTAGCCGGGTCGGTCCGGGGCAACAACGACCTTCATGGGTGGAGCGAACCGGGACGGCGCACAACTGCTGGGTGAGCGGTACCGGCTGATCGAGCAGCTGGGGGCGGGCGGCATGTCCGTGGTCTGGCGCGGCTACGACGAGGTGCTCGGCCGGCAGGTGGCGGTCAAGGTGCTCGCGTCGCGGCTGGCCAGCGACCGCGCGTTCCGGCACCGCATCCGGATCGAGGCGCAGGCGGCGGCCCGGCTGTGCCACCCCAACATCACCAACGTCTACGACTACGGCGAGTCCGAGCAGGTCGGCCTGACCGTGCCGTACGTCGTCATGGAGCTGGTCGACGGCGAGTCGCTGACCGGCCGGTTGCGTCGGGGCAGCCTGCCCTGGCGGGAGGCGGTGACGATCGGCGCGGAGGTCACCTCGGCGCTGGCCACCGCGCACGCCCGCGGCGTGGTGCACCGCGACGTCACCCCCGGCAACGTCATGCTGACCGCCACCGGCGTGAAGGTGGTCGACTTCGGCATCTCCGCGCTGGTGGGCGAGAAGGAGAAGGGGCCGGACGGCGCCCTGCTCGGCACGCCCGCGTACCTCGCCCCGGAGCGCCTCGACAACGGTCAGGTCTCCCCGGCCACCGACGTGTACGCGGTCGGTCTGCTGCTCTACCGGATGCTCACCGGCCGGCTGCCCTGGCAGGCGAGCACCACCACCCAGATGCTGCGCGCGCACATGTACAACGACCCGGAACCGATGCCGCCCGTGGCGGGGCTCCCCGACGAGGTGCGCGACCTGGTGGGTCGCTGCCTGGCCAAGCGACCCACGGACCGGCCCGCCACCACCGAGGTCGCGCGGACGCTCGCCGAGGCCGCCGGCATGGTGGCCGCGGTGCCGGTCTCCCCGGCGGCGGGGCCCGTGGACGAGGCCGCGCTGGCCGCCGCCGGCACCACGATCCTGCCCTGGTCCGCCGCGACCGACGCGCTGCCGTTCTCCCGTACGCGCAACCGGCGCGCGGCGACCCGACGCCGGCGGATCGAGGCGGGGGTGGCCGCCGCCGGCCTGGTGGCGGTGACGGCGGGGCTGTGGGGTTTCACCTCCCGCAGCCCGGCCAGCGGGGGCATCGACCAGCCCACCCAGGCGCGGATGGGCGCGCAGGCGCCGACGACCCCGCCCTGCCGGGTCGTGTACGCGCTGCGTACGGACTCCGGCAAGGACTTCGCCGCCGAGCTGACCCTGACCAACACGGGCGCGCGGGAGCTGCGGGACTGGCGGCTGAGCTTCACCTTCCCCGGCCAGCAGACGGTGACGAAGGCGACGCCCGCCCCCGTACGCCAGCAGGGGAGCACGGTGGTCGTGCAGCCCGCCCCGCAGCGCGCCGCGCTGGCCCCCGGCGCGTCGGAGAAGCTCACCCTGACCGGGCGGCACACGGGCCTCAACCCGCTGCCGCTGGAGTTCCGCCTCGGCGACGAGGCCTGCGGGGCGCAGGTCTCCGGGGTGGCCGGCGCGGCGCCCGCCGTCGCACCCACGAAGGCCCCCACCACGAAGGCACCGACGAAGAAGGCCGGCACGTCCGCCGGAAGTTCGGGCGGCAGCTCCGCCGGGTCGAAGGCCAAGTCCGGCAACTCCGGCAAGGGCAAGGGGTCGGGTGGTGGAAAAAAAGTAAGCCAGGAAACGGAAAGGGAAAGGGACACGGAAAGGGACGATGACGACGACGATGACTGAGCCCGCCGGGGTCAGCTGAGTTCCGCGAACCGTTGCACCTGCCCGATGTCCCCCTCGACGATCAGCATGCTGCCGGGGGCGACCACGGTGGCGTCCGTGGCGTACCGAAAACGTTCACCGGGCAGCTTCACGCCCACCACCCGCACCCCGTAGCGCTCGGTGGGGGTCAGCTCCCCGAGCGGTCGGCCGATCATCGTCTCCGGGGTGCACACCTTGGCGATGGCGAAGTCGTCGCCGAACTCGATGAAGTCGAGCATCCGGCTGACGATCAGGTGGGCCACCCGTTCGCCGGTCTCCGCCTCGGGGAAGACCACGTGGTGCGCGCCGACCGAGTCCAGGATCTTGGCGTGCTTCGTCGAGGTGGCCCGCGCCCAGATCTGTGGTACGCCCAGGTCGGCCAGCGCCAGCACGGTCAGCACGCTGGCCTCCACCGAGGCACCGATGGCGACCACCGCCCGGCCGAAGTCCGCCACGCCGAGCTGGCGCAGCGCCCCCTCCTCGGTGGCGTCGGCCTGCACGACGCGGTCGAGCTGCGCAGACCACCGCTGCACCTGGTCCGGGTTGCGGTCGATGGCCAGCACCTCGTGGTTCAGCGCGGTCAACGCGCCGGAGAGGTGGCACCCGAACCGGCCCAGTCCGACCACCACCACGCTGCCCTCGTCCGTCTTCCGCCTAGCCGACAATGGGTTGCTCCTCCGGGTAGCGGTACAGCCGTCGCCGGGTGTTCAGGGCGATCGCCGACCCGAGGGTCAGCGGCCCGATCCGGCCGACGAACATGAGAATGATCAGGGCGATCTGGCCGTTCTCCGGCAGCGACGCGGCGACCCCGACGCTGAGGCCGGTGGTGGTGAGCGCCGAGGTCACCTCGAACAGCGCGGCGTAGAGGGGGACCCCCTCGGTGAGGAAGATCAGCACCACCGTGCCGCAGGCCACCAACGCGAGGCTGAGCAGCGCGACCGTGATGGCCTGCCGCTGGCTGGCGGTGGCCACCCGGCGGTGCCCGACCGTCACGTCCGGCTCCCCCCGCAGCTCGGCCCACATGACGAAGGCGAGCAGGAAGAAGGTGGTCACCTTGATCCCGCCGGCCGTGCTGGCGCTGCCGCCGCCGATGAACATCAGCGCGATGATCAGGGGATAGCTCTCCTCCTCCAGGCTGTCCACGTCGACGACGTTGAAGCCCCCGGTGCGGATGAACGCGTTCTGGGCGAACGTCACCAGGAACCTGTCCGACCAGGTGTAGATGCCGAGGGTGCGCGGGTTGGACCACTCGATGGCCAGCAGGCCGAGGAAGCCCACCACCAACAGCGTCACGCTGCCCCAGACGGTCAGCTTGGTGGCGACCGCCCAGCGGGTCGGCTGCCGCCACTCGCGTACGGCCTCGAACAGCGCCGGGAAGCCGAGCCCGCCGACGATGGTGCCGATCGAGAGCGGCACCGTGACCCAGGCGTCGGTCGAGAAGGCGACCAGGCTGTCGGTGTAGAGGGCGAAACCGCCGTTGTTGAAGGCCTGCACTGCGTGGAAGAGGCTGCCCCAGAGGGCCCGGCCGAACGGGTAGTCGTAGGTGAGCCACAGGCGGGCGGTCAGGATCGCGGTGATGATCGCCTCGCAGACCAACGCGAGGCCGGCGATGCGCAACAGCAGCCGGCGTACGTCGCCGATGCCGAACTCGGCCGTCTCGGCCTGCACCAGCAGCCGGCTGCGCAGCCCCAGCCGCCGGGCCACCACGAGGATCACGAGGGTCGCCCCGGTCACGATGCCGAGGCCGCCGACCTGGGTGAGGACGGTGATCATCGCGAGGCCGAACTCGTTCCAGTAGTTCGGGGTGTCCACGACCGCCATCCCGGTGACCGAGACCGCCGACGTGGCGGTGAACAGGGCGGTCACGAAGGGGGTGTGCCGGTACTCGCTGGTGGCCCAGGGCAGCATCAGCAGACCGGTGCCGACCAGGATCGTCACCAGGAAGCCGAACGGCACCAGCCGTACGGGATGACGAAGAAGCCGGCGCACCAGACAATCTTCCTTTTCCGTCGCGAGTCGGGTGTGGAAACCGGCATCCCGAGGGTTCACCCGCCGGCCAGGCACCGACCAACTCGCCGTCAACCCGGGCCTGTCTGCTGGGGCGGATTCCTCGACGACAAGGAGACGGCGTTGCGACGTACCCTTTCCGCCCTCGGCCTGGCCGGCGCCCTGCTCGCGGCGGCCGTGGCCGTGCCGGCGCTGACGGCCTCGGCCGCCCCGGCACCCACCGCCGAGCGCGCCCGGCCGACGGACCGGCCCCTCGTGATCGGTCACCGGGGCGCCAGCGGCTACCGGCCCGAGCACACCCTGGAGGCCTACCGGTTGGCCATCCGGCAGGGCGCGGACTACATCGAGCCGGACCTGGTCGCCACCCGCGACGGCGCGCTGGTCGCGCGGCACGAGAACGAGATCAGCGGTACGACCGACGTGGCCGCCCGCCCCGAGTTCGCCGCGCGGCGGGCCACGAAGACCATCGACGGCGTCGCGGTCACCGGCTGGTTCACCGAGGACTTCACCCTCGCGGAGCTGCGCACCCTGCGGGCCAAGGAGCGACTGCCCAAGGTGCGCGTCGCCAACACCGCCTTCGACGGCCGCTTCGAGGTGCCCACCCTCCAGGAGGTCATCGACCTGGCCCGGAGCGAGGGGCGGGCGCGGGGCCGGACGATCGGCGTCTACCCGGAGACCAAGCACCCGAGCTACTTCGCGTCCATCGGGCTGCCGCTGGAGGAGCCGCTGGTGGAGGTGTTGCGGCGCAACGGGCTGACCCGCCGCAACTCCCCGGTGATCATCCAGTCGTTCGAGACGGCGAACCTCCGCAAGCTGGACCGGATGACCGACGTCCGGCTCGCGCAGCTCCTCGACGCCACCGGCCGCCCGTACGACTTCACCGTCGCCGGCGACGCCCGCACCTACCAGGACCTGGCGAAGCCGGCCGGCCTGAAGTGGATCGCCTCGTACGCCGACGGCGTCGGCGCGAACAAGAACCTGATCGTGCCGCGGGACGCCGCCGGCAGGCTGCTCGCCCCGACCACCCTGGTGCGGGACGCGCACCGCGAGCGGCTCATCGTGCACGCCTGGACGTTCCGGGCCGAGAACCAGTTCCTCCCGGCCGACCTGCGCATCGGTACCGACCCGAACGCCCGCGGCGACATCCAGGCCGAGTACGAGCTGTTCCTCTCCCTCGGCCTCGACGGCGTCTTCACCGACCACCCGGACACCGCCGTCGCCGCCCGCGAGGGCCTCGCCCGGCGCTGACCGGAACCGCCGACGCCCGCCGGCCCCGCCACATGGCCCGCCACCACCCGCCTTGCTGGCGTCCGGCCTGCCGGCAATCAGCCTTCCCACCAGCCGGACCCTGCTGCGCGGTGTCGCGGTCCACGGCTCCTCCGGCAGCCTGGTCCGCGCTGTCGAGCTGATGTCGCAGACGATTCAGGTGCACCGGGGTGCTGCCCGCGCCGCTGTCGAGCTGCCCCACGGTTGAGGGCAAGCCCGCGCAGGCCGTGGTTCTCCACCGACCGATGATCCATTCGCGGTATCAGGCGGCGTGTACCGAGATCTTGGTACGGAACTGCCCCTCAAGGGGCGCTAACGCACCAAGATCTCGCAGGAACAGGCGCGGGCGGCCCGAGGGCGGGGTGAGGGCGTGGGCGGGAGGAATACGGCATTCGGTGGGTATCGGTGGCGTGCGGCGACACAGCATCACTTGCGTCGATGGTCGGGGCGCCCATGGCGGACGCGCGCGTTCGTTGTCGCGTCGTGATCCTTGTAACCTCCGGCCACCCCACCCCTGTTACTTGTGTGTTTCAGCCACATAGCCCGTGGGTGACGTCACTTCTAGCGTGAGCCGTCATATGAGTTCCCTACCTCCGAGTCCTCACGTGGAGTCGCAATGACGGTCCGGACGACGCGGCGGGTGTTCCTCTCCGCCGCCACGATGATGGCCGCGGCGCTCGCCGCCACGGCCTGTGGCAGCCCGCAGGACACCGCCTCCGGTGGCGGCGACGGCGCCGCCCCGGTGAAGGTTGGCCTGGTCTACTCCCAGTCGGGAGCCCTGGCCAGCTACGGCAAGCAGTACATCGAGGGGTTCAGGGCCGGCCTCGACTTCGCCACCAAGGGCACCAACAAGGTGGGCGACCAGGCCATCGAGGTCACCGAGGTCGACGACACGGGTGACCCGGCGAAGGCGGTCTCCGCGGCCAAGGACCTGATCGGCAAGGGCAGCAAGATCATCGCGGGCTCGACGGCGTCCGGCGTGGCCCTCCAGGTCGCCCCGATCGCCGCGCAGAACAAGGTCCTCTTCATCTCCGGCCCGGCCGCCACCGACGCGGTGACGGGCGCCAACAAGTACACGTTCCGCTCCGGGCGGCAGTCGTACCAGGACGTGGTCACCGCCAAGTCGTTCATCGGCGACCCGGCCGGCAAGAAGGTCGTGGTCTTCGCCCAGGACGGCGCCTTCGGCGACGCCAACGAGGCCGCCGTGAAGGCCGTCATCGGCGGCGCGGGCGCGGCCGTCAGCAGCGTACGGGCGCCGGCCAGCGCCACCGAGTTCACCCCGTTCGCCAGCCAGATCAAGTCCGCCAAGCCGGACCTGCTCTTCGTCGCCTGGGCCGGCACCACCGCCCCCGCGATGTGGCAGACGCTCGACCAGCAGGGCGTGCTCTCCTCCACCACGGTCGTCACCGGCCTGGACATCCGCGCCTCGTGGCCGACGTTCGGCGCCGCCGGCAGCAAGATCTCGTTCCTGTCGCACTACTTCGACGGGGCCTCCGACAACGAGGCCGTGAAGGCGCTGAAGGCGAAGGTCGGCACGGTCGACCTGTTCCACCCGGACGGCTTCGCGGCCGCGCAGATGGTCGTCCGCGCCATCGAAGAGGGCGGCGACGACGTCGAGAAGATGGTCAAGGCCCTGGAGGGCTGGAGCTTCGACGGGGTCAAGGGCAAGATGACCATCCGCGCCGAGGACCACGCGCTGCTCCAGCCGATGTTCCAGGCCAAGCTGTCCGGCAGCGGCACCGCGTTCACGGCCACCGCCCAGAAGGCGCTGACCGGGGACGAGTCCGCGCCGCCGGCCGTGGCGATGAAGGGCTGACAAAGATGCTCGCCACCCGCGGTCTGACCTGGCGGATCGGTGAGGTCGCCATCGTCGACGGCGTCTACCTCGACCTGGCGCCCGGGGAGTTCCTCGGCGTCATCGGGCCCAACGGCGCCGGCAAGACCTCACTGTTCAACCTGATCACCGGCGTACGCCGGGCCACGGAAGGTCGGATCACCCTCGACGGGCAGGACATCGGCTCCCTGCCGCCGCACAAGCGGGCCCGTCTCGGCCTCGGCCGTACCTTCCAGGCATCCTCGGTCTTCGGTTCGCTCAGCGTGCGGGAGAACGTCCGGCTCGCCGTGCAGGCGCACCGCGGGGGCTCGATGAAGCTGTGGCGGCGGGCGGCGGCCGACCGGGAGGTCGCCGCCGCCGCCGACGCGGCGCTCGACCGGGTCGGCCTCGCCCACCGGGGTACGGCGCTGGCCGGCACCCTCGCCCACGGCGAGAAGCGGAAGCTGGAGATCGCCCTGCTGCTCGCCGGGGAGCCCCGGGTCATGCTGCTCGACGAGCCGATGGCCGGGGTCAGCGCCGAGGACGTGCCCGAGCTGGTCTCGGTGATCCGCTCGCTCACCGGCGACAGCGGCCGGTCGGTGCTGATGGTCGAGCACCACATGGACGTCATCCTGGAGCTGGCCGACCGGATCGCCGTGATGCACCACGGCGCGCTGCTGGCCTGCGACACCCCGGAGACGGTGATGGCCAACCCCACCGTGCAAGAGGCCTACCTGGGGGAGTCGCTCTAGTGGAACCCATTCTCAGCGTGGAGAACCTGTCGGTCCGCATCGCCGGGCTGCACATCCTCCAGGGGGTGTCCTTCACGGTCGCCCCGACCGGCGTCACCGTCCTGCTCGGGCGCAACGGCGTCGGCAAGACGACCACCCTGCGCGCGATCGTCGGCCTCACCCCGCCCGCCGGCGAGGTGCGCGGCGCCGTCCGGATGGGCGCCCAGAGCCTGCTGGCCCGGCCCACCCACCGGCTGGTCCGCGGCGGGCTGGGCTACGTGCCGGAGGACCGCTGCGTCTTCGCCGGGCTCACCGTCGCGGAGAACCTCCGGCTCGCCGAGCGGCGGGGCAGCACCCCGGCGTACGACAAGGTCTTCGCGCTCTTCCCGGAGCTGGACCGGCGCGGACGGCAACGGGCCGGCTCGCTCTCCGGCGGGCAGCAGCAGATGCTCGCGATCGGCCGGGTGCTGCTCAACGACAACCGGCTGCTGCTGGTCGACGAGCCCACCAAGGGGCTCGCGCCGAAGGTGGTGACCGAGGTGGCCGAGGTGCTGGAACGGGTCGCCGAGTCCGTGCCGGTGCTGCTGGTCGAGCAGAACCTGGCCGTGGTGCGGCGGCTCGCCCGGGACGCGGTCGTGCTGGCCGCCGGCCGGGTCGCCTGGACCGGTGACGCGCAGGAACTGCTGCTGGAGACCGCCTTGACGAAGTCGCTGCTGGGCGTCGGCTCGGCGGAGGGACACCACCCCGCCGGTACGCCGGCCGGCGCGCGGAAGGACCAGCACTGATGGACACCGTCATCCTGTTGACGCTCACCGGGCTCGGCCTGGCGGCGCTCTACTTCCTGGTCGCCAGCGGTCTCTCCCTGGTCTTCGGCCTGGCCGACGTGCTCAACTTCGCGCACGGCGTCTTCCTGGGCGTCGGCGCGTACGGGACCTGGTGGGCGGCGCACAACCTGCCCGGCGCCGGCTCGGACGGCTTCGGCTTCGTGCTCGCGGTCGCCTTCGGGGTGGCCGCCGGCACGCTGGTCGCGGTGCTCGTCGAGCTGGTGCTGATCCGGCCGCTCTACTCCCGCACCATCGAGCAGGTGCTGGTCACCGTCGGCCTCTCGCTGGCCGGCGTGGCGTTGCTCCAGGCCACGTGGAAGGCGGACGCCCGGCCGTTCCCGCGCCCCGAGTGGACCCGGCAGGTCACCTCGATCCTCGGGGCGAACGTGCCCAACGGCGGCCTGCTGCTGATCATCGCCGCGGTGCTGGTGCTCGGCGCGATCCTGGCCTTCCTCCGCTGGACCCGCTACGGCCTGATCATCCGGGCCGGCGTGGAGAACCGGGAGATGGTCACCGCCCTCGGCATCGACGTGCGCAAGGCGTTCACCCTGGTCTTCGCGATCGGCGGGGCGGCGGCGGCGCTGGCCGGCGCGCTCGGCGGCGTCTACTTCGGCACCATCTCGCCCGGCCAGGGCAGCTCACTGCTGATCTTCGCGTTCATCGTGGTGGTCATCGGCGGGATGGGCTCGGTGATCGGCTCCGCGTACGCGGCGGTCGCCGTCGGCCTGACCCAACAGTTCGTCAACTACTACGGCACCTCCGGGCTGGGCGACATCTGCGTGGTCGCGCTGCTGGCCGTGGTGCTGCTGCTGCGCCCCCAGGGCATCGCCGGAAAGGTGGCAACGGCATGACCGAGGTCAAGAGCCCCGAGGTTCCGGCGCCGCCGGCGGCGGTGCCCGACGAGCTGACGCCGGGGCACCGGCGGTGGCACGGGCTGCGCCCGTTCCTGCCGCTGGTCGCGCTGGTGGTGGCGCTGATCCTGCCGTACTCCACCCTGCACCTGCCGGGCGTCTTCGAGGGGGCGCTGAACTCGCCGGGCACCCTGCAACTGCTCGCCGTCTGTCTGGTCTTCGGCGGCCTGGCGGCCGGCTACGACCTGCTGTTCGGGCGGACCGGGATGCTCTCCTTCGGGCACGCCCTCTACTTCGCCGCCGGCGTGTACGGCACCGACATCCTCGTCACCAAGGCGGGACTGCCGCTGTGGCAGGCGGGGCTGCTCGCGATCACCGGCGGCACGATCCTCGCCGCGCTGCTCGGGGCGGTGGCGCTGCGTACGGTCGGCATCGCGTTCGCCATGGTGACGCTCGCCTTCGCCCAGGTCGGGGCGATCCTGGTGGCCCGCGACTTCGGCGGGCTCACCGGCGGCGAGGAGGGGCTGCCGCTGGACGTTTCCGGGCTGCCGCAGGGGCTGGTCGGGGTCACCAACACCGTCAACCTCTACTGGCTGGCGCTGGCGTACCTGGTCGTGGTGGTCTTCGTGGTGCACCGGGTGTCGGGCTCGCCGACCGGGCGGGTGCTCGCCGGCCTGCGCGACGACGAGCGGCGGATCGGGGTGCTCGGGCTCGACCCGTACCGGTTCAAGCTGGTGGCGTTCACCCTGGCGGGTGGGCTCGCGGCGGCCGGCGGCGTGGTCTACGTCCTGATCGTCGGCGGTGCCTCGCCGCACATCACCTCCTCCGAGTGGACCCTGGCCCTGCTGGTCATGGTGGTGCTCGGCGGGCCGGGCACCCGGTGGGGTCCGGTGATCGGCGGCATCCTCTACATGTACCTGGACCACCGGCTGGTCGCGTTCGGCACGTCCGACGCGGTGGAGGCCCTGCCGGCGTTCCTGAGCAACCCGCTGTCGCAGCCGCTCTTCGTGCTCGGCACGGTCTTCATCCTGGCCGTCTACTTCTTCCCCGGCGGCCTGGCCAGCCTCGCCCCGCGCCTGGCACTGCTGCGGCACTCCCTGCGCACCCCGTCCCGCCGCCCCTGACGGTCGCGGGCCCGGCCCCGCTGATGACGACGTCGCCACCGCCTGGCGGCTGCTCGTCATCGGCGGGGCTTCCGTGTGGACGGGGATCGACGGCTCGCAGGGCGGTGGGCTGTCGAGGGGACCGTCGATCGTGTTCGGCGCGCGCCCGCCGTGCGCCGTGAGCGGGGTCGCGCCTGCGGATCCGATCAGGCGGAGGGTTTCGGCGGTGTGAGGTTGCGGAACCGCTCGTGCGCCGACTGCCGGCTGATGCCGAGCGCGTTGCCGATCTCGGCCCAGGAGAGCCCGGCCTCCCGCGCCGCCACGACGGCGCGCTCGATCAGCGGCCGTTGCCAGCGTTCCACCTCGGCGAGGATGCCGAGCGCCTGCAACGGCCAGGTGGTGGCCAGCTCGGCGACGTTGTCGCGGAGGGTGTCGGAACGGCCCAGCAGCCAACCGGGCGGTGTGGCGGCCAGGACCGGTCTGATGTGTCCGCCCCACTCGGAGGTGGCCATCCAGCGGCCCTCCTCGGCGGCCGGGTAGTCGCTGGTGCCGACCCAGCCGCAGCTGCACCGGGCCCGGTAGCCGACGGCCGTCGCGGGTGCTGCGGCGTCGGTACTCAGCGTCCCGTCCGGCAGTCGGAACCCGACGAGGTTCGCGTGCCCCGGGACCTCTGCCTCCGCCATCCCGCAAGCATATGCTTGTCAGGTCTTCCTGACTGACTCCGTCAGGCTATCCTGACATGGTTGCCCGGGCTGATCGTCGTCCGGGCCCGACGCCCCGAGAGGAGAGCGCATGTCCGTGGTCAGCGGCACCGTGGCGGCGGGTTACGAGCCGGTCCGGGAGGCGTTCCTGGCGAACTTCGAGACGCGGTCCGAGATCGGCGCGGCCCTCAGCGTCTACCGGCACGGCCGGGAGGTGGCCCGTCTGTGGGGCGGGCTCGCCGATCCCGCCACCGGCCGCGCCTGGCGGGCGGAGACCCTCCAGGTGGTCTTCTCGGCAACCAAGAGCGTGCCGGCGGCCTGCGCGCACCTGCTGGCGCAGCGCGGGCAGCTCGACCTGGACGCACCCGTCGCCGAGTACTGGCCGGAGTTCGCTGCGGCCGGCAAGGACGCCGTCCCGGTCCGCTGGCTCCTGTCCCACCAGGCGGGGCTGCCGGTGCTCGACCGTCCGGTTCCACAGGCGGAGGCACTGACCTGGGAGCCGGTCGTCGCCGCGCTGGCGGCCCAGGCGCCGGCCTGGGAGCCGGGCACGGCACACGGCTACCACGGGCTCACCTACGGCTGGCTGGTCGGCGAGGTGGTACGCCGGGTCTCCGGCCGCAGCCTCGGCACGTACTTCGCCGACGAGATCGCCACACCGCTGGGCCTGGACTTCTGGGTCGGCCTGCCCGCCTCCGAGGCGCACCGGGTCGCCCGGCTCGTCGAACAGCCGGCCGCTCCGCCCGCCGCCGCCGGGGTGGCGCCGGAGGCGCTCGCGGCGTACACCGATCCGACCTCGCTGGTGGTCCGCTCGACGATGGTGACCGACCCGCCGCTCGACCTCGTCGACCCGCGTGCCTGGGCGGCCGAGATCCCCTCGGTGAACGGCATCTGCACCGCCTCGTCGCTGGCCCGCTTCTACGCGGGCCTGATCGGCGAGGTCGACGGCGTCCGGATCCTCGACGCGACCACCCTCGACGCCGCCATTCGGCAGCAGGCGGGCGGAGTCGACCGGGTGCTGTTGGTGCCGACCCGGCCGGCGCTCGGCTTCGGCCTGCCGCTGCCCGAACAGCCGTGGTGGTCGCCGACCGCCTTCGGCTTCCCCGGCCACGGCGGCTCGCTCGGCTACGCCGACCCGGCCAGCGGCGTCGCCTTCGGGTACGTGACGAGCGGACTCCGCGTCACGATGGGCCCGGACCCCCGCACGACCAGCCTGGTCGAGGCGGTCCGGGCGGCGGTGTCCCGCGAGCCGGCCTGACCCCTGCCGGCTCGGCCCCGTCGTCCGGCGGGGACGTCCGGCGTAGCTGGTAGAAATGCCGGATGAGCCAGGATCGGACGGCGGTACGGGAGCGGGCCGAGGCGGTGCTGCGGCGGCTGGCCGGCGAGCACGCCCGACTTCGGGAGGACCAGTGGCGGGCGATCGAGGCGCTGGTGGTCGACCGCCGCCGGGTGCTCTGCGTGCAGCGCACCGGGTGGGGCAAGTCGGCGGTCTACTTCGTGGCCACCGCCCTGCTGCGGGACCGGGAGGCGACCGGCGCAGAAGGCGTCGCCGGCCCCACCGTGATCGTCTCGCCGCTGCTGGCGCTGATGCGCAACCAGGTCGAGTCGGCGGCCCGCGCCGGCATCCGGGCCCGCACCATCAACTCCGCCAACCTCGACGAGTGGGACGAGATCACCGCCGAGATCCACGCCGGCGCGGTGGACGTGCTGCTGATCAGCCCGGAACGGCTCAACAATCCGGACTTCCGGGACACCGTGCTGCCGAAGCTGGCGGCCACCACCGGCCTGCTGGTGGTCGACGAGGCGCACTGCGTCTCCGACTGGGGGCACGACTTCCGGCCGGACTACCGCCGGCTGCGTACGTTCCTGGGCAACCTGCCCGAGCGCACCCCGGTGCTGGCCACCACGGCCACCGCCAACGCCCGGGTCACCGCCGACGTGGCGGAGCAGTTGGGCGACGCCCTCGTGCTGCGCGGCAGCCTCGACCGGGAGTCGCTGCGCCTCGGCGTGGTCGAGCTGCCGAGCCCGGCGCACCGGCTGGGCTGGCTCGCCGACCACCTGGACCGGCTGCCCGGCTCGGGCATCGTCTACACGCTCACGGTCGCCGCGGCGGGGGAGACCGCCGAGTTCCTGCGGTCCCGGGGCTACGCCGTCGCCTCCTACACGGGCCAGGCCGAGGACGCCGACCGGCGGGCCGCCGAGCAGGACCTGCTGGACAACAAGATCAAGGCGCTGGTCGCCACCAGCGCGCTGGGCATGGGCTTCGACAAGCCCGACCTCGGCTTCGTGGTGCACCTCGGCGCGCCGCCGTCCCCGATCGCGTACTACCAGCAGGTCGGCCGCGCCGGCCGGGCCGTCGCGCACGCGGAGGTGCTGCTGCTGCCCGGCGCCGAGGACGCCGCCATCTGGCGCTACTTCGCCTCGCTCGCCTTCCCGCCGGAGGGGCAGGTCCGTGCCGTCCTGGCCGCCCTGCACACCGACCGCCCGCTCTCCACCCAGGCGCTCGAACCGATCGTCGACCTGCGGCGGGCCCGGCTGGAGTTGATGCTCAAGGTGCTCGACGTCGACGGCGCGGTCCGCCGGGTGCGCGGCGGCTGGCTGGCCACCGGTGAGCCCTGGGTCTACGACGAGGCCCGGTTGCGCCGCGTCGCCGAGGCACGCACCGCCGAGCAGCAGGCCATGCGGGAGTACGCGGCCACCGCCGACTGCCGGCTGCGCTACCTGCGCGAGTGCCTGGACGACGCGGGGGCCGCCGACTGCGGCCGGTGCGACCGCTGCGCCGGCCCGCTCTTCACGGCCGACGTGTCGGACGCCGCGCTGAGCGCCGCGCAGACCTTCCTCGGCCGGCCCGGCGTGGAGATCGCGCCGAAGAAGCTCTGGCCGACCGGTCTGGAGGCGGTGGGCGTACCCCTGAAGGGGCGGATCGCCCCGGCGGAGCAGGCGTTGCCGGGGCGCGCGGTGGGGCGGCTGTCCGACCTCGGGTGGGGCGGCCGGCTGCGTGACCTGGTCGGGCCGGAGGCGGCGGACGTGGCCGTCCCCGACGACGTGGCCGCCGCCGTGGTCGAGGTGCTCAAGGCGTGGGCGCACGGCGACGAGCGGTGGCCGCGCCGCCCGGTCGGCGTGGTGGCGGTCGGTTCGCGTCGCCGGCCCCGCCTGGTCGGCTCGCTCGCCGAGCGGATCGCCGCCGTGGGCCGGCTGCCGCTGCTCGGGCAGGTGACGTCGGTCGGCGCGCCCGCCGGGGGCCCGCGCGGCAACAGCGCCCAGCGGGTACGCGCCCTGCACGGCGCCTTCGCCGTGCCGGACGAACTGGCCGACGCCCTCGCCGGGCTCGACGGGCCGGTGCTCCTCGTCGACGACCTGGTCGACTCGGGCTGGACGATGACGATGGCCGCCCGGGAGCTGCGCCGGGCCGGCGCCCCCGACGTGCTCCCCCTCGCGCTGGCCGTGGCCGGCTGAGCCGCCCGCGCCGCCGATGCTTCCCGGCAGGGCCCGAGCTGCGGCGACGTCGGTCGAGCAGCGATCGGGAAAGTTCCCGGCGGGAGCGGACTGCGACCGTCGCCACGCCGCACCGCTGGCGGGCCGGCGTCGTGCCGACGGGCGGTAGCGTGGGCGGCATGACCGATGAGCAGCACGGCCGTGACCGGGACGGCGGCGGTGCCTGACCAGGTGTCGGCGGCGCCCGACCACGCAACGGACGTGCCGGACGGCATGACCACCGCCCCGGAGCACGTGTCGGCCGTGCCGGACCGGAGCACCCTCCGGCTGGCGCTGGTCGTCGGCGGGCTGGTGCTCGCCGTCCTGCTCGGTTTCGGCCTCGGCCGGCTCAACGGCGGCGGCCCCTCCGCGGCGGTGGGAACCGACAGCGCCCTCACCGGGCACAGCCACGCGCCGGGCACCGGCGCCCACGAGCACGGCGCCGACCAGGCCGCGGCGGCGCAGGCGGGCGGCCTCTCGGTCAGTTCGGCGGGCTACACCCTCACCCCGGTGGCCGCCGCGTTCACCGCCGGCCGTCCGGGCGAGCTGCGCTTCCAGGTGCGGGACGCGCAACGTCGGCCGGTGACCCGGTTCGCGGTCGTGCACGACAAGCCGATGCACCTGATCGTGGTGCGGCGCGACCTGACCGGCTACCAGCACCTGCATCCGACGATGGCGGCCGACGGCACCTGGTCGGTGCCGCTGAACCTGCCGCAGGCCGGGGTCTGGCGGGCGTACGCCGACTTCACCGCGCTCGCCGACGACGGCCGGCAGACCGCCGTGACCCTCGGGGTCGACCTGACCGCGCCGGGCGGCTACCAGCCGAGGCCGCTGCCGGCACCGGCGTCCTCGGCCACCGTCGACGGGTTCACCGTCAGCTACCAGGGCACGCCGCAGGCCGGCGTGACCGTGCCGCTGACGTTCCGCGTCGACTCGGCGGGCGGGCGCCCGGCGCTGGAGCGCTACCTCGGCGCGTACGGGCACCTGGTCGCCCTGCGCGAGGGGGATCTCGGTTACCTGCACGTCCACCCCGAACCGCAGCCGGTCGACGGGGCAGTGACGTTCTGGGTGACCGCGCCCGACCCGGGCCGCTACCGGCTCTACCTGGACTTCCAGGTCGCCGGCGTGGTGCGGACCGCCGAGTTCACGGTCACGGTGGCCTGACTGTGGGCTGGCCGGGTTGGCCCGAAGGTGATCAGGACACCGTGGACCTCAAGAGCGCCCGATAGCGTCCACAGCGTCCTGATCACCGGGGCGCGCACCGGGTGGCGGTGGGGTGCTCAGCCGGCGCGGCGGATGGGGCGGCGGGCCAGGTAGCGCAGCAGGTCGCGGATGTGGTGCTTCTCCTCGGCCGGCACGGTGGGGTCGGCCAGCCGTTGCAGGATCACCCGGACGTCCGCCTCGACCGGGCCGTCGTCGGCGCGGCGGCGGGGTGCGGCACCGGCGTCGGGCAGACCGAGCGCGCGGAACGCCGCCGCGACCGGCAGGTCCAGCGCTGCGCAGAAGCCGCGCACCTTCGCCAGCTCGGGGTAGTCCTGCCAGTCCCCGGCGAGCCAACGGAACACGGTCGACCGACCGACGCCCGTGTGGGACGCCAGGTCGGTGACGGTCCAGCCGCGTTCCTCGCGGGCGTCGTCGATGGCGCGCCGCACGAAACGTGCGAAGGCCATCTGCGGCGAAACCTCTACGGAACCCATCCCTGCGGGTCTTCCCTCCCGGCCGGCACCCGGCGGTGCGCCCTCGAGGGTAGTACGGAAAGGTAAGGAAACGATTGACTGACCGACCAGACCGTCTCGTGTATGGGATGTTCCGCCCTCTCCAATGGCGCGGATCACATCCGAGGACCGCCGCTCAGGCGGGCGGCCGGTCCGGGCGGCGTCCCGTCAGTGGGCGGCCGCGACGTCGTCGGGCACCGGGGCGTCGGGGGCGGTGCCCGGCGAGGGCAGCGGTGGCAGCAGGGCCGCCAGCCGTGGGGTCACCGCCCACTGGTCGATGAGTTCCCGGTACTCCGCCCGCTGGGCGACGGTCGGCGCGGTGCCGGTGCGTCGCGCGCGGATGAGCAGGTTGCGCGGGGTGTGCCGGGAGTCGACGAACTCCACCACCTCGGCCCGGTAGCCGTGCAGCCGGAGCAGCCCGGCCCGCAGCGCGTCGGTGAGGACGTCCGCGAAGCGCTCGCGGAGGATGCCCTGCCGGGTCAGCAGCTCGTACGGAGCCGGGGCCGGCCGCGCGCGGAGCTGGGCCGCGACGTCGTGGTGGCAGCAGGGCGCGGCGAGCACCCAGCGGGCCTTCCAGCGCACCGCCCGGGCCAGCGCCTCGTCGGTGGCGGTGTCGCAGGCGTGCAGGGCCAGCACCAGGTCGGGGGCGGGCTCCACGACGGCGTCGGCGATGGTGCCGGCCACGAAGCTGACCCGGTCCGCCCAGCCCAGCCGCTCGGCCAGCTCGGTGTTGCGTCGCCGCTGGTCCTCCCGGACGTCCACGCCGACCAGCTCGACGTCGAGCCCGCGCTGCGCGAGCCACCGGTACGCGGCGAAGGTCAGGTAGGCGTTGCCGCAGCCTAGGTCGACCACCCGCAGCGGGCCGGTCAGGTCGTCCGGCAGGGTCGCCGCCAGCGCCCGCAGGAACGCGTCGACCTGGCGGCGCTTCGCCGCCGAGCCACCGATCTCGGCGAAGATCGGGTCGCCGGGATCGAGCAGGTACTCCTTCGCCCGGTCGTGCCCACCCGGCTCGGCGGCCGGCCGGCTCGCGGCGGCCCGGTGCACCTGCGCCTCGCCGGACTTGGTGACCCGCAACTGGAGCGTGGCGTCGGCCGTCTCCACGTGCCAGTTGCCGAACGGCTCGGCGAGCAGCGCGTCCACCGCCGCGTCCGCCTCCGGGCCCGGGGCCACGTTGCGGGTGTACGGGCGGGAGCCGTCGGAGGTGGAGATCTGCAACCGGGCGCCGGCCTTGAGCGCGACCGGCCGCAGTTCGGCGCGGACCATCGAGGGCCGGTGACCACGGCGTCGGCCGGCGGCGACCGCGCGGGTGAGTGCCGGGTCGAGCAGCAGTGCCCGGACCTCGGTCAGGGCGGCGTCCAGCGGTTCGGGCATTGCTCCATCTTCCTCGTCGACCGGCGACTTCCCCGGCACACGGGGTGCCCGCCGGGGCTCTTCCCCGTGGGGCACCCGCCCCGGGGCCGGTGCCCCACGGGGCCAGGTGTCCGCCTGGGGTGAGTGTCTGCCCGGGTCGGCGTCCGCCCAGGGCCGGTGCCCGTCCGGGGTCAGTGTCCGCCGGGGCAAGTGCCCGTCCGGACGAGGAGATCCCCCGGACACGGGTCCGGGGGATCTCGGGTGACGTGCGTCGGTCAGTCGGCGGTCGCCTCGGCCGGCGTACCGCTGGCGGAGCCACCACCACGACGGCGCCGGCGGCGGCGGGGCTTCGCGGCCTCGCCCTCGGCGGCGGCCGGGGTCTCGCCCGCCTCGGCGGCGATCACCGTGGTCGGCTCGCCCGCGACGGTCTCGCCGGCACGGCGACGACGACGGCGACGCGGGATGCGCGGGCCCTCCTCGGCGGCGTCGGCGGGCGCGTCGGTCACCGGCGCGTCGGTCGCACCACCGGCGCGGCCCGGACGGCGGTCGCCGCGACCGCGACCCTCGCCGCGCCGGGCGCCCCGGCCGCCCTCGCCCCGGCGGGAGCGTCCGCCGCCGAGGTCCTCCTCGACCTCGGCCGACAGCCCGGCGCGGGTGCGCTCGGCGGTCGGCAGGGTGCCGCTGACGTCCGTGGGGATGTGCAGCTCGGTGTAGAGGTGCGGGGACGTGTGGTACGTCTCCTGGGGCTCCGGCATGTCCAGGCCCAGCGTCTTGTCGATGATCCGCCAGCGGGGCATGTCGTCCCAGTCGACGAAGGTCACCGCGACGCCCGTCGCCCCGGCCCGGCCGGTACGACCGATCCGGTGGGTGTAGGTGTCCTGGTCCTCGGGGCAGTCGTAGTTGATGACGTGCGTCACGCCGCTGACGTCGATGCCGCGCGCGGCGACGTCGGTGGCGACCAGGGTGTCGATCTTGCCAGCCCGGAACGCCCGCAGCGCCCGCTCGCGCGCGCCCTGCCCGAGGTCACCGTGCACGGCGGCGACCGCGAAGCCCCGGAAGTCGAGGTCCTCGGCGACCCGGTCGGCGGCCCGCTTGGTGCGGGTGAAGATCATGGTCAGCCCGCGCCCCTCGGCCTGGAGGATGCGGGCCACGATCTCGACCTTGTTCATCGAGTGGGTGCGGTAGGCCAGCTGCTCGGTCTGCGGCGACGGGCCGGTCTCGGCGGTGTGCCCGGCGTGGATCGTCATCGGCTGGCGCAGGAAGCGCCGGGACAGGGTGACGATCGGGTCCGGCATCGTGGCCGAGAAGAGCATGGTCTGCCGGTCCTCCGGCAGCATCGCCAGGATCTTCTCGACGTCGTCGAGGAAGCCCAGGTCGAGCATCCGGTCGGCCTCGTCCAGCACCAGCGCGCGGACCCGGTCCAGCCGCAGGTGCTTCTGCTTCTGCAGGTCCATCAGGCGGCCGGGGGTGCCGACCAGGATCTCGACGCCCTTGCGCAGCGCGTCGATCTGCGGCTCGTACGCCACGCCACCGTAGATCGGCAGCACGCGCACGCCCCGGGTCCGGCCCGCGGCGGCGAGGTCCTTGGCCACCTGGATGCCCAGCTCACGAGTGGGTACGACGACCAGCGCCTGCGGCACGCCGTCGCTGCCCTCGCCCGGCGCGAAGACCCGCTCCAGCAGCGGTACGCCGAAGCCGAGGGTCTTGCCGGTGCCGGTGGGCGCCTGGCCGATCATGTCGACGCCGCGCATCGCGATCGGGATCGCGTACTCCTGGATGGCGAAGGCGCGGGTGATGCCGGCCGCGGCCAACGCGTCGACGGTCTCCTGACGCGCGCCCAGCTCGGCGAAGGTGGGTGCCTCCGGGCGTACCGGGGCGGTGGCGGCCAGTTCCTGGCCGTCCATGAGGTCCTGAGTCAGCTCGCTCATGTGGATTTGGGGGTGCCCTCTCGTGGGTGCGCCCCGTCATGTCCTCAGGGCGCGTTCGGTGTGGCGCGGGCCACACGGTCGGCGGCTGACTGCCTTGCCGGACCGGGCCGCACGCGCGCCGCGGGCCTCACACTCGATCGAACCGCCTGATCGCGCGGATCAGGCTGGCCAGGTCGGCGCCCGCGGCAACTGCTCCATGCTACCTGAACCGGCCCGGAGTCGTCCTGATTCCGTACGCACGCGCCACGCCGGGGGCGGTGGGTGTGACTTGCGTCACTTCCGACCGGGTTGCCGGCGGGCGGTAGCCTGCGCTCGTGTCCGAGACCGATCTGCCCGACCGTGCCGTCGTCGATCTGCTCGGCCTGGTGGCCCTCGGTGAGCTGCTCGCCTTCGAACGGATGGCCGTCGACGCCCGACTCGCCCCGGACCTGCGCCGGCGGGCGGCGCTGGGGGAGATGGCCGCCGCCGAGATCGGCAACTACCGGCGGCTGGCCGACCGGATCGCCGCGCTCGGCGTACTGCCCGACGACGCCATGGCGCCCTACGTGGGGCCGCTCCAGGCGTACCACGACTCGACCGAGCCGCGGGACTGGGCCGAGGCGGTGACGAAGGCGTACGTGGGCGACGCCATCACCGACGACTTCCTCCGGGGGGTCGCCGCGACGCTGGCCGAGCCGGACCGTCAGCTCGTCCTCGACGTGCTGCACGACTCGTCGTACGCAGACTTCGCCGTCGCCGAGATCCGGGCGGCCGTCGAGGCGGACCCCAGGGTGGCCGGCCGGCTCTCGATGTGGGCGCGGCGCCTGCTCGGCGAGGCGCTGTCGCAGGCCGGCCGGGTGGCCGCCGCCGAGGGCGGGGCGTTCGCCGCGCTCGTCACGCGCGGCGGGCGGGTGGACGTGCCGGAACTGTTCCGGCGGCTGACCGCGGCACACACCACGCGGATGACCGCCGCCGGGCTGAACAACTGACCGCGACCGGCGGTCCGCGACGGGCGACCGTCCGGCCACCCGTCGCGGCCGACCGGACCACTCAGCGGACGGTGAACCCGACCGCGCGCGGCGACGCCTCGGCGATCTCGACGTAGGCGACCTTGTTGACCGGCACGATGACCCGCCGGCCCTTCTCGTCGGTCAGGGAGAGGGTGCCCTCGTCCTTGCCGAAGGCGTCGGTCACGATCTGCTCGATCTCGGCCGGCGACTGCGCGCTCTCCAGGACCAGCTCACGGGGCGCGTACTGCACGCCGATCTTGACCTCCACTGTGCCTCCTCATTCGGGCGAAAGAGCCGCCGATGGGAAGGCTATCCGATCTCGGGGCCGGATGTTCAGGCTGACTCACCTTGCAGCGGGAAGCTGGCGATGCCCCGCCAGGAGAGCGCCGCGACCAGTGCCTCCGCCTCGGCCTTGGGCAGTTGCCGGCCCCGGGCCAGCCAGAACTGCGCGGCGGTCTCGGCCGCGCCGACCAGGCCCGAGGCGAGCAGCTCGGCGTGCGCCCGGCTGATCCCGGTGTCCGAGATGATGGTGTCGGTGATCGCCGCGATGCAGCCCTGCTCCACCCGCTCGACGCGCTGGCGCACCGCCGGGTCGTTGCGCAGGTCCGACTCGAAGACGAGACGGAACGCCTCGCTCTCGTGGTCGACGAAGTCGAAGTACGCGCGCACCGACGCGCCGACGCGCTCCTTGTTGTCGTTGGTGCCGCGCATCGCGTCGTCCACCTTCGCGAGGATCGCGTCGCAGTGCGTGTCCAGCAGGGCGAGGTAGAGCTCCATCTTGCCGGGGAAGTGCTGGTAGAGCACCGGCTTGGAGACCCCCGCCCGTTCGGCGATGTCGTCCATCGCGGCCGCGTGGTAGCCCTGGGCGACGAACACCTCCTGGGCCGCGGCGAGCAACTGCTTGCGGCGCGCGGAACGGGGCAGGCGGGTGGGCCGGCCGGCGGTCTGGGCACCGTTCCCCACAGCGGTCATGGGAACCTCCGAGTTCTTCGTACGAGCCGGCATTTCACCCGAACCGGTCGGGGCCCGGGACCCGTCGCGGAATTGGCCCGCCGCCGTAACTTATCGCCACTGTCACCACACGGTAGCCTCAGCGGGGGCGACCAAGGAGCGCGCGGTGAGTGAAACAGGGCAACCCGGTGCCGCCACCCCGGGAGAGCACGGCGACGGCACGGGTCCGCAGGACGACCTGGCCCGTTCCGGCAGCGGGTGGGAGCCCTCGGCGGCCGGTTGGGCCCGGGGCGGGGAGATCTCCGGCACCCGCGAGCCGGCTTCGCCGTGGGGTCCGCCCGAGCAGAGCCCCGGCTGGGCCGCCTCGTCGCCGCGCCACGGCGACCTGCCGCCACCGCTGCCCGGCCTGCCGGCCGAGCCACCGGCCCGGGTCAACGGCCACCGCGCCAACGGCGTCGACCACGCCGCCGACGACGCTCCGGTCAACCGCCAGGCCCCGGTGAGTGCCCCGCCCGGCATCCACGGCGAGCAGCGCCGCGACCCGGGCAACGACCGGCTGGTGGTGCCCGCGCAGCGCCCGGCGCCGACGGCCGAGCAGCCGCCGGGGCCGCAGCACGGGTTCACCGACCCCGAGCCCGGTCCGGTCCGGCGCTCCTCCGACGACCCGTCGACCGGCCGCCAGACCCGCTGGTCGGACCCCGGGTTGCCGACCTCGGCGCCCCCGGCCGTCCAGGTCCCGCCCGTCGGCACCGCCGCCAGCGGTTTCGAGGTGCCGCCCGGCTTCCACGCGCCGACCGTCGACCGCGCCGCCGAGGGGCCCCCGTCTGCCGCCGGCCCGGCGCGCGGTTGGAGCGACCGCTTCCCGCCGGAGCCGCCGGCCCACGACCCGCGTCCCTTCCCGCCGCCGGCCGAGCCTTCGTCCACCGAACGGGTCGACGCCGCACCCGCCGCAGCCGACCAGGGGGGCGACCGGGTCACCGGCGTCGACCGCGCGCTGGGCGCGGAGCGCGCCTTCCGTGAGGACCAGGGCCCCTACCCGGTCGCCGCCGGCTCGGACGGCGCGTCCGGGGAATCCGGCCAGGACCGCGCCACCGGCGGGCCGGGCCAGGGCGGCCGCCGCGCCGAGCGGACGCCAGGTGCCGGCGGCCAGGACCGGGCGCCGGACGCGTACGACCAGGACCGCACGGCGGCTGGGCCCGGGCAGGACCGCGCGTCGCGCGCCGCCGGGCACGATCGCGCCGGCCGTGGCGTCGGCGCGGAGCCGAACCAGTCGCCGGCCGCCGATCCGGCCGCCGCTGCCGAGCACCCCGACCGGGCAGCGTCGTCCGACCCGGAGACGGGCGCCCCGCGGCAGTCGGCCGCCGAGTGGCCGCCGACGACCGAGCCCGACTGGACCGGCCCGAACTGGAACCGCCCGAGCTGGGGCGCCGCGTGGGCGCCGCCCTGGTCCCGCGAGGAGCCCGAGTCGACGGGGCGGCGCTCCCGCGAGGAGGCCGCGCCCGTCGGCCGCCGTTCCCGGGAGGAGCCCGAGTCCGTCGGCCGTCGGTCCCGTGAGGAGCCCGAGCCGGCGGGGCGGCGCTCCCGCGAGGAACAGCCTCCGGCCTGGGCCGGCGAGCCGCATCGACCGTACGAGCCGCTGCGCGCCGAGCCCGCCCGGCCCTACGAGCCGCCCCGCGAGCCCGGCCGCCCCTACGAAGCCGCCCCGACCGCTTCAGTGCCCCGACCGTCGTACGAGCGGCCGGCCGGGCCCGACGCCGAGCAGGCGGTTCCGACCGAGCGGCCGGCCTGGGCCGCCGGCGGTTCCGTCCCCGCGCCGGCGGGCGCGCCCCCGCTCGCGTACGCCCCGGAGGCGGCGCCCCGCGCGGAGGACGCCCCGGAGCGGGTGACCCGGCCGTTCCGGCTCCGGCCGGAGAGCGTCGAGCCGCCCCCCGTAGCTCCGGTCGGCCCCCAGGCCCCCGGCGCCGAGGCCGCCACCGGCGGGTTCGGGCGGCGTGACCGCGATCCGTCCCTGCCCGCCCCGACGGGTGCACCCTCCTACGCGGCCCGTCGATCCGCTTCCGAGCCGGTGCCGACGGCCCCGCCGGCCGCCGCCGACCAGGCGCCGGAGCCGGCGTCGGCGGTGTTGCCGCAGCGCGTCCCCGCCGAGCCGGACGTGCCCGTCGTGCCGGAGCCGCCAGCCGTGGAGCCACCCGCCGAAACCCCCGAACTCGCCCGCATCGCCACCCACCTGCGCCGCGACGACGAGCCCGCCCCGCTGCGGGAGCGCCCGGAGGGCTTCGACGTCAACGCCATCCTCGACGCCGTCCGCGGTGTGGCCGGCGTCCGCGACGCGGCGCTGCGTCGCACCCCGGCCGGCGCGCACAGCCTGCGGCTCGACCTCGCCGACGGGGCCGACCCGGCCGAGGTGAGCCGGCAGGTCGCCCGCCTGCTCCAGGACCGGATGGGGTTGGCCGCCGCGCCGCAGAACCTGCCCGGCATGCCGGCCGCGCCCGCCCCGCCGGTACGCCGCCGCTCGGCCGAGCCGCGCGGTGTCGAGCCCAGGTCAGCGGGCCCGGCGACGCGTACCGGCGAGCCGTCCTCCGCCGAGCCCCGGGTGCCCGGCGGCAGGGTGGCCGGCAGCCCGCCGGAGGCCCCGCCGACCCGCACCGAACCGCGTCCCGAGACCGAGGGCCCGCGTCGGCGCCGGCAGCCCGCGGCCCCGCACCGGGGCCGGGCCACCGTGGAGGAGCCGGGCTCGGTCTCGGCCGCCCCGGCCGGGGCGGCGTCCGGTGTCCCGGCGACCGTCGGCACGTCGTACTCCGGTGGGCAGGTGACGACGACGGAGACCGCGCCGTCGCGGCCGCTGGACACCGGCGGCGCGGTGGGTCCCCGGGTGGTGATCGACCACGTCCAGGTGAGCACCTTCGGGCTCGACGCCACGGTGGAGGTACGCCTGCTCGCGGGCGGGGAGAGCGCCGCCGGCTACTCGACCGGGCCGGCCGTCGACGGCTACGTGCTGCGGCTGTGCGCGGTGGCTGCCGCGGCGGCGGTCGACGAGCTGCTGCGCGGCGGTGAGCGTGCCCCCGACGCCGGCCCCGACCGGGGCCGCTGCTTCGTCGAGCACGCCGCCGTGGTGCCCTTCGGCAACTGCGACGTGGCGACCGTCGTGGTGCTGCTGGTCTGCGACGGCTGGGTGGAGCAGCTGGTCGGCTCCGCGCTGGTCGCCGGCGATCCCCGGCAGGCGGTCGTCCGGGCCACCCTGGCCGCGGTCAACCGCCGGCTCGAGGCGCTGCTGGCCTGAGCGCCCCGGGCGGCACCTCGGGCAGACTGGAGTCATGAAGAGCGCCACCCTTCGGCCGGACCACCTGCTCCCCGGGCATTCCGTGCCACCGCCCTGGCCGGGGCGGGAGGTACGCCTCGACGGCACGGTGACGTACGTGCGGGACACCCCCGCCACCGCGCCCGGTGCGGAGCCCGCGCTCTACGTGCACGGGCTCGGCGGCTCGTCGCAGAACTGGACCGATCTGGCGTACCTGCTCGCCGACCGCCTCGACGGGCAGGCCATCGACCTGCCCGGGTTCGGCCGCAGCGAGCCGGGCCGCCGGTACACCGTCCCGGCCTTCGCCGACCGGGTGATCCGCTGGATCGAGCACTCGGGTCGCGGGCCGGTGCACCTCTTCGGCAACTCGCTGGGCGGGGCGATCTCGGTGCAGGTGGCGGGGGTGCGGCCGGACCTGGTCCGGAGCCTGACGCTGATCTCGCCGGCCCTGCCGTTCCTGGACTTCCGGCGCTCGTTGCAGGGCCGGATGCTGCCGCTGCTGGCGATCCCCCGCGGCGAGCGCCTGGCGGCCTGGCGGCTGGCCCAGATCGCGCCCGAGGTGATGGCCCAGCAGGTGATGGAGTCGTGCGTCGCCGACCTCAGCCGCATCAGCGACCAGCGCCGGGAGGAGGCGCTGGAGGAGATCCGGGTGCGCCACGAGGTCCCGCACTACGCCGCCGCGTACGTGCGGACGTTCCGTGGGCTGGTCTCCAGCTTCCTGCGGTCGTACCTGCCGGGGTCCGGGTCGCTGTGGCGGCTCGCCGCGACGGTCGCGGCGCCCACCCTGGTCGTCGGGGGCCGGGCCGACCGGCTGGTGGACGTGCGGGTGGCGCCGCAGACGGCGCGGGTCGTGCCGGACAGCCGGCTGCTGATGCTCGACGGCGTCGGTCACGTGGCCCAGCTGGAGGTGCCGCGCCTGGTGGCCCGGGCCGTGTTGGGCCTGCTCACCGAAACGGGGGACACCGCCGAGCGGTCCGACATGGCAGGCTGACCGGGATGCCCCCTGCCCGTCGCCCCACCCCGACCCGCCGTGCCCCGGCTTCCGCCGACGGCCGCCGCCGTGCCCCGGCCGGCTCACCCCCGCGCGACGCCGGCGTGGACCTGACCCGCGCGCGACACCGTCGGCCGGCGCGCCGGCGACGGCTCGTGGAGCTGGTCGCGCTGGTGCTCGCGGTCGGCGCGGCGGTGGCGGTGATCGCCGACCGGCGTGCCGACGTCGGGGCGGAGGCGCTCACGCCCGAGGAGTTGGCCCCCGCGCCGATGCTCGCGCCGGCGGCGGCCTCGCCGTCGTCGCCCGCCGCGTCGCCCTCGGCCGCCGCGCCCCCGCCGGCCGTGCTCCGGCTGCCCGGGCCGGTGCCGTCGGCGGGCCGGGGCAGCTTCGGCTACGACGACCGGACGGGCCCGGTGCTGGGCGACGCCGGCACGCTGCGCCGCTACCGGGTCGCCGTGGAGTCGGGCGCCGGCGAGGACGCGGGCCAGTTCGCCGCCGCCGTCGAGCGGGCGCTCGCCGGGCCGGGGAGCTGGGTCGACGGCGAGCTGCGGTTGCAGCAGGTGGGTGCCGCCTCCCGACACGACTTCACGGTCTACCTCGCCACGGCGAGGACGGCGGGCCGGATGTGCGCGGCCGGAGGGGTCGACATCCGGGTGGGCGGGCGGCCCTACACGTCCTGCCGGGCGCCCGGCAAGGTGATCGTCAACCTGGAGCGCTGGCGGCTCTCGGTGCCGCACTTCGTGAGCGCGAAGGTGCCGCTGTCGGTCTACCGGACGTACGTGGTGAACCACGAGGTCGGGCACCAGTTGGGGCACCGGCACGAGCGCTGCCCCGGCAGGGGGCGGGTGGCGCCGGTCATGATGCAGCAGACGCTCTTCCTCAACGGCTGCGTCGCGAACCCCTGGCCGTACCGGGACGGGCGGCGGTACGCGGGGCCCCGGCTCTGACGCAAGGCCCCGACGGGCACGGCGAGGAGGAACGAGCACGCGGCACAGTCGGGGGTTGAGCGGGATTCGCGTTTTACGCGGCGCAATGCCCGATTGGTGTGCAACGCTCGGCTCATGACGTCGTCGTCCCCTTGCGACCCGCCTGGCCCGGCCCGCCGCGCGACTCCGCCCCGACCGTCGGCCCCGCTCCACGGGCGGCGCGTGGTGGGGTTCGGCGTACTCCTGCTGCTCGCGGCGACCGCCACCGTGACGCTGGCCCGGGCCGGCGACCGCGCGAGCGTGCCGGCCACCGGCGACGGGCGTCGCACGTCGTACGCGGCGGGAACGGACGAGCGGCCCCGGCCCTCCGCCTACCCCCGCGCGGGTACGGGCGACTTCGTCACGGCGCCCGGCGAGTCCCCGGTGCGGGGCACCGACGGGCCGCTCCTGCACTACCGGGTGGCCGTGGAGCAGGGCACCGGCCAGGACGTCGACTCCTTCGCCGTGGCCGTCGACGAGGTGCTGGGCGATCCCCGGAGCTGGATCGCCTCGGAGGAGCTGCGGCTGCGGCGGGTGGCGGAGGCGGACGACGCCGACTTCACCGTCTACCTCGCCACCCCGGACACCTCCGAGCGGATGTGCGCCGAGGGCGGGCTGAGTACCGAGGGCTACACCTCGTGCCGGCTCCCCGGCCAGGTGATCGTCAACCTGGCGCGCTGGCTGGAGGCGGTTCCCGACTACGGGGCGCCGCTGGCGATCTACCGCGCCTACGTGGTCAACCACGAGGTGGGCCACGAGCTGGGCGAGGTGCACCAGGCGTGCCCGGGGCCCGGCGAACCGGCGCCGGTGATGCAGCAGCAGACGTACGGCCTGGACGGCTGCGCCGCCAACGCCTGGCCGTACGTGGACGGCTCCCGCTACGACGGCGAGGTCGTTCCCGGCACCTGAGTTATTCCCCTTCCCGCAGTTCGGGCGACGTGTCGCTCCTCATGGCCGATCGAGGCCGGTGCGAGCGACAATGGCTCGGTTCGCCTTCAGCCGATCCCGGGGAGTCCACCGTGTCGTTGCCCCCGCTCGTCGAGCCCGCCGCCGAGCTGACCGTTGACGAGATCCGCCGCTACTCGCGCCACCTGATCATCCCCGACGTCGGGGTGGAGGGGCAGAAGCGGCTGAAGAACGCCCGGGTGCTCTGTGTCGGCGCCGGTGGTCTCGGCTCGCCGGCGCTGATGTACCTCGCCGCCGCCGGGGTCGGCACGCTCGGCATCATCGACTTCGACACCGTCGACGAGTCCAACCTCCAGCGCCAGATCATCCACGGCGTCTCCGACGTCGGGCGCTCCAAGGCCGAGTCGGCCGCCGCCTCGATCCGCGAGATCAACCCGCTGGTGCACGTGGAGATCCACAACACGGCGCTGGACCGGGAGAACGTGCGGGACATCTTCTCCCGCTACGACCTGATCGTCGACGGCACCGACAACTTCGCCACCCGCTACATGGTCAACGACGCGGCGGTGCTGCTCGGCAAGCCGTACGTCTGGGGGTCGATCTACCGCTTCGACGGCCAGGCGTCGGTGTTCTGGGCCGAGCACGGCCCCTGCTACCGCTGCCTCTACCCGGAGCCCCCGCCGCCCGGCATGGTCCCCTCCTGCGCCGAGGGCGGCGTGCTCGGCGTGCTCTGCGCGTCGATCGGCTCCATCCAGGTCAACGAGGCGATCAAGCTGCTCGCCGGCATCGGGGAGCCGCTGGTCGGCCGGCTGATGGTCTACGACGCCCTGGAGATGAGCTACCGCAAGATCAAGGTCCGCAAGGACCCGGACTGCGTGCTCTGCGGCGAGAACCCCACGGTCACCGACCTGCTGGAGGACTACGAGGACTTCTGCGGCGCGGTGTCGGTGGAGGCCCAGGAGGCGGTGGTCGACGCGACCATCACCGCGCTGGAGCTCAAGGAGTGGCAGGACGCCGGCAAGGACATCTTCCTCGTCGACGTGCGCGAGCCGGCCGAGTACGAGATCGTCCGGATCCCCGGCGCGACCCTGATCCCCAAGGGCGAGATCATCTCGGGCGAGGCGCTGGCCAAGCTGCCGCAGGACCGGCAGATCGTGCTGCACTGCAAGTCCGGCGTCCGCTCGGCGGAGGCGCTCGCCGCGCTCAAGTCGGCCGGCTTCCGCGACGCCGTGCACGTGCAGGGCGGCGTGCTCTCCTGGATCAAGCAGATCGACCCGTCGCTGCCGGCGTACTGACCCGGCGCCGGCCGAGGTCGCGGCGGGGCCGTCCCGACCCCCGCGACCTCGGCCGATCTGCGGAGGCGCGATCATGTTTACGCAGGTAGCGTTGCCGCCGTGGTCGACATTGATGCGGCGGTGGGGTTCGTCGTGGCGCACGGGGACGCGGTGGATCGCGCCCGGCTGTCCCGGCTGCGCACCGGCGCGCCGCCCCCCGACAAGCTGCTCGACGACGCGGAGGTCGGTCAGGCGCCCGACGGCGGCTGGCCGGCGACGCTGGGCGGCGAGGTCTCCTCCGTGGACGCCACCTGCTTCCGACTGTCCGAGTTGGACGATCTGGGCGCGCTGGGCCGTCCGGCCGCCCGCCGGGCGCTGGACTGGCTGGCCGCGCGGCAACTGCCCGACGGCGGCTGGGAGGAGGACCCGGCGCTGGCCGGGGTCGCCCCCGAGTGGGCCCGGCCGGGCGACCCCGAGGCGGCGTTCCACCTGACCGCGAACGCCGGTTTCTGGCTGACCGTCGCCGGCCTGGACGCGCGGGCCGCCGGGCCGCTCGACCACCGCGTCGGCGGCGCGTACGCGGGCGTCGTGCACGCCGCCGCGCAGTCGCTCGTCGCCCGGCTGCGCCCGGACGGCAGTTGGCCGTCCTTCCTGCCCGCCGGCTGGCTCAGCGCGGCCGTCCTGTACCGGCAGGAGATGTTCCACGAGGCGGCGCGGATCCAGGTGATCCTCGCCGAGCGCATCCCGGAGCTGTCCCCGGGCGACGTGGCCTGGCTGGCCGCGACACTGCGCCGCGTCGGCATCGTCGGGGACGAGTGGCTGCTGGCACGGGCACGGCGGCGGCTGGCCGAGACCCAGCGCAGCGACGGCGGCTGGGAGAGCGACGACGGGCACCAGTTCGACGTGCACGCCACGCTGAGCGCCATCCGTGCCTGCCGCTGACCGCGACTGACCTGCCCGCCGCCGGGGCCGGGGCGTGTCGTCTGCCGGGCCGCCGCCGTCGGCCCGTATGCCCCAGGCCGCCTCCCGTCCGACCTACTTGAGCTGACTGATCACCAGTGGCCACCAGGCGTCCGGGGCGAACGCGGCACGGTCGACGCTCTCCAGGACGGTGCGCAGCGTCTCCGCCCGCTCGGCCCGGCCCGGCTTGCCCTCGTCGGCCTCCACGAAGAGCGCGAACTGGTAGAGGAACTCGACGAAGGTGCGGAAGTTGCTGTTGACGGCCTGGACGTCCTGCTGCTCCAGGTCGAACTGGAGGATCTCGCCGGTCTTCGGGTCGAGCACGTAGAGCAGGTCGGGGTTGTCGGCGACCGCGCCCACCACGATCAGCCGGATGTCCAGCGAGCCGTCCTCGGTGCTGAGCTGGATCGTGTCGAACAGCTCGATGTCGCCTTCGAGGAACGCGGTGTAGACGACCGCCACGTCCAGTGGGATCTCGTCGCCGGCGGGCAGCAGGTCGGGGTCGAATCCCCCCTCCAGCCACGCCTCGCGCGGGTACGGGATGAGCTCGTCCTCGTTCCACAGTGAGCGGAACCGGGGGTCAGCGGCCATCGTTGGTCCTTCGCGTCTCGGGTGCGGACGGCGTGCGGGCGGCGTCAGGACGCCAGGTCGGCGGCGATCAGCAGGCGCCGCCAGTTGTCGGCGTACTCGCCGGCGTGCCGGCCGGAGCGGAGCCGCCGGTCCCGGACTCCGGGGCCGAGGACGACGGCGACGAGTTCCGGGTAGGCGGGGCCCAGCACGTGCTCGTCGAAGAACGTGGCCACGTCGGGCGCGACGACGGTGAACTCCACGTCCTCGTCGGGGTGCTCGTACTGGAAGACGTAGTCGTCCGGCTCCATCCAGTAGACGTCGAGATCCTCGGGGTCGAGGTAGATGGGCGCCCCCGCCTCGATCTCGCCGCGCAGCCGTTCCGGGATGCTGTGCACCTCGTGGCCGACCGCGAGCGGGCTGCCCATCGGGTCGTCCTCGTCCACCGTGCGGGCCGCCCAGGCGGCCGGGCTGCTGATCTCCTCGGGCGTCTCGAACCGGAAGTTGTCGCCGGCCAGCCGGCCGAAGAGGCCGTAGACCTCGGCCACGCCGGGCAGGTCGGGGATCGGCTCCAGCGGGGTCGGCTCACCGATCACCACACCGAAGCCGCGCTCGGCCTCCAGGCGCCGCAGCAGCGCGAGCTTCTCCCGGATGCGCTCCAGGCGCGCCGGGTCCTGCAGGCTGGTCACGGGATCACCTTCACGATGACCGGGGTGCCCTCGGGAACGTCCCGCAGCGCGACGGAGATGTCGCTGCCGAGCTGGCGATTCGTCCAGGCGTCCATCGGCCTGAGGTTATCGTACGTGTCCGTTCCGTCCAGTTGCAGCTCCTGGATGTGGTCGGGGTCGTAACCCTGGCCCCGGGCGGTGATCGGCCCCTTGCCCGCGTAGAGGCGCTCGACCACGTTCTTGTTGGCCAGGTACTTGTTCGTCTCCGGGGTGCCCATGTCCTGGGTGAGGCGGCCGTCCTTGGTCAGGTTGCGGATCATCCGGTCCCGGTAGACGTTGGTGCGGGTGCGTCGCTTGCCCGTGGAGGGGTCGTAGACCTTGTTGCTGTCCCGGTCCGACGGCGCCTTCTTCAGCGCCCCGTCCTGGCCGAGCCGTTGCAGGTCGCGGGCCTTGCGGTCGAAGTCCCGCCTGTCGAAGTCCGGCCGGTTCTTCAGCACCAGCACCGCCGGGCCCTTCGGCTTCGTGCCGGCCGACTTCGCGGTGCGGAAGACGTCGGCGTTCTCCAGATAGGCCGAAACGACGCGGGCGCCCTTGGCCTGCGTCTGCCGGGGCGGGCTGGTCCGCTTCCTAGCCATTGAGCACCGTCTCGACGGCCATGCCGATGAGCTGGTCGATGATCATCCCCGTGATCATCTTGAAGATCGGGATCTGGAGCAGGGACGCCCCGAAGGTGACCGCCGCCGTCACGATGGCCTGCGCGATCTGGATCGCCAGCAGGGCCAGTTGGACGATCACCTGGATCTTCAGGGCCAGCACCACGCCCGCCGCGACCATCAGCCCGACGCCGATGACGGTGGCCGGGCGGGCGACGTCGGCGACGTTGCGGGCGGCCGACTCCTTGTCGTTCCACTCGCCGGCGAAGGCGGTGAAGCTCTCGCCCCGGTTGTTGTCGAGCACCGTGCGCGCCGCCGACTCCAGCTGCGCCACCGAGCCGGAGATCTGGCCGGCCATGCCGGTCCACTCCCCGGCGAGCTGGAAGATCGCCGTCTCGTCCGACTGGGGCCACTCGTAGCCGAGCATCGAGAGCAGGGAGGCGAGCTCACCCGGGAGCGTCAGACCCACCGCGACTCCTTTCCTAGGTCGGGCGGCTCAGGCGCCCAGCGAGCCGAGGATCGAGCGGAACGACGCGGCCGCGTTCTCCTCGGCGGCGCGGTAGCCGTCGGCCATCCCGCGCAGGCCGTCGACGTAGCTCTCCAGCTCGGTGATGTTCGTGCCCAGGCACTCGGCCAGCGCGTCCACGCACGCCTGGTGGGCGACCCCCAGCAGCGAGCCGATGTCGTCGCCGCCGAAGGCCGCGGCGTAGCCGCCGACCGCCGCCTGGAAGCCCTCGAAGACCTGGCGGACGGACTCCTTGGCCTGCTCCAGCTCGTCCGCGCCGCGACCCAGCGCGTCGAGGTCGACGTCGAGGCTCTCCACGCTCAGCTCCCGTGCAGTTTCCGCATTGTCTCGCTGACGGCCTGGCTGATCTCCCGCATCTGCCGCAGGCCCTGGTCCTGGAGGCGTTCGATGGTGGCGGTCATCGCGGCGAGGTCGGGCATCGGTTCGCTGGCGGCGACCCCGTCGTCCTGGCCGTCGAGCGCGGCGTTGACCGCCTGGCGCAGCTCGGCCGCGAGGTATTCCGAGCCCTCCCGGAGCACCCGCGGGTCGATGTCGACGGCGCTGACCCGGCCGTCGGTGCCGAGCGTGACGCGGATGCGGCCCTCGGCGGCCTCGGCCACCGACTCCGTGCGCTCCCGGGGTGCGGCGGCGCCACCCACCTCGCGCAGCGCGGCCCGCGCCTGCGCCAGTTGCTGTTCCAGGGCACTCTCGCCCAGCATGCCGCCTCCCCAAGACAAGCCGTGCCGAACCCGACCCAGACTAGCGGTCGCCCGCACCCGGGCGGGGACCCCGGAGCCGGCGGCGGTCAGCTGCGCAGGTGGCCGTCGCCGGTGACCACGTACTTGGTGGAGGTCAGCTCGGGCAGGCCCATCGGCCCGCGCGCGTGCAGCTTCTGCGTGGAGATGCCGATCTCGGCGCCGAAGCCGAACTCACCCCCGTCGGTGAACCTGGTCGAGGCGTTGACCATCACGGCCGCCGCGTCCACCCGGGCCACGAACTCCCGGGCGGCGGTGGTCGAGTCGGTGACGATCGCCTCGGTGTGCCCGGTGCCGTACCGCCGGATGTGCGCGACCGCCGCGTCGAGCGAGTCGACGACGGCGACCGCGATGTCGGCCGAGAGGTACTCGGTGGCGAAGTCCTCGTCGGTGGCCGGCCGTACGGCGGCCGAGTGGGCGGCGACCCGCTCGTCGCCGTGCACGGTGACGCCGGCCTCGACGAAGGCGGCCAGCATCGGCGGCAGGAAGGCGTCGGCGACGGCCGCGTGCACGAGCAGCGACTCGGCGGTGTTGCAGGTGGACAGCCGCTGGGTCTTCGCGTTGAGCGCGATCGCGACGGCCTTGGCGAGGTCGGCGGCGGCGTCCACGTAGACGTGGCAGTTGCCGACGCCGGTCTCGATGACCGGCACGGTCGACTCCTCGACCACCGTGCGGATCAGGGACACGCCGCCGCGCGGGATCAGCACGTCGACCAGGCCCCGGGCGCGCATCAGCTCCTTGACCGAGTCGCGGCTGCTGGCGTCGAGCAGCTGCACCGCGTCCGCCGGCAGGCCGGCGTCGCCCACCGCGTCGCGCAGCACGGCGACCAGGGCGGCGTTGGAGTTGGCCGCCGACGACGAGCCGCGCAGCAGCGCCGCGTTGCCCGACTTCAGGCAGATGCCGGCGGCGTCGACGGTCACGTTCGGGCGGGCCTCGTAGATGATGCCCACCACGCCGAACGGCACCCGGATCTGGCGCAGCTCCAGCCCGTTGGGCAGGGTCGAGCCCCGGACCACCTCGCCCACCGGGTCCGGCAGCGCCGCCATCTGCCGCAGTGCGTCGGCGATGCCCGCCACCCGCCCCGCGCCGAGGGCGAGCCGGTCCAGCACGGCCGCGCTCAGCCCGGCCTCGCGCCCGGCCGCCAGGTCCGCCGAGTTCGCGGCCAGGATCTCCGGCGTACGCGCCACCAGCGCGTCGGCCATCGCCGTCAGCGCGGCGTCCTTCGTCGTACGCGTGGCGACGGCCAGCGCCTCCGCCGCCGTACGCGCCCGCCGGGCCTGCTCGCTCACGCTCATCGCGCACTCCTCACAACAGCACGAGGTCGTCGCGGTGGACGACCTCCCGTTCGTACGCCGGGCCGAGCGCCGCGGCGAGTTCCGTGGTGGAGCGGCCGAGCAGCCCCGGCAGCTCGACCGCGTCGTAGTTGACCAGTCCCCGGGCTACCGGCGCTCCCTCGGCGTCCACCAGGTCGACCGGGTCGCCGGCGGTGAACGCCCCGTCTACGGCCGTGATGCCGGCGGGCAGCAGCGACTTGCGCCGGCCCACCACCGCCGCTACCGCGCCCGGGTCGAGGTGCAGCCGGCCCCGGGGCGAGGTGGCGTGGGCGAGCCAGAAGAGCCGGGCGGTCGGGCGCCGGCGGCTGGGGTGGAACAGGGTGCCGACGGGCTCGCCGGCCAGCGCCGGGGCGGCCAGCGGCGCGGCGGTCAGCACCACCGGGATGCCGAACCCGGTGGCGATCCGGGCCGCCTCCACCTTCGTCACCATGCCGCCGGTGCCCACGCCGGCCCGGCCGGCGCCGCCGATGGCGACCCCGGTCAGGTCCCGCTCGTCGTGCACCTCGCTGATCCGGCTGGAGCCCGGACGGGCGGGATCGCCGGTCCAGAGGGCGTCCACGTCGGAGAGGAGCACCAGCAGGTCGGCGTGGACGAGAGCGGCGACGAGGGCGGCCAGCCGGTCGTTGTCGCCGAACCGGATCTCCTCGGTGGCGACCGTGTCGTTCTCGTTGACGATCGGCACCGCCCGCAGGTCGAGCAGTTTGCGCAGGGTGCGGTACGCGTTGCGGTAGTGCGCCCGCCGGGTCACGTCGTCGACGGTGAGCAGGACCTGTCCGACGGTCAGCCCGTGCCGGGCGAAGGCGGTCGCGTACCGGCCGATCAGCAGGCCCTGCCCGACGCTGGCGGCGGCCTGCTGGGTGGCCAGGTCGCGCGGGCGCCGGGACAGCCCCAGCGGCGCGAGGCCGGCGGCGATCGCGCCGGAGCTGACCAGCACGACCTCCCGGCCCTCGGCGGCGAGCGCGCCCAGGGTGCCGACGAGCGCGTCGACCCGCCCGTCGTCCAGCCCGCCCTCGGCGGTGGTCAACGAGGAGGATCCGATCTTGACGACGACCCGCCGGGCCGCCGTGACCATGTCGCGCACCCGCCCATTCTGCGTGGTCGGTCCCGGCGGACTCCGGCGCCTTCTCATATCGTGGCCGGTCGTGAGACCTGACGAGTACGTCGAGGCGGTGCTGGAGCTCGTCGAGCGGATCCCGCCCGGCCGGGTGATGTCGTACGGGGCGGTCGCCGACGCGCTGGCGGAACGCTCGGGGCGGGCGTCGGCGCGGCTGGTCGGTTCGATCATGGCCCGGCACGGCGGGGGCGTGCCCTGGTACCGGGTCGTGAACTCGGCCGGCCGCCTGCCGCCCGGGCACGAGCGGGAGGCGCGGGAGCGGCTGCGCGCCGAGGGCACGCCGCTGCGCGGCACCGGGGTGGACATGACGGCGAGCTGGTCCCCCGAGGAGGGGATGTGACCCGTGCCATAACGTGAGTAACATTCGGCGCCATGGACGCGCCGTCGGGTGGAGCAGGTCCGGTCGCTGGCGCGCTGCCGCGCCGGGTGCACGCCGGTTACGCACTCGGATCGCTGGCCACCGGCGCGTTCGGCACCGTGCCCGGCCTGCTCCTGCTGCCGTACCTGACCGACACCCTCGGCGTCGCGGCGGGCGCGGCCGCCCTGCTGGTGCTCCTGCCGAAGGCGTGGGACGTGCTGGTCAACCCGGTCGCCGGCCGGATTTCCGACCGCACCCGCTCGCGCTGGGGCGCCCGCCGGCCGTACCTGCTGGTCGCCGGGCTCGCCCTCGGCGTGCTCTTCGCCGCCATCTTCGCCGCGCCGTTCGGTGCCGGGCCGGCCGCCGGGGCGTACGTGGCGGTCGCCTTCCTCGCCACGGCCACCGCGTTCGCCTTCTTCCAGGTTCCGTACGTGGCGATGCCGGCGGAGCTGACCGACGACTACGCCGAACGTACCCGCCTGATGAGCTGGCGGATCGCGGTGCTGGCGCTGGCCATCCTGGTCTCCGGCGCGGTGGCCCCGCTGGTGCGCGACGCCGGCGGCGGAGGCCTGCCCGGGCACCGCTGGATGGGCCTCTTCGTCGCCGGGCTGATCGTGCTCGGCGCGGTCGGCGCGTTCCTCGGCACCCGGTCCGCCCCCGGTGGCACGGTGGCGGAGAGCGAGCCGACGCTGCGCGCCCAGCTCGCCGTCGTCGCCGGCAACCGGCCGTTCCGGGCGCTGCTGGTCTGCTTCGTGGTGCAGTCCGCCGGGGTCGCCACCGTCCTCGCCGGGGTCAACTACTTCGCCGAGCAGATCCTGCGCGACCCCGGGGGCGGGCCGACCATCCTGTTCGCCTGCTTCGTCGCGCCGGCGCTGCTGGTGATGCCGCTCTGGACCCGGGTCGGCGCGCGGGTCGGCAAGCTCGCCGCCCTGGTCGCGGCGTCGCTGATCTTCGCGGCGGGCGCGCTGGCCCTGGTCGCCGCCCCGGTGCTGCCCGCCCTCGCGGTCTACCCGCTGGTGGCGCTGATCGGCGTCGGCTACGCCGGGCAGCAGGTGTTCGCCCTCGCCATGCTCCCGGACTGCATCGCGTACGACACGGCGCGTACCGGCCGGCGGCAGGCCGGCGTCTTCACGGGGGTCTGGACGGCCGGCGAGACCTTCGGGCTGGCCCTCGGGCCGGGCATCTTCGGCCTGGTGCTCCAGCTCACCGGCTACGTCTCCTCCGACACCGGCACGGCGGCCACCCAGTCCGACACCGCCCGACTGGGCATCCTGATCGGCTTCACGGTCCTCCCCGCCCTCCTGGTGGGCCTGGCGGTCCTCTTCCTCCGCCCCTACGACCTGACCTCGGCCCGCCTGGCCGCCGAGCCCGACCCGACCCCCCACACCCACCCGGCCGATCATGCGGTTGTGGTGGGGGACGAAAGCCGCTGACCCGCATGGAAAGGGCACCGCAACTCCATGATCGACGACGAAGCTGACCGGCGGGCGCTGCCCGGGAACGGCCTGCCCGCCGAGCGCGTGTTGGCGGAGGTACGGGCGCTGCGCGCCGCCGACCGGCCCACGCACGGGGGACGGCTGTTCGCCTACGTCTACGACCCGGCGGTGCCCGGCCTGGACGAGCTGGCCGCCGCCGCGTACGCCGGCAGCGCCCACGTCAACGGGCTCGACCCGACCGCCTTTCCGTCGCTGCTGGCGATGGAGAACGCGCTGGTCGGTGCGGCCGCGCGGCTGCTCGGCGGCGGCCCCGGCAGCGCCGCACCGGACGTCGTCGGCAGCGTCACCAGCGGCGGCACCGAGTCGCTGATCCTGGCCGTGAAGGCCGCCCGCGACGCCCACCCGGAGATCGCCGCGCCCCGGATCGTGGTGCCGGCCAGCGCGCACGCCGCGTTCGCCAAGGCGGCGCACTACCTGCGGGTCGCCGTGGACACGGTGCCCGTGTCGGCGTCGACGCTGCGGCCGGCCGCCGCCGACGTGGCAGCCGCCATCGGCCCCGACACGGTGCTGGTGGCCTGCTCCGCCCCCTCGTACGCGCACGGCGTCGTCGACCCCGTCGCCGAGATCGCCGGGGCCGCCGCCACGGCCGGGGTGCGCTGCCACGTCGACGCCTGCTTCGGCGGCTGGACCCTGCCGTATCTGCGCCGGCTCGGGGTGGACGTACCGCCGTTCGACTTCGCCGTCGCGGGGGTCACCTCGATCTCCGTGGACCTGCACAAGTACGCGTACGCCCCAAAGGGCGTGTCCGTGCTGCTGCACCGCGACGCGGCGCTGCGCGCCCCGCAGTACTTCGCGTACGCGGACTGGCCCGGCTACACGATGGTGAACCCGGTCATCGCCTCCACCCGCTCCGGCGGGCCGATCGCCGCCGCGTACGCCACCCTGCGGCACCTCGGCGACGACGGGTACCTACGGCTCGCGGCGGCCACCCGGGACGCCGTCGCCGGCCTGGCCGACGCCGTGCGCGCGGCCGACGGGCTGCGGCTGATGGCCGAGCCGGAGTCGACCGTGGTCTGCTTCACCGCCACCGACGCGGGTCTCGACCTCTTCGTGCTGGTCGACGAGCTGGCCGCCCGCGGCTGGCACACCCAGCCCCAGCTGTCGTACGCCGATCTGCCGCCGAGCGTGCACCTGACGGTGACGGCCGCGGTGGCGCCGCGGGTGGCCGAGTTCGGCCCGGACCTCGCCGCCGCCGTGGCCGCCACCCGGGCCGCCGGGCCGGTGGCGCTCCCCGCCGAGCTGCTGGCCCTCGCGACCACGCTGACCCCTGACGCGCTCACCCCCGACCTGGTCGCCGGCCTGGCCGCCGGACTGGGCCTGACCGGCCCCGCACCCACCGCCGCCGACTCCGCCGGTGCCGAAGAGGCCGCAGGCCCCGCCGCCCCCGCCGACTTTGCCGGCGACGGCGACGGCGCCAGCGCCAGGACCGCCGCGCCGCCGCCCGGGCGGATGGCGGTGGTGAACACCCTGCTCGACGCCGCGCCGCCGGCGCTACGGGAACGGCTGCTGGTGGAGTTCGTCGGCCTGCTGCAACGCCCCACCTGGTGAGCGGCGGCGGCGTCCACCGCGCCGGGTGGACGCCGCCGCCGGATCATCCGTCCACCCGCAGGTCGATCTGGTTGTCCCCGGGTGCCAGGTCCGGCCAGTAGCGGTGGTCGGCGCTGTGGTGGACCACCCGGGCCGACACGTCCGCCCCCGGACCCTCCGGCTCGACGCGGAAACGGAAGGTCCAGCTCCGGCGCTCCCCGGCCGGCACCCCGTCGGTCAGGCACGGCGGCCAGTCCGACCTTCCCCGGGCCGACTCGCACCGGTCCCAGTCGCCGCCGTCGGGCGTGCCGACGCGCTCCAGCTCGTGGAAGGCGACACGGTCCGCGTCGACGGAACCCCGGTTGGTCACGGTCACCGTCACCGTGCCCCGCCGCCGGCCGAGCTGGTCCGCCGGCTCGAGGACGAGTGGCCCGGCGGAGATCGCCAGGTCGGTGAGGCGGGAGTCCCGGCCCCAGGTGGTCGGCCCGGCGGTCTGGGTGAACCGCTCGCCGTCCCAGCCGTACGTCCGCCACTGCTGTCGCGCCCAGTACGCCGGGATGCTGCAACAGGGCTGGATGTCGGCGACCTGGATGCGGACCTTCCCACCGGCCACGGCGACGGCACGGACGTCCTCGAAGCCGCCGTCGCCCTTCTCGTGCGTCCGGGCCACCCGGCCCAGCGTGACGATCCGCCCGGCGGCGTCCCGGTCGAAGGCGACCACCTGCTTCGCCGACGCCTCGCCGATGCGGCAGCCGAGCAGGGCCAGCGTCTCGGTGGCGCCGTCGGCGTCGACGTCGCCGTGCGTGACGCTGATCAGGTACGGCCGGTCCACCTCCGTCGTGGCGGCGGGAAGCAGGGTGACCCGCGTGGTGTCGGCGCAGCTCCGGCCGGCCCACGCCGGCAGGTCGAGTGCGACGGCGCGTAGCTGCCGTCCGGTGATCCGGCCGTCCGGCGCGGTCGGTGCCGACGGTGACCGCGACGCGTCGGGAGAGGGTTCGGGCGACGGGGACCACGTCGGGCCGGCCGTCGGTGTGGCCGCTGGCGGCCCCGGGGGCGCGGCGTCCCGCAGCGCCGCGACGGCGGCGATCGGGGCCACCACCAGCGTGACGGCGAGGGCCCCGGTCGCGACGGTGGCGCGGCGGCGACGCCGCAGCGTGCGCCGGGCCGCGTCCGGACCCGGACCGTCGATCCGGTCCGTCAGATCTCCGCGGTACGCGGCGAAGCGCGCCCGCAGCGGGTCCTGCTCAGGCATGGCCGACTCCCTCCGGGTTCTCGTCGAGCAGGGTGGCCAGGGCGGCGCGGCCCCGGTGCAGCCACGACTTGACCGTGCCCTCCGCGACCCCCTCCTGCGCCGCGATCTGGGCGACGGACATGTCGGCCAGGTAGTGCAGGACGACGGCCCGCCGGTGGTTCGCCGGCAGCGCCGCGAGTGCCCTCTCGATGTCCACCCGGTCCGGCGTAGGTCCCGCGACCTGCGTCTCCACCCGCCGCTGTCGCAGCAGGTGGCCGCGGGCGGTACGCAGCCGACGCCACCGGCTGCGCGCGAGGTTCCAGGCCACCCGCCGGATCCAGGCCACCGGGTCGTCGTAACGGGCCAGCCGGTCCCACCGGGCGAGCGCCCGGCAGAACGCCTCCTGGGCCAGGTCCTGGGCCTGGCCCAGGTCGCCGGTGTACGCGCAGAGTTGCGCGGTGACACCCCGGAAGTGCGCGTGGTAGAAGTCGTCGAAGGTGATCGGCGTCCCGCCCTCGGCGGCCCGCGCGTCGACCGTCGGGGGTGGTTCGTTGGCGCGGGCTCCCATCGTCACTGTCACTGTCCCTCCCCGTTCGAGCCACCGTGGCTGTCTGGCGGCGGTAACACTCCACCGGGCTCCGGCCGGTTGCGGCCGGCGCGGTCGTGGATCCGACGGCGACCCGCGGCCGCCGACGGGTCGACCGGTGCCGCCGCGGGCTGTGGTTGACTTGGGGCGGTGCTCGGGAAGGGGGCGGTCGTGCAGGTGCCGGGAGTGCTCGGTGAGCCGATCCGGTTCGTGCTGAACTGGGGCCGCCGCTACTCGCTCTGGGTCTTCAACTTCGGCCTGGCCTGCTGCGCGATCGAGTTCATCGCCACCAGCATGGGCCGGCACGACTTCATGCGGCTGGGCGTGATCCCGTTCGCGCACGGGCCCCGGCAGGCCGACCTCATGGTCGTCTCCGGGACGGTCACCGACAAGATGGCCCCCGCGATCAAGCGGCTCTACGACCAGATGCCCGAGCCGAAGTACGTCATCTCGTTCGGTGCGTGCTCCAACTGCGGCGGCCCCTACTGGGACTCGTACTCGGTGACCAAGGGCGTCGACCAGCTCATCCCGGTCGACGTCTACGTGCCCGGCTGCCCGCCCCGGCCCGAGGCGCTGCTGCACGGCATCCTGCGTCTCCAGGAGAAGATCGCCGCCGAGCAGTCCGGCATCGGCGGCGTGCCCCGGCCCGACGCGCTCGCCGCGCCGGTCGACGCCGCGCCCCGCCCGGTGGAGTCCCTCACCGCGCCCCCGGTACGGCCCCCGGCCGACTGAACGACCCACCCACTCCGCGCCAGCCGAGGTGATCAAGAGGTTTGGTCGCGGCGTGGAGATCGAACCGCACCGAAACCTCTTGATCGACGGTACGCACAGTTCGGCGGGCCACCATCGGGTCGAGGCGTCAGGTCCCCGTCGGCAGCCACGACGTGAGCAGGGCGGGGTCGGCGACGGCGGATTCGACCTCACGACGCTCCTGCCCGGTCAGGGCGAGCTGCCGGAGCCGGGCCCCGAACTCCGCCACCCGTTCCGGCTCGTCGAGGGCCGTGCACAGCTCGACGAGCATGGCGAGCGCAGTCGCCTGCTGCACGACCGACGCGCCGTCGCCATGGCGGCGCAGCCCCGAGTTCAGCGCCCGGAACGCGGCGCGGTCATCGGTCTTGAACTCCCGCAGGATCCGCGCGTTGTCCAGGACCCGGGCCAGCCCTTCGAGCCGCTTGGAACCGCCGTACTCCAGCTCCGTCGGCTCGTCCCGCCGAATGAAGACGATCGAGTTTCCGGACGGGTCCAGGACGGTGAACCGGGAGGCGCCCGGCCGGTACCGGGTCATCCGGGGCAGCCCCTTGTCGAGCACCCTGCCGTACGCGCGGCGCATGGCCTCGGTGAACGCGGCGTGGTAGGGCGCGACGTCGTCGACCATCACGAGGCATCCGCCGGTGTCCTCCAGCGCCGCATCCACGTTGCCGGACGCGGCCTTGTATTGCAGCTCGAACCCGCTCCACCGGAACGCCAGGGACAGGTAGGGCTTCTTCTGCTCGTAGGTCACGGCGAAGCCCAACGCACGCCAGAAGGCCAGCGTCGCGTCGGGATCGACGCAGGGCAGCAACGGCACGACGGTCTCGGTCGGCGGGACGGGGTTTTCCAGCATCGTCATCGCATCCTCCTGAGCTGGGACGCGACGACTGTGCCAAACGATCGACGAATGCGCACATGCAAACGTTTGCAACGAGACCGCGCCGGGGCGGCGAGGGTCCGGCCGGTCGAGCGGAAGAGTGGCGACCGGGGGTTAGCCTGCGCACCATGAACCACTCCGCCGACCAGCGTTCCGCCCACATCGTCGACGTACTCACCGAGGAGTTCGGCGCGTCGATGGCTCTCGACCCGGCCGCCTTCCGGCGCAAGTTCCGCAAGATGGCCGCGTCGCCGTTCGCCTTCTACCGGGGCAGCGCCTCGCTCTTCTACGCCGACCAGGTCGGCGACTTCGCCGACGACCGGTTCCTCGACGACCGCACCAGCCGGGTGTGGATCCACGGCGACCTGCACGCGGAGAACTTCGGCACGTACATGAACGCCTCCGGGCAGCTCGTGTTCAACGTCAACGACTTCGACGAGGCGTACGTGGGGCCGTTCAGCTGGGACCTGAAGCGGCTCGCGGCCAGCGTGGCGCTGCTCGGCTACGCCAAGGCGCTCTCCGACCGGGCGATCAGCGACCTGGTCACCGGCTTCGCGCAGTCGTACCTGACCGAGCTGCGGGCCATCGCCGCCGGTGGCGACGACGCGATCGGCTCGATCACCCTGGACAACGCCGACGGCGTGCTGCGCCGGGTGCTCCAGCAGGCGCGGCTCAGCACCCGGGTCGACCTGCTCGCCACGCAGACCACCATCGACAACTACGAGCGCCGGTTCTCGCTGGGCGACGGCGTCTTCGAGATCGACGCCGAGACCCGGGAGCGGGTCTGCGCCGCGTTCGAGGACTACCTCGGCACGCTGCCCACCTCCTCCGCCCAGTCCCGTCCGGTGGCCACGCACATCAAGGACGTGGTGCTGCGCAAGGGCGTGGGCATCGGCTCGGCCGGGCTGCCGTCGTACAACCTGCTGCTGGAGGGGCACACCCAGGCGCTGGAGAACGACGTCGTCATCTACATGAAGCAGGCCCAGGTGCCGGCGGTGGCCCGACACATCGCCGACGAGTCGGTCGCGGGCTACTTCCAGCACCAGGGGCACCGCACCGCCGAGTCGCAGCGCGCACTCCAGGCGCACGCCGACCCGTGGCTGGGCTTCACCGAGCTGGACGGGGCCGGCCAGCTCGTCGCCGAGGTCTCCCCGTACGCGGCCGACCTCGACTGGTCCGACGTGAACGAGCCGGAGGAGCTGGCCGGGGTGCTGGCCGACCTGGGCCGGGCGGTCGCCCGGATGCACTCGGTGGCCGACGACGAGTCCAGCCACGACCTGGTCGACTACTCCACCGAGGAGGCGATCGTGGCGGCCGTGGACGCCGACGAGGCGGGCTTCGTGGCCCACCTGGTCGACTTCGCCCACGCGTACGGCGTCCGCGCCCGACAGGACCACCAGCTCTTCGTCGACCTGTTCCGCAACGGCCGGCTGCCCGGCCTCTGAACGGGGGTCAGGAGCCGAACTCCAGCACCACCTTGATGTCGTCCGGCTCGGGGGTGTACGCCTCGGCGTACCCCTCCACGGGCACCCGGCGGGTGATCAGCGCGTCGAGCCAGGACGGGTCGGCACGGGCCAGCGCGGCGGCGGCGAGGTCCCAGTGCCGGCGGTTGGCGTTCACCGAGCCGAAGACCACGTTGTTCTCCAGCACCAGGGAGCGGTTGAGCGCCCCGGCGTCGAGGTCGATGGTCCGCCCGCCGCTGGAGACGCCGGTCAGGCAGACGATGCCGGTCGGCGCGATCTTGTACATCACGTCGAGGACGACGACCGGCGCCCCGGTGCACTCCAGCACCACGTCCGGCTCGAAGTCCAGCTCGCAGACGGACTCGGTGTGGTAGCTCGCCCCGAGCGCGCGTACCAGACCCGGCTTCGGCCCGGTGGTGTTGCGGTCCAGCACGTGCACGGCGAGCCCGCGCTGCGTGGCCAGCAGCGCGGCCAGGAGGCCGATCGGCCCGGCCCCGGTGACCAGTACGCTGCGCGGCTGCCACTCGGCGCGGGCACCGATGCGCTCGATGTGCTCCCACGCCTTCGCCACCACGCTGGTCGGTTCCAGCAGCATGCCGACCGGGGCGAGGGACGGGTCCAGCCCCACGGCGAAGCGGGGTTGCAGCCGCCAGCGGTCCCGGGCGAAGCCGGGCAGGGCCTTGATGCCGTGCTCGGTGAACTGGCCGTTGCGGCACATGTCCCACTCGTCGACCGCGCAGTTCGGGCAGGGCACCGGGTCGGGGTGCCGGACGACGCCCGCCACCAGGTCGCCGGGTTGCAGGGTGCCCGACGGGTCCTCCAGCACCCGGCCCAGCGACTCGTGCCCCAGCACCAGCCGGTCCGCGCCGGGCGGCGCCTCGCCGTACTGGCCGGCGATGATCTCGTGGTCGGTGCCGCAGATCCCCACCGCCAGCGCCTCGACCAGGATCGCGCCCTCCTCGGGCAGCGGTTCCGGATGGTCCTCGACCAGCCGCAGTGAGTCGGCGACCCCCGGGTTGACAGTCACAGCGCGCACGCCCCCATCCTTCCTCGTCGCCCGTCCCCCCGCCGCCAAAGCCTCACATCCCCACCCCGGGTTCGCCCCGTGCCCCGCGCCTCCCCGCCCCGCCCGGGGCGCGGGGGAAGGGAGGTGGGTGGGGCGTTCGGTTGGGTGGGGGGTGCGGGGGAGGACCTAGGATCAGCGGCATGACTCCGGAAGAGGTCGGCCAGCGGATGGTCGCGCTGCTCGCGCCCGTCGAGGTGACCCCCTCGGTCTCCGGTGGCCAGGCGCACGCCCGCGCCACCGTCGACGTACCGCCGGTGAACTGGCCGGACGCGCTCCGCGCCGCCCGCGACGACGCCGAGTTGGCCTGCGACTACTTCGACTGGCTCTCCGCGGTCGACGAGCTCGCCGAAGGCTTCGACGTGGTGGCGCACCTCTGGTCCACCACCCGCCGGCACGGCCTCCTGCTGCGTACCCGGGTGCCCCGGGAGTCCCCGGCCGTCGCCTCGGTGGTCGACGTCTACCCGGGTGCCGCGTGGCACGAGCGGGAGACGCACGAGATGTTCGGCATCGACTTTCCCGGCCACGGCGGGCTGGCGCCGCTGCTGCTGCCGCCCGAGTTCGAGGGGCACCCGCTGCGCAAGGAGTTCGTGCTCGCCTCCCGGGTGGCGAAGCCGTGGCCGGGCGCCAAGGAACCGGGCGAGTCCGAGGCCGGCGGCGGGCGCCGGCCGATCCGCCCGCCGGGCGTGCCCGCGCCGGGGGAGTGGGGTACGACGCCGACGCCGGCCGGCGCGGGCGGGGTCGGGGAGGGGCCGCGCGGCGGCACCCCGGCCCGGCCGGCCCGGGAGCGGCCCGCCCGGCCGGCCCCGGGGGCCCGTCCACCCCGTACCGCCCGGCCCGCCCCCACCACCGACGGCCCGGCCGCGTCGGAGCGGTCCGGCGACGACGGAGGTACGCCCTGATGCCACTGTGGCTGGAGCTGGTCATCCGCGTGGGGGGCGTGCTCGTCGCCTTCCTCACCCTGCCGCTGCTGGTTGGGCAGGCCGAGCACAAGGTGATGGCGCACATGCAGGGCCGGCTCGGCCCGATGTACGCGGGCGGCTTCCACGGCTGGGCCCAGCTGGTCGCCGACGGCGTGAAGTTCGTGCAGAAGGAGGACGTCACGCCCCGCGAGGCGGACCGGGCGGTGTTCCGGCTCGCCCCGGCGGTCGCGCTCGTGCCCTACCTGCTGGTCCTGCTGGTGATCCCGCTCGGCCCGGACGACCTGGTCGGGCAGCCGCTGGACATCGGCCTGTTCTTCGTGCTGGCCGTCGTGGGCGTGGGCGTCGTGGCGGTGCTGATGTCGGCCTGGGCGTCGGCCAACAAGTACAGCCTCCTCGGCGGCCTGCGCGGGGCGGCGCAGCTGCTCGGCTACGAGCTGCCGCTGGTGCTGGCCGCCGCCTCGGTGGCGATGGCGGCCGGCACGCTCAGCCTCTCCGGCATCGTCGAGGCATGGCAGCCGTGGTGGCTGCTCTGGCAGGCCCCCGCCATGGTCGTCTTCTTCCTCGCCGGGCTCGCGGAGATCCGCCGCCCGCCGTTCGACATGCCGGTCGCCGACTCGGAGCTGGTCTTCGGCTACATGACGGAGTACACGGGCCTGCGGTTCGCGTTCTTCCTGCTCGCCGAGTACGTCGGCATCGTGGTGATCGCCGCCCTCACCACCGTGCTCTTCCTCGGCGGCTGGCAGGGCCCGTTCGCCGACGCGCAGCTCGGCTGGCTGTGGACCCTGCTGAAGGTCTTCGCCGTCTCGTTCCTGATCATCTGGATCCGGGTCTCCTACCCCCGGCTGCGCGAGGACCAGCTCCAGCGCCTCTGCTGGCTCGTCCTGGTCCCCGTCTCCCTGGGGCAGCTCGTCCTCACGGCCGCCGTCCGCGTCGCGCTCTAGGACGCGCCGTCAGGGCAGCGGCGTGTGGGCGGGGTCGACGCGCTCGGCGGGCGGGGGCGGCGGGGGCGGGGTGCCGTCGCCGAAGGGGCGGCCACCGAGGGCCTCCCGGCCGTGCGGAGTGAGCCAGTTCGCCAGGTCGGGGCCGAGCGGCACCACCCCGGTCGGATTGATGTCGCGGTGCACCTCGTAGTAGTGCCGCTTGATGTGGTCGAAGTCGATCGTGTCGCCGAAGCCCGGCGTCTGGAACAGGTCCCGGGCGTACGCCCAGAGCACCGGCATCTCGGCCAGCTTGCTCCGGTTGCACTTGAAGTGGCCGTGGTAGACCGGGTCGAAGCGGACCAGGGTGGTGAACAGCCGGATGTCCGCCTCGGTGATGGTGTCCCCAACCAGGTAGCGCTGCCCGGCCAGCCGCTCGCCCAGCCAGTCGAGCCGGTCGAAGAGCCGGTGGTACGCCTTCTCGTACGCCGCCTGGTCGCCGGCGAAGCCGCACCGGTAGACGCCGTTGTTGACGTCCCGGAACAGCGCCGCGCTCACCTCGTCGATCTCGTCGCGCAGCCGCTCCGGGTAGAGGTCGGGCGCTCCCTCCCGGTGGTACGCCGTCCACTGGGTGGAGAGGTCGAGGCTCATCGGCCCGAAGTCGTTGGTGACCACCTGCCCGGTCGGCACGTCCACGATCGCCGGCACGGTGATGCCCCGCTCGTAGCCGGGAAAGCGGGCGAAGTACGCCTCGGCCAACCGCTCGACGCCGAGCACCGGGTCGCGCCCGCCCGGGTCGAGGTCGAACGTCCAGCTCCGCTTGTCGTGGGTGGGGCCGGCCACCGCCATCGAGATCGCGTCCTCCAGCCCGAGCAGCCGCCGTACGATGATCAGCCGGTTCGCCCAGGGGCAGGCGCGGCTGACCGCCAGCCGGTACCGGCCGGGCTCCACCGGCCAGCCGTCGCGGGCGTCGGCCGTGATCCGGGTGGCGATGTAGCGCTGGTCGCGGGTGAACTCGCCGCCCGGCTCGACGTACCTGCCGCCGGTGCGCATCAGCACCTCGTCGCCGCTGGTGGCGGTGCCTCCCGCGTCAGCCGTCGTGCCGCCCTCGGTCGTGCCGCCCATGCCCCACCCCTCCGCCGTCGCCCGTCGCTCGTCCCATCATGGCGGCTGCGCCGCCCTCAGGCGCGCCGAGTGCCGACCTGGGCCGTCGCGCCGTCCGACGGTGGCGGGCCGCGGCCGGCGGGGGCCGGGCCGGCTGGCGGTTAGGCTGCCGCGATGATCGATGTGGAGACGGCGGCCCGGCGCTTCATCGCCGACGTGTGGAACGGCGCGCGGGAGGAGTCCGCGTACGAGCTGGTGTCGCCGGAGTGCCCGGGGCTGGGCGGGGCCGGCCCGGAGGCGACGCTGGCGTGGCACCGGGAACGCCGCGCCGCCTTCCCGGACCTGCGCTACAAGCTCGTGGACGTGGTGGCCGCCGGGGACCGGGTGGCGGTGCACTGGCGGGCGGCGGGCACCCAGGCCGGGCCGTTCGGGCCGGTGCCGCCGACCGGGCAGGTGGTCAGCTATTCGGGGGCGAGCTTCCTGCGCTTCGACGACGCGGGCCGGATCGTCGACGTGTGGAGCTGCAACGAGCTGTTCCAGCTCCTCCAGCAGTTGGGTGTGGAGATGCTCCCGCCCGCGCCCGGCGGGATCAGCGGGACCGGGGCGTGATCCTGCTCAGCGGGATGTCGATCTCCCACGGCTCCGGGACGAGGATGCCGTCGGTCATCCGGGCCTGCTCGACGTAGACGCGCTTGGCCGGGTCGAGCTTGTGGGCGTGCACGACGCTCCCGGACTCGGTCTCGATCCGCCAGAAGTAGGGGATGTCGGCCTCGGCGTAGAGCGCGGGCTTGAGCACCCGGTCGATGCTCCGCGACCCCTCGGAGACGATCTCGACCACCAGCATCACCTCGTGGGGCCGGTAGTGCGACGGGTTGCGCGAGGCCGCGTCCAGCTCCGTGACCAGCACGTCGGGGATGAACGCCCGGGTGCGGGAGAGCCGCACCTCGACGCCCTGCGTGACGTCGAGGTCGGCGGGGCAGCTTTCCTGAAGAGCCGCACCGAGCATCAGTGCGATCGACTGGTGGAGTCGCGTGGGGGAGGGCGACATGATGAGGTTTCCGTCCAGGAGCTCGTGGCGGCGGCCGTCGTCGGGCAGGCGGTCGAGGTCGTCGGCCGTCCACTTGCCCGGCGGCGGATAGTCGTCGTGCAGCGCGGCGGTCATGGCGAGCCCTTTCCGGTGCGTCGTTCTCCCCGCCCCACCGTACCGCCGGCAGACCCCGGGTGGTGGTCGCGCGCGCCGCGGCCACAGGGCAGGATGGTCGGCATGACCGACCGCAGCGAGCGCAGCGAGCCGGGCGGCGCCGGCGGAGACCGGGGCCTGCCGGGCGCGGGCCTGGTGAAGGGGCTCGCGGTCACGTTGAAGACGATGACGCGCCGCTCGACCACCCAGCAGTACCCGGACGTCGCCCCCGAGCTGCCGCCCCGCTCGCGCGGGGTGATCGCGCTGCTGGAGGAGAACTGCACGGTCTGCATGCTGTGCGCCCGGGAGTGTCCGGACTGGTGCATCTACATCGACTCGCACAAGGAGGAGGTGGCGGTGCCCGGCGCCGCCCGCCCCCGCCAGCGCAACGTGCTCGACAAGTTCGACATCGACTTCTCGCTCTGCATGTACTGCGGCATCTGCGTGGAGGTCTGCCCCTTCGACGCCCTCTACTGGTCGCCGGAGTTCGAGTACTCCGAGTACGACATCAAGGACCTGCTGCACGACAAGGAGCACCTCGGGCAGTGGATGGGCACCGTGCCGCCGCCGCCCGCGCACGACCCCAACGGCGAGCCGGCGAAGGAGGAGACCGCCGCCGCGCGCAAGGCCGCGGTCCCGGCCGCGCCCGCCGCCCGTCCCGCCGCCCCGGCCGTACGCCCCGAGCCCGAGGCCGGCGCATGACGGGTGCTGACGTGCTGCTGCTCGCCCTCGGCGCGCTGGCGGTCGGTTCGGGGGTGCTGGTGGTGGCCACCCGCCACCTGGTCCGGGCCGGCCTCTACCTGGTGCTCTGCCTCGGCGCGCTGGCCGGGATGTACCTGGTGCTCACCGCCGAGCTGGTGGCGTGGGTGCAGGTGCTGATCTACGTCGGCGCGGTCGTGGTGCTGCTGCTCTTCGCGGTGATGCTCACCCGCGCCCCGATCGGGGCCTCCGACGACCTGGACCGGCCCGGCTGGGCGGCGGCGCTGGTCGGCGGCGGCGCCGGGCTCGGGCTGGCCGCCCTGCTGGTCGACGCCTACCGCTGGACGGCCGTGGAGCTGCCCGAGGCGGGCACCGCGGAACGCCTGGGCGAGGCGATCTTCCGCAGCTGGGTGCTGCCCTTCGAGGTGCTCTCGGTGCTGCTGCTGGCCGCCCTGGTCGGCGCCATCGTGATCTCCCGCCCCGACATCGGCCGGCCGAAGGCCGGGGAGCCGGGCACCGCCCGGTCCCGCACCGGCGGGCCGGGCCCCGGGGGTTCCGGCACGGCGGTCGGCGGCGGACGTCCGGGCGACGACAACGGGCGGTCGCGGTGAGGCCCGTCATCCCGTACGTCACCGCCGCCCTGCTGTTCGGCCTCGGCGTCTACGGCGTGCTGCGCCGGCGCAACGCGGTGCTGGTGCTGATGGCCGTCGAGCTGATGCTCAACGCGGTCAACCTGATCCTGGTCACCGCCGACACCACCGTGCGCGCGCAACTGCCGCACGGCGGGCAGGTCTTCGCGCTCTTCGTGATCGTGCTGGCCGCCGCCGAGATCGGGGTCGGCCTGGCCATCGTGCTCCAGCTCTACCGGCTGCGGGCCACCGTCGCCGTCGACGAGGTGCCGCTGGCCGAGCGCCCGGAGGGGGAGCGGTGAGCACGACCACGCTGCTCGGCGCGCTGCTGCCGGCCGTACCGCTGGTGGCGGGCCTGCTCGGCCTGCTGCTGCCGCCGGCGCCGCGCGCCGCCGACCAGACCCGGACGGGCGACCAGGCCGCCGGCGACCGGGCGCGGCGGGTGGCGATCGCGCTCGGCGTGGCGGGGGCGACCGGTGCGCTGGCGCTCGCCGTCGCCCTGCTGGTCACCCTCGACCGGCCCGCCGAGGCGTCCACGACCTGGGTGGACCTGGGCGGGCTGACGGTCAGCCTCGGGGTGCGGCTGGACGGCGCCGCCGCGCTGGTCGCCGTCGCGGTGGCCGCGGTGGCGCTGGCCGTGCAGGTCTACTCGATCGGCTACCTGCGCCGGGGCCCGCACGACGACGTCGACACCGACCACCGCTACCCGCCGTACGCGGCGCAGATCAGCCTCTTCACCGCCGCCATGCTGTTGGTGGTGGTCGCCGGCGACCTGATCCTGCTGCTGGTCGGCTGGGAGGTGATGGGCATCTGCTCCTACCTGCTCATCGCCCACGACCGCCGGCTGCCCGAGGCGCCGGCCGCCGCCATGAAGGCGTTCCTGGTGACCCGGGTCGGCGACGTCGGCTTCCTGCTCGGCATCGCGCTGCTCGGCGTCTCGGCCGGCAGCTTCCGGATCGCCGACGTGCTCGCCCACGACCACGCCACCGGCACGCTGACCGCCGCCTGCCTGCTGCTGCTCGCCGGGGTGGCCGGCAAGAGCGCCCAGTTCCCGCTGCACACCTGGCTGCCGGACGCGATGGCCGGCCCGACGCCGATCTCGGCGCTGATCCACGCCGCCACGATGGTCGCCGCCGGCGTGTACGCCGTCACCCGGCTCTACCCGCTGTTCGAGGTGACGCCGACCGCGTTGGCCGTGCTCGGCGTCATGGCCTCGGTGACCCTGCTGCTCGGCGCGTTCGCCGCCACCGCCCAGGACGACCTCAAGCGCGTACTGGCCTGGTCGACGGTCTCCCAGATCGGCTACATGACGGGCGCGCTGGCGGTCGGCTCCACCCCGGCCGCGCTGTTCCACCTGCTCACCCACGCCGCGTTCAAGGCGCTGCTGTTCCTCGCCGCCGGCGCGGTCATCCACGCCGTCGGCACCACGCTGATGTCCCGCATGGGCGGGCTGCGCCGCAGCATGCCGGTCACCTTCTGGTGCACGGTGATCGGCCTCGGGGCACTCGCCGGGGTGCCGCCGCTGTCGGGCTTCTGGAGCAAGGACGGCGTGCTCACCGTCGCCCAGGAGGCCGCCCTGCACGGCACCGGCCCGGCCCCGGCCTGGGTGGGCTGGCTGGTCTGGCTGGCCGGGCTCGTCGGCGTCGCGGTCACCGCCTGGTACGCCACCCGGCTGCTCCTGCGTACCTTCTTCGGTGAGACGCGGATGCCGCTGGCACACCCGCACGACCCGCCCGCGGTCATGCGCTGGCCGGTGCTGCTGCTCGCCGCGCCGGCCGCCCTGCTCGGCCTCGCCGGCTTCGACTGGGCCTTTGCGCGCCGGCTGCTGCTCACGCACACCGCCGGTGTGCCGGCCGGCGAGCATCTCCTGATCCACGTCGGCCCGGAGCTGCTGCTGCCGCTGGCGCTGCTGGTCGTCGGGGCGGGGCTCGCCTGGCTGCGCTGGCGGCGGGACCCGGCCGCCGACCCGGCGACCGCGCTGGGCCCGCTGCGGCCGGTCTTCGCCGCCGCGTTCCAGCTCGACGACGTCCAGCGCGCCCTGGTCGTACGCCCCACGAAGGCGCTGGCCCGCGCGGCGCGTACGGCCGACGAGGTGGTGGTGGACGGCGCGGTCGAGGGCAGCGGCCGGGCCGCGCTCGGCCTCGGCGGCGGCCTGGCGGCGCTGCACCGCGCGGCGCTGCCGCGTGCCGCGGTCGGCGTGCTGGCCGGGGCGCTGCTGATCGGCCTGGCGGCCGTCGTGATCGGAGTCTCCGCATGACCATGGGGGAGTTCCTGCTGGTGGCGGTGCTGGCGCTGCCGGCGCTGGGCGCGCTCGCGGTGGCGGCGACGCCCCGGGACCGGGCGGCCCGGGCGCTCGGCACGGCCGTCGCGGGGCTGACCCTGGTGGCCGCCGCGCTGCTCTTCCTCGGCGACCGCTCCTGGACCACCTACGCGGCCGGCACCCCCGCCGTGCGCCCGTGGCACCGGCTGGACCTGCCCTGGGTGCCGGGCCTCGACCTGCGCTTCCACCTCGGCGTGGACGGCATCTCCTGGCCGCTGGTGGTGCTGACCGCGCTGCTCACGCTGCTGTGCTGCGTCTACACCCTGTGGAAGGTCCCCGACGGCGGCAGCGGGCGGGCCCTGGTGGCACTGCTGCTGGTCGTCGAGGTCGGCATCCTCGGCACCTTCCTCGCCCTCGACCTCGTGCTCTTCTTCGTCTTCTTCGAGGTCGTCCTGCTCCCGATGTACGCGATCATCGCCGGCTGGGGCGGCGCGGACCGGCGGCGGGCGGCGGCGAAGTTCGCCCTCTACACGCTGTTCGGCTCGGTGCTCCTGCTGGTCGGCGTCTACGTGGTGGTGTCCGCCGCCGGCACGGCCGACATCGTGGCGCTCACCGGCGGGACGGGGCTGTCCCGGGGCACCCAGCTCGCGGCGTTCACGCTGCTCGCGCTGGCCTTCGCGGTGAAGAGCCCGCTGTGGCCGCTGCACTCCTGGCTGCCCGACGCGCACACCCAGGCACCCACCGTCGGCAGCGTGGTCCTCGCCGGGGTGCTGCTCAAGATGGGCACGTACGGGCTGATCCGGATCGCGGTCGGGGTGGCCCCGGAGGGCGCCCGCTGGGCCGCCCCGGTGCTCGGCGTGCTGGCCGTGGCGGCGATCCTGGTCGGGTCGCTGGTCTGCCTCGCGCAGCGGGAGCTGAAGCGGCTGATCGCGTACTCCAGCGTCGGGCACATGGGCTTCGTGCTGCTCGGGGTCGCCACGCTCACCACCACCGGCATCCAGGCGGCCCTGATCGGCAACGTCGCGCACGGGGTGATCACCGGCCTGCTCTTCTTCCTCGCCGGGGCGGTCAAGGACCGTACGCACACCGGGGCGCTGGACGAACTCTCCGGGCTGCGGGAGACCGCACCCCGGCTCGCCGGGCTGCTCGGCTTCGCCGCCGTCGCCTCGCTCGGCCTGCCGGGGCTGGCCGGCTTCTGGGGCGAGGCGTTCGCCGTGGTCGCCGCCGTCGAGGTCGGCGGGGCGCTGTGGACCACCCTGGGCGTGCTGGCGGCGATCGGCGGGGCGCTCACCGCCGCGTACCTGCTGCGGCTGCTGCGCCGGGTGACGCACGGGCGGCCCAGCGCGGCGGTCGGGCGGCTGACCCCCGGCCTGGCCGGCGTGGAGCTGGTCGCGTGGGTGCCGCTCGTGCTGCTCGCCCTCGCGGTCGGCCTGGCCCCGACCCTGGTGCTCGGCGTCGCGGAGGCACCCGTCGACGCCCTGGTGGAGGTGCTGCGGTGAGCGAGGCGGGCCGGCGGTACGGACGTGACGGGATATCGGCATGAGCGTGGTGCAGAGCGTCGACAACGTGGCGCTGCTCCCGGCGTACCTGGCGGCCGGGACGGCCGTGCTGGTGCTGCTGGCCGACCTGCTGGTGGCCCGGGGCCGGGTCACGCTGGCGACGGCCGCCGTCGGTGCGGCGGCCACGGCGCTGGGCGCGGTCCTGGTCGGCGCCGGGGGTGAGCGGCGCACGTTCTGCGTCGGCCCCGACTGCTCGTACGTCTTCGGCGGCCGGGCCGCCCTGGTCGCCGTCGTCGTCGCGCTGCTCACCCTCGGCGTGCTGGCCCTGTCCGGCCCGTTGCTGCGGGCGGGGCAGTCGCCGACGGGGGAGTACTGCTTCCTGCTCGCCTGCTCGATGACGGGCGGCGTGGTGCTCGGCGCGGCCGGCGACCTGATCACCCTGATCGTGGCGCTGGAGACGCTCACCCTCCCGCTGTACGTCCTCGTCGGGTTGCGCCGCGACAGCCTGGCCAGCGCCGAGGCGGCCGTCACCTTCTTCGTGGTGAGCGTGGTCGCCACCACGCTGACGCTGCTCGGGGCGGCGCTGCTCTACGCGGCCACCGGCGGGCTGCACCTGGGCCGGATCGGCGCGATCCTCGCCGACCGGCCGGACCTGCTGGACCTGCCGCTCACCACCGCCGCCGTGGCGCTGGTGGTGCTGGGGCTGGCGTTCAAGGTGGCGGCGGTGCCGTTCCACGCCTGGGCGCCGACCACCTACGACGGCGCGCCGCTGCCGGTGGCGGCGTACCTGTCCACCGCCTCGAAGCTGGGCGGCGTGGTGGCCCTGCTCGCCGTCGTGCAGTACGCGCTGCCGGCCGACGTGACCGGCCCGGTGCTCGCCCTGCTCGCGGTGCTGACGATGACCGTCGGCAACCTGGTGGCGCTGCGCCAGCGGCGTACGGTCCGGCTGCTCGCCTGGTCCTCGGTCGCCCAGGCCGGCTACATCCTCGCCCCGCTCGGCGCGCTGGCGCTGGCCGCCGGGCGCACCGCCGACGCCCGCACCGTCGCGTACGCGGCCGCCGTCGCGTACGCCGTCTTCTTCGTGGTGCTGGAGCTGGCGGCCTTCGCGGCCGTGGTGGCGCTGCGCCCGGCGGGCGCGGACGGCGGCACCCTCGACGACCTGCGCGGGGCGGCCCGGCGGCACCCGTGGCGGGCGGCGGCGTTCGGGCTGGCGCTGGTCGGGCTCGCCGGCCTGCCGCCGGGCCTGGCCGGCCTCTTCGCCAAGGTGACCGTGGTCCGTTCGCTGCTGGACGGGGGCGCGGGCTGGCTCGCCGTGGTGGTGGCCGTGAACGCGGTGATCGGCCTCGCCTACTACCTGCGCCTCACCGCCACCCTGTGGGCCGCGCCGGCCGCCGAGCGGGTCACCGTGGCCCCCGTGCGGGCCCGGACGGTCGGGGTGGTGCTGGCCGTGGCGACGGCGGTGGCCCTGGTGCTGGGCTTCGCCCCGCAACTCGTGCTGGGCCTCGCGGCCCGCTAGATGTACTGCCCAGGGAGGTTGGTCAACCTGGTGATGGGCGGTTTGCCTGCGGTGGCGGTGTGGGGTCGGTGGTGATTGTAGTGATGGAGCCATGTGGGTAGGGCTGCTCGGCGGGCGTGCTCTGAGTTGTAGAAGCGTCGTAGTGCCCAGCCGTCGGTCATGGTGCGGTGGAACCGTTCGACCTTGCCGTTGGTTTGGGGCCGGTAGGGGCGGGTCTTTTTCGGTGTGATGCCGAGTTGGTGGCAGGTGTCGCGCCAGGCGTGTGACTTGTAGGCCGAGCCGTTGTCGCTTAGGACGCGTTCGACGGTGACGCCGCGGTCGGCGAACCAGGCGACAGCGTTGCGGAGTACGTCGATGGCGGTGGTGGCGGTTTCGTCGTTGTGGATCTCGGCGTAGGCGACGCGGGAGTGGTCGTCGATGACGGTGTGCACGAACGCCGTGCCGATGCGGGGGGCGTAGCGGGTGTTACGGGCGCCGGTGCGTCGGGCGGTGGCTTGGCGGTGGCGCTCGCCTTGGGCTCGGCCGACGTAGCGCCAGCCGCCGCCGTCGGGGATGCTGCCGTACTTCTTGACGTCGACGTGCAGCATCGCGCCGGGGTGGTCGTGTTCGTAGCGGCGGATCGGCTCGCCGGTGGCGCGGTCGATGTGGGACAGGCGGTTGATCCGGCAGCGGGTCAGCACGGCGTGCACGGTCGAGGCCGGCATCGCCAGCTGGCCGGCGATCTGCACTGGTCCGAGTCGCTGTTTCCAGCGCAGGTGCACGATTTTGCGCACCAACGGCTGGCCAGTCTTGGCAGGGCTGCGGTGCGGGCGCGACGACCGGTCCGTCATCGCGGCCGCACCATGCTCGGCATACCGCACGGCCCACCGCTTCGCGGTCGGCCAGGACACGTCGTAGCGCTCGGCCGCCCGAGCGACCGGCCAGCCCTCGTCCACGATCAGACGCGCCAAACGAAGACGTGCACGAGGAGTCAAAGCGGCGTTAGCGTGGGACACGAAGGCCTCCTGGTTGGCGGAGCGGTTCCTAGACAGCTCCACTCCACAACCGGAGGCCTTCGTCATCACGTCTATCTACGTCGTGTCGTCACACGACCTCAAACAACGTCCCTGGGCAGTACAGCTAGAAGGCTGTCGCACAGGGGTTCGTCCGAGCGGGTCGAGGTCCTTGTCGGGAGCGGGGAAGGAATGTCGTCGCGATACCTGTCAGGCATTTAGATGCCTGACAGGTATCGCGCACCAGGAGGCCACGCCCCCGCCGACACCCCGACCGCGCGCCGCCTCCGGCGAACCGACAATGCCCGCCGATCGTTGCGTCGGGCGTCCAGGCTCAGGGGACAGACCGAGGCGGTCGCTTTCCCGAATTCCGGTGTGACACTCGCGACGGGCACTCCGGACATCTCAGGCAACTCTCAGCCATGAGACGGATGGTTGACGGGTACCGGGTTGTTGGACCGGTCAGCGGATCCCGCGCGATCCGTGCTGCACCGAAGGAGTGATCGTGCACCACAACCGTCTGAAGACCGCCGCGCTGCTCGGCCTGCTCACGTCGCTGATCCTGGCGGTGGGCTACTGGTTCGGCGGCAGTGGCGGCCTGGTCATCGCCGTCGTCGTCTCGCTGCTCATGAACGGCGTCACCTACTTCTACTCCGACAAGCTCGCGCTGCGCTCGATGCGGGCGCAACCGGTCAGCGAGGCACAGTTCCCCGAGCTGTACCGGATGGTCCGCGAGCTGGCCACCGAGGCCGGGCAGCCCATGCCCCGCCTGTACGTGAGCCCGACGTCGCAGCCCAACGCGTTCGCCACCGGGCGGAACCCGCAGCACGCGGCCGTCTGCGTCACCCAGGGGATCACGGAGATCCTCGACTACCGGGAGCTGCGCGGCGTGATCGGGCACGAGCTGTCGCACGTCTACAACCGGGACATCCTCATCTCCAGCGTGGCGGCCGGTCTGGCCGGCATCATCACCATGCTGGCGAACATCGCCTGGTTCATCCCGCTGGGCGGTGGCGACGACGAGGACTCCCCGAACCCGGCCGTGCTGCTGCTCACCATCATCCTGGGCCCGATCGCGGCCACCGTGATCCAGCTGGCGATCAGCCGCAGCCGGGAGTTCCAGGCGGACGCCTCCGGCGCCCAGCTCACCCGGGACCCGCTGGCCCTGGCGAGCGCCCTACGGAAGATCCACATGGGTGCCCAGCGCCGGCCGCTGCCGGCCCAGGGGCAGCTCACCAGCACCGCCCACCTGATGATCGCCAACCCGTTCAAGGGCGGCGGCGTGGCGGCGCTCTTCTCCACCCACCCCAAGATGGAGGAGCGGGTCGCCCGGCTGGAGCGGATGGCCGCCAACAGCGGCCCCGTGCAGTTCCAGCGCTGAGGCGCTGATCACCTTTCCGCCCGTGTCCGGTCCGCCGGACACGGGCGGAACGCCGTGTGAGCGCGTTAACCGTTCCTCTCGCGCCGTCGGCGGCGTTAGGGTCGAAAGGTTCCCCACTCGTTACATCCCCTGGAGGTCGACCGTGGCCGCACTGCGCCAGTACCTGGGCGTCTGGCGGATCCCCGGAGCGCCGATGCTGCTGCTCACCGGCATCCTCGGCAGGCTCGGGATCGGCATGACGCCGCTGGCGCTGCTGCTGGTCGTCGAGCAGGTCACCGGCCGCTACTCACTGGCCGCCGTCGCCGGGGCCATCTACGCCCTCTCCGGCGCCGCGCTCAGCCCCGTGGCGGGCCGGATCGCCGACCGGATCGGTCCCACCCCGGTGCTCGTCGGCACCGCCGTCGCCCACCCGTTCGCCCTGCTCGCCCTGCTCTGGTCCGCCCGCTCCGACGCCGGCAGCCTGGCGCTGGTCTTCGTGGCATCCGGCGTCGCCGGGGCCACCTACCCGCCGCTGACCGCCGCGATCCGCGGCGCCTGGAACGACCTGACCTCGCCGGCGTCCGGCCGGTGGCACCTGCGTAACACCGCTCTCGCCGCCGAGACCACGCTCTTCGAGATCGTCTTCGTGCTCGGCCCGCTGCTGGTGGCCGGCTTCATCCTGTTCGCCGACGCCGGGGCCGCCCTGATCGGAGCCGCCGTGGTGACCCTGGTCGGCACGATGGCGGTGGCCCTCGGCCGCGTGATGCGCGGCTGGCAGCCGCACCCGCGCGAGCACCGCACCACGGGGCTCGGCCCGTTGCGCGTGTCCGGCTTCCCGGCGCTGCTGCTCTGCGTGGCCACCCTCGGCATCGCCTTCGGCGCGGCCGGCGTGACCGTGCCGGCGTTCGCCTCCGCCTACACGTCCGACGACCCCGACAGCCTCGCCGGGGTGCTGCTGGCCGTCTGGGGCGTCGGCAGCGCCGTGGGTGGCTTCTGGTTCGGTGTCCGCAAGCCCGCCCGGAACATGACCCGGCAGTTCTCGCTGCTGCTCGGCGCGGTGGCGGCCAGCTTCGCCGTCTTCGCGGTGATGCCCACCCCGGTGGCGCTGGGGACGGCCCTCGTGATCGGGGGCGCCACCATCGCACCCGCGCTCACCCTGGAGAACACCCTGGTCGGCCGGGTCGCCCCGACCAGCATGCTGAACGAGGCGTACACCTGGGTGGTGACCATGTCGGTGGGTGCCAGCGCCGCCGGCGGCGCGGTGGCCGGCCTGATCGTCGACCACGGCGGCGGGCCGCCCTGGGCGTTCGTCTTCGCCGGGGCGGCGGTGGCCGTCGGGGCCGGGGTGGCGGCCCTGCCCGCCGGGCCCATCGCCCGCGCGGAGGCCACGGCGGTACGCAGCGAGGAGCTGCTGCCCGCCTGACGCCTACGGGGTTCCCGTCGCGTCGGAGGGGTACCCCCGGGCATGTTCGTCTTCTTCTCGAACCGGGTGGGCTGCCTCGGATCCCTGCTGATCAGCGCGATCCTGACGGTCGTGCTGCTGCTCGTCTTCTCCCGCTGAACCGGCATGGTCCTCTCGACCCGGGTTGTCAGGGTCGGCCGTCCGCCGTCCGGTCGGCCCCGCCGCGGCGGGGCCGACCGGACACCGTCAGCGGTAGTTGGTGAACTGGAGGGCGACGCCGAAGTCCTCGCCCTTGAGCAGCGCGATGACGGCCTGGAGGTCGTCCCTCTTCTTGCCGGTGACGCGCAGCTGGTCGCCCTGGATCTGGGCCTGGACGCCCTTCGGGCCCTCGTCGCGGATCTTCTTGCTGATGGCCTTGGCCTTGTCCGAGTCGATGCCCTGGATCACCTTGCAGTCGATCTTGAAGATCTTGCCCGACGACCGGGGATCGCCGGCGTCCAGCGACTTCAGCGAGATGTTCCGCTTGATCACCTTCTCCTTGAAGACCTCCAGCGCCGCCCGCACCCGCTCCTCGGTCTCCGCCTGGAGGCTGATGGCCTCCTCACCCGACCAGGAGATCTCGGCGCCGGTGCCCCGGAAGTCGAACCGCGTCGCGAGCTCCTTCTCCGCCTGGCGGAGAGCGTTGTCGACCTCCTGGCGGTCGACCTTGCTCACGATGTCGAACGACGGGTTCGCTGCCATGCTCATGCTCCTGCTGTCCGGCGGTCTGTGGTCCTTCGTCCCCCGCTGACCAGCGGTACGACCCCCTGACGGTACCCGGTTGCGCCGGTGCCGGGGTGAGCCGCTATCCTTGCTTCCGCTGCCGCGTTACGACGCGGTGGGGTGCCCTGGCGGGTTGCCCGAGCGGCCAATGGGAGCGGACTGTAAATCCGTCGCGAAAGCTACAGAGGTTCGAATCCTCTACCCGCCACCAGGTGCACGAACAGCCCCGTGAGATGCGGAAACGCGCTCCGGGGCTGTTCTCGTTCCATCCAGCGAAGTCCAGCCCGATCCGGCGCTCTGTGCACGCGAACCACATCGACGGGGAGAGGACGGGGGTGAACGAGCGCATTGGCGACGCGCTGGATGACCGGTGGCGGTGAGGCGTGCCTCGGGGAGTGTGAAGAACCCTGCCGTGCTGTGTGCGGCTCAGCCCCGAGGATCCTCGACAAACTCGACTTTTGCTCCGGGGCTCTTCCGTCTCCTTGGAGATCTCCTCCTGAAGCTGGGCCCAGAGCGCATCGTCGCTGAAGTCCGCACGGATCACAGGAACGCGGTGTGTGTCGGGCAGATAGGCCATGGCGCAGTCTAAGTGCCGTTGTTGACCGCCGTTGCCTGGTCAACCGCGCATCGGGCACGCCGGCCGGCCTGAGGGCTGGAAAGATCGCGTACATGATCACTCTTCCTCAACCCGACGGCCTTCCCGACGCGGCCGGGGTGGTTCGGTGAACCCCCACAAGGCGGCTCCTCGGGTTGTGGCGCAGGAGGATCTGGCCGGCTTCACAGCGGGCCAGCTTGCGGGGGTGCTGAAAGCCCTCACCGTGATCCTGACCCTGCCCCAGTCGGCCGCCGACCACGTCGACGCTCTCGTGGTAGCCACCGGTCAGGGCGAGGAATGGCGTCTCACTCATGCGATCCGCAACTGGGAGGCGAACCCAGCGCTTCGCTACCTTCTGGTGGCGAATGGGAATCCGGATGAAGAGACCTATGTCGAGATCACGCTCGACTACCTGCGGAGCCTCGGCCTTCGTCGCACCGACGGAGTCCACCTCCAAGCCGAACCGGCCTCCAACACCGGCCTGCAGGCGGCATGGATCGTCGACCAGGTCCAAGCCCGCAGGATCGCCAGCCTCGCGCTCGCTGTCTCTCCCTACCACCTGGCCCGCGTCTACCTCACGGTCCTCAAGGCCTTCACCAGGACTGGAATACGCCTCCCCATGATCCCGCTCCCCGTGGCCGTCTCCCCTGACACACCCGTCCCGGAGACCGGAGCGACCGCCTACGACCTCGTACCCGGCGAGATCACGCGCATCCTCAACTACATGGACAACGGATGGGTCGCCACGCCGGAGGAGGTGCAGCAGTACCTACAGTGGCTCTGGAGCCACCACAAGGCCCTCCTCGTCACCGGCCGGGTCTGAGGCAGTCGTAGCCCGTCCGGCCAGGTGGCGAGCCCGCTCGCATCCCCGGATACATGCCAGGGACTGCGTCCAGGTCAACGGATCCGGGGCGTTCTTGGTCGCGGCGGCGTGCGATCCTCTTCGCGGCTGATAATCGCCGCCTGTCCATCATGGGGAGACCACGTGGGTAACGCTCCGCGCGCTCGTCAGCGTGCCATGGCTCTGATCATGGCCTCGACACTTGGCTGCGGAACGATCGTGGGGCTCACCGCGGCCCCGGCCGCCGCGGCCGCGGGCGCACCCACCGACCTGAAGACCGCCAACCAGTCGTGCGCCATTGCCGCACCGGGGCCGTACCTGAGCCCGGTCCTGCTCAACGCCGCTCAGGCCGTCGTGCTGAAAGGCACCTTCGACCGTACGGGTGCGGGCCCCCAGCTTGAGGCCGACTTCCAGGTGTGGGACGTGGCCGACCCGGAGCACCCGCAGCAGTGGCTCCGCACCATAGGCGAGCAGAGCAACGAGGTCTACGTCCAGCTCGAGGACGATGCGAAGCAACTCGACGGTGTCACGTACGCCTGGCGGGTGCGGGTCCTCGACGGCGCGGCGGCGTCGGCGTGGAGCGACACGTGCCATTTCACCATCGACCGCAGCGGTGGCCCGGCACCCACCGTCACCTCTGCCGAATATCCCGCAGGCAGCTGGGACGACGCCAGCGGCGCGATCGGCGTCCCCGGCGCGTTCGCGCTGGCCCCGGTCTCCGCCGACACCGTCAGCTACCGGTACCGGTTCTACTCGGGCGAGCTGCCGGAAGACACCGTGGAGGGCACGGTGAACGCCGAAGGTCTCGGCGGGCCCGCAACCGTCCGCTGGAGCCCGCGAGCTGCCGGCCACCACTCGCTCACCGTCCGAGCCATCGACCGGGCTGGCAACGCGTCAGAGCCGGCCTACCACGAGTTCTACGTCAAAGAGACCCGGCCGTCGGTCTTCTCTGCCGCGTACCAGGACCTGGCTCCGAACCTCGACTACAACGTCGGCGTGCCCGGCGCGTTCGAGTTCACCGCCACGCTCGCCGGCACGGCGTCGTTCGCATGGCGGATCGACGAGGGCGGACCATCGGGAACCGTGCCCGCGGACGCCGCCGGAAAGGCGACGGTCATGATTGCTCCGACGCGCGGCGGCTGGCAGACCCTCTACGTGCACAGCGTCACGCACGACGGCACGGCGCACGCTGACCGCGCCTACCGGTTCATCGTCGACAACGGCCCGACGCTCACCGGGGACACGCGCGGCGACGTGGTCATCGGGTCGTCGCTCACCTTCCGCCTCGCGCCCCGGATGCCGAACGTCGAGGCGTACGTCTACTGGGCGGAATACTCGAGCCTGGAGCAGCGGCCGATCGAGAAGATCACCGTTCCCGCTCGGCCGGACGGCACCGCCGACCTGACCTGGACGGCCACCGAGACCGGCGTCGCCGGCCTGCGGATCCAGAGCCGGAGCGCCGACGGCACCCTCTCCCATCCGCGCTGGCAACCGATCTCCGTCGACGGAGCGGCACCGACGGTGACCCGCACCGGCGGCACCGACCTGGGCACGCCGGCGGCCTTTACGGCCCGCAGCCGGATGGCCGACGTGGTCGACTACGTGGCGACGCTCCACTACGACGAAGCCAGCAGCCAGGTCGTCAAGCCGGCCGCCGACGGCACCGCCACCTTCAGCTTCACCCCGACCAGGAGCGGCTACAAGGCCGTCACCGTCGTCGCCCGCAACGCCGCCGGCGTGCAGACGGAGTCGGACGGCGTGACCTGGACCGTGACGGACGGGCCCCGGGTTGCATCGACCGACTTCCCGGCGACCGGCAGCGGTCACCTCGCCCCGGGCACCTTCAGCTTCACGCCGCGCATGTCCGGCTCGACCTCGTACCAATGGTGGGTCAACGACGGCTCGGGCGGCACCGTTGCCGCCAAGGCCGATGGCAGCGCGGCGCTGACCTGGACACCGCCGGGCGCTGGCAGGTACGTCCTGAGCGTCCGCAGCTTCACGGCCGACCGCACCGCCTCCATGGTCACCACGTACGGCTTCACCGTCGAGGGCCCACCGATGGTGTCGAACTTCAAGGCGACCGGTGGTGTCGGCTCGGCCGCGCTGTCCTGGACGCTGCCGTCGATCACCGATCTGGACCAGGTGATCGTGCGAAGTGCCACGGGCCCGACGGCGCCGTCGTCACCAACCGCCGGCACGGCGGTGTACGGGGGCACGGGCGGCAGTGTCACGGCGACGGGGCTGGCGCCGGGTACGACGTACACGTTCGCGGCGTGGGTCAGGGACAGCAGCGGGAAGCTGTCGGCCGCGCCGAGTGTGACCCTGGTCGGCAGCACGACCACGATCACGGCCAGCGCCACCTCGCTCGCGCACGGCTCGGCGGTGACGGTGTCGGGCGCGGCAGTCCGCGCGGACACCGGTGCGGGCATCGCGGACGCTCCGATGCAGCTCTACGGCAGGCGTAAGGGCACCAGCCAGTGGACGTTGATCACCACGTCGACCACTGACAGCTCAGGCGAGGTGAGCTACAGCCACCAGCCCTCGTGGGGCCTGGACTACAAGTGGCGGCACCGCGGCTCGACGGCCCACCTGGGTTCGGAGAGCGGCCTCACGACGGTCTGGGTGAAGACAGCCGTCACCGCCACGCTGTCGAAGACGTCCGTCCCCCTCGGCGGCTCGGTCACCCTGTCGGGCAGTGTCTTCCCGGCCCACCCGGGCAGGACGGTGCACCTGGAGCGTTACGTGAACGGAAGCTGGTCCCCGGTGAGCAGCGCGGCGTTGTCGTGGACCGGCGCCTACTCGTTCACCGTCCAGCCGTCCGCGAAGGGCACCCACCACTACCGGGTTCACATGCCGCCCGACCTCGACCACCTGGCCAGCTACAGCGACACCCGCAGCTTCGAGGTCTTCTGAATCCTCCAGCCGCCAATCGCGCCAACGGCCCCCGACCAGCAGGGATGCTGATCGGGGGCCGTTGGCGTTCGGCTGAGCCGCCGCCGGCCGTTGCCCAGCCGTACTCCCTCGGCGCGCTGTCCAGCCCAACCGGCCGCACGTCACGGGGGTCAACCGATGAGCGTCGGGCGCCACAGCACCGTCGTTCCGCCGCCGCTGCTCATCTCGACCTCACCGCGGCTCCCCTCAGCCGGACCGGGCGGCCGGTGCCTGTCCCCGGGTCCGCGCACGAGGTCTGTCGGGCGGCCGGCAGAAGCTGTGGCATGCTGGCGCAGAACGAGTATGGTGGTCGATGTCCGGTCGAGTCTCCCCTCGGCGGGGGGCGCCGACGGTGGTGGTGGGTACGTCTGGACTCTCGGACCTTCCCCGAATTGCGTGGAAGGTCGCAATCCGCAATGTGCGAAGTGCACGGTGCCCGCTCAGCCCCGTGATCAGGGCTCGGTCGGGGCGGCCCGGTGGCCGAACGGCGCAACGTCGTCGACGCTCGGTCCGGCGGTACGCGCACCGCTTTTCTGGGTACCTGCCTTGTGGCACGATCGTGGAACCTCCACCATCCCCGTGAGACTTCCCCGACAGGAGCAAACATGTCTGGTCGAAGGCTGGGCCGGCTGCTTGGCTCGCTTTTCGCACTCGCCGTCCTCGCGAGCGGCGTCATGATTGGTGACTTCCAGACCGCCGACATCATCTGGAACATGCCCGCACCTCGCTGAGCAACCACCGCTCGATGACGTGAGACCGGCGGGCCGGTAAGGGGGCACGGGATGGCGGGTCGTGGCCCCACCGGCCCCCGCTCGACTGAATACGCGTGGCTGATCACCGGGCCGTTGGCCCTGATCGCCATCGTCTGCACGACGGCGGTCGGCCTCGTGGCGCCGCAGCCGTTCGGCGGGTGGTCGCTCGCGCTGCCACTCCTCGTGGCCATGGTGGCCGCCGGGCTCCCGGTGCTGAACTTCACCGTCCGGCGGCAGTCCCTCGGCGTGACCCTGACCGAGATTCCGCTGGTCCTCGCGTTCTACCTCGTCGAGCCGCTGACGGTCGTCGTGATCTACACGGTCGCGTCGGCGGCGACCCACCTGCGGCACCGGTTCGGCGCGACGAAGTTCTGGTTCAACGTGGGCCGGGCGGCCGCGGGCTCGTCGCTGGCCGTCCTCGTGCTCGAGGCGTTGCCGCCCGTCGAGGGCGTCGGCCCGGCCACCTGGCTCAAGCTGTCCCTCGCGGCCAGCATGGTCAACCTGTTGAGCCTCGCCTCGGTCGCCGGCGTGCACACCCTGTTGCAGGGCTGGCAGGCTGGCCGGGGCACGCTCCGGCAGTCGCCGCCCGCGCTCCTGGCCGCGATGATCAACATCGCCAGCGGCATGATCGTCGTCATCCTCATCGCGGCCACCTGGTGGTCGCTGCTGCTGCTCGGGGCCCTCCTCGTCGCCCTGGCCCTCGTCTACCGGGCGTACGCGCAGTTCTTCCGGCAGCACCGCACCCTCACCGACATGTACGAGCTGAGCCGCGCGGTCAGCGAGAGCGGCGAGTACGGCACCCTGCCCGACGCCCTCCTGGGCCGCGTGCGCGCGCTCATGCAGGCGGAGTACGCGACGCTCTGGCTGCCCGCGCAGGGCAGGCACCCCGAGGTGCTGCTCACCGCCCGCAACGACGCCCCCGGTCTGCTCGACTTCGCCAAGACCCCGGTCGTCCTGCGGGAACGGGCCCGGGACGCGGGCCGCACCGTGGCCGTCGGCCGAGGGTTGACGACCGACGGCGACCTGCGCGCCCCGCTGTCGGCGCACCGGGTCAAGGACGTCATCGTCCTTCCCCTGCGCTCCGGTCAGGCGGTCATCGGGACGCTGGAGGTGGCCAACCGGCTGGGGGACAGCAACCACTTCGTCCGCACCGACGTGCCGCTCTTCGAGACGGTGGCGGCGCACGCGGCGGTGGCGCTGGAGAATTCGCGGCTGGTCGACCGGCTCCGGCACGACGCCAGCCACGACACGCTCACCCGGCTGCCCAACCGGCGGCGGATCACGGGCGCGCTGGAGGAGGCCGTCAAGATCCGGGCGCCCGGCGAGGTCGTGGCCCTGCTGCTGTTCGACGTCGACCGGCTGCGCCAGGTCAACGAGTCGCTCGGGCACGCCGCCGGCGACAAGGTCCTGGTGGAGGTCGCCAACCGGCTGCGTGCCTGCGTACCCTCGTCGGCCCTGGTCGGACGGGCCGGCGGGGACGAGTTCCTGGTGACGCTGCGGCTGGAGAGCGCGGAGGCGGCGGTGGAACTGGCCGCGCAGTTGCGCGAGCAGATCCGCGACGAGATGGTCTTCGACGCGCTCACCCTCGACGTGGACACGGCCGTCGGTGTCGCCGTGCATCCCGACCACGGCAGCGACGCGGCGTCCCTGCTGCAACGGGTGGACCTGGCCGCGACGGCGGCCAAGTCCGTACCGGGCAGCGTGCAGCTGTTCAGCCCGGCGCTGGAGTCGCGGTCGTTGCGGCGGCTCGGCCTCGCCGGCGACCTGCGGCGGGCCCTGGACGACGGCGAGCTGGAGGTCTACTTCCAGCCCAAGGTGACGCTGCGCGACCGTCGGCTGGTCGGCGTGGAGTGCCTGGCCCGCTGGGAGCATCCGGCGCACGGCACGGTCGCGCCGGAGGACTTCGTGGCGGTGGCCGAGCACACCGGTCAGCTCGGCCGGTTCACCGAGCTCGTGCTCCGGGAGGGGCTGCGGCGCAGCCGGGACTGGACGCACGCCGGCCAGCCGCTCGCCGTCGCGGTCAACCTCTCCGCCCGTACGCTCACCGACCAGCACTTCCCGGCCCGCGTCAAGGAGCTGCTCGACGAGTACGGCGTGGCGCCGCAGCTGCTCACGCTGGAGATCAAGGAGGCCGGAGTGCTGGACGGCACCGACCGGCCCATCCCGACCCTGCGGCGGCTGCGGGACCTCGGCGTACGGCTGTCGGTGGACGACTTCGGCACCGGCGACTCGTCCCTGGCCCACCTGCGCCGGCTGCCGGTGCACGAGGTGAAGGTCGACCGCTCGTTCGTGCAGGGCATGGCGACGGACCCGGGCGACCTGGCGATCGTCAACGCGGTGGTCACGCTCTCCCAGCAGTTCGGCCTGGCCGTGGTCGCCGAGGGCGTGGAGAGCGAGCTGACGCTGGAGTTGCTCCAGGACATCGGCTGCGAGATCGGCCAGGGCTTCCTGTTCAGCCGCCCGCTGCCGTACGAGCGGCTGGAGGCCTGGTTCGGTGCCCAGGTGGACCCGGAGACGATCTCGCCGGGGGAGCTGCCCCGGCTGCGGGCCGTGCCCTGATCTGCGGAAACGCCCTGGTGGGGGATCCGATTTCATCTCCGCCGCACGGCCGTGTAATGTATCCCCTGCGCGTCACCCCCCGGGGAGATCGCGCAGGCCCCCTTAGCTCAGTCGGCAGAGCGTCTCCATGGTAAGGAGAAGGTCTACGGTTCGATTCCGTAAGGGGGCTCAGAGGGTCCGGCTGGACCCGCCACGGCGGTGTAGCTCAGATGGCAGAGCAAGCGGCTCATAATCGCTGTGTCGCCGGTTCAAGTCCGGCCACCGCTACTCTCGTCCACCGGGCCAGCTCCCGGCGGTCGGTGGTGATGGGCGCCACAGGCGCCCACTTTGCATGTCCGCGCCGTCAGCGCGTAGGCTGATGCGCCGTAGTTGTTACCCGTAGCGAGGAAGGCACTCCGCCGTGGCGAAGGCGACCGATGTCCGGCCGAAGATCACTTTGGCGTGTGTGGAGTGCAAGGAGCGCAACTACATCACGCGCAAGAACCGTCGTAACGACCCCGACCGCATCGAGCTGAAGAAGTTCTGCCCGCGGGACGGCAAGCACACGGTCCACCGCGAGACCCGCTGACCCACGGCCGGTCCGCCGGCCAGGTCCTCAGGCACTTCCCGATCGCCGGTCCGTATGGACGGCGCGGCTCCGGCCGTCGCCGACCGTACGGACCGGCGATCAGCGTATGCGTGTAGGTTCGCGGGCATGTCCCTGGACCCGTCCTTCGTCGGCCGGACGTATCCGCCGACCGCCCCCTACCAGGTGGGCAGAGAAAAGATCCGCGAGTTCGCCACGGCGATCGGCACCGCCGATCCGGCCCACCACGACCCCGCGGCCGCCCGTGCGCTGGGCCACCCGGACGTGGTCGCCCCGCCGACCTTCCCCATCGTGCTGACCCTGGCGGCCAACCAGCAGATCATCGACGACCCGGATCTCGGCGTCGACTACAGCCGCGTCGTCCACGGCGACCAGCGCTTCGCCTACACCCGTCCCGTGGTGGCGGGGGACGAGCTGGTCTGCGTCAGCGTCATCGACGACGTCAGCAGCCGTGGCGGGCACGGCTTCCTGACCACCCGCACCGAGGTCGCCACTGCGGCCGGCGAGCCGGTGGTCACGGTCTGGTCGAAGCTCGTCGTACGTGGGGAGGGCTGAGATGGAGCTGCCAACCAGGACGTTCCGGGTGACGCGCGCGGACCTGGTCCGCTACGCCGGCGCCTCCGGGGACTTCAACCCGATCCACTGGAGCGACCGGACCGCGACGAAGGTGGGTCTGCCGGGCGTGATCGCCCACGGCATGTTCACCATGGCGCTGGTGGGCCGCGCGGTGGCGGAGTGGGCCGGGGCGCCCGACGCGATCGTCGACTACAACGTGCGTTTCACCCGGCCGGTGGTCGTCCCCGACGACGACGAGGGCACCGAGATCGAGGTCTCGGCAAAGGTCCGGGAGGTCACCGAGGACGGCCTGACCAGGCTCGACGTGACCGCCGTCTGCGGTGGCGAGAAGGTGCTGTCGCAGGCGCGGGCGACCGTCCGGACGGCCCGCTGACCAGGCTCTCGACGCGCGAGGGGCAGACCGGTTGGGAAAGTCGTGCCGCTACCCGTACACTGGTCCGCCGTGGGGCAAGTAACCCCTGCACGGTCGTGCATGACCGGGTGGGGCGAGCATTGCCGCACAGGGGTGTAGCTCAATTGGCAGAGCAGCGGTCTCCAAAACCGCAGGCTGCAGGTTCAAGTCCTGTCACCCCTGCGCCTCAGGCCTGACCGTTCCCGTGGGTCGCGCCGCCGTACGGCGGCGTCCGGCCCGTGGTGGTGGCATCGGCGGGGTGGCCCCGAGGCATTCGGGCCCTCCCGGCTGATCCGCCGGCCGCGGCCCGTCGCGGGACGGTTGGTCCGGCCGGCGTGACCAAGCGCCGCGCACGCCCGACAGCGTGCGACCCCGACATCCCGCGACGGAGGGCGAAGTGGCCGACAAGAAGCGGCGCGGCGAGGACGCCGGCGACGACCGTCTGCACGACGAGGTCGTCGACGACGTGGCCGACGACGACGCCACCGACGCGGAGGAGCCGGTTTCCCGCGGCGGCACCGCGACGCGGTCGCGGGCGAAGGCGGATTCGGCGGACAGCAAGCCGAAGACCAAGGCGGAGACCGATCGGGTCGGTCTGTTCGGCCGCATCGCCCGATTCATCCGCGAGGTCGTGGCGGAACTGCGTAAGGTCATCTGGCCGACCCGCAAGGAGCTGCTGACCTACACGGCCGTGGTGGTCGCCTTCGTCGCGGTGATGCTGACGATCGTGGCCGGCCTTGACTTCGCCTTCGCGAAGGGCGTGCTGTGGGTCTTCGGCAACCCCAGCTGACCGGCCGACTGAGCCGATAGTGACGGAAGTGAGCGAGCGTGCCTGAGTACGACGAGACCGCCGAGACCACGGACGAGCAGTCCACGGTGGCGACGGCGGCTGGTGACGAGTCGGTCGAGGCCGCCAGCGAGCCGGAGTTCCCCACCACCGAGCCCGCGCCGGACGAGGACTACGACCCGGTCGCCGAGCTGCGGCAGAAGCTGCGCTACGCGCCGGGCGACTGGTACGTGGTGCACTCGTACGCCGGCTACGAGAACAAGGTCAAGACCAACCTCGAGACCCGGATCACGAGCCTCGACATGGAGGACTACATCTACCAGGTCGAGGTGCCGACCCGGGAAGAGGTGGAGGTCAAGAACGGGAAGCGGTCGCAGATCCAGGCCAAGGTCTTCCCGGGCTACATCCTCGTCCGGATGGAGCTGACCGCCGAGTCCTACTCCTGCGTTCGCAACACGCCGGGCGTCACCGGCTTCGTGGGCGCCACGGACCGGGCCGACCGGCCGGCCCCGCTCTCCCTCGACGAGGTGCTGAAGTGGCTGGCGCCGGCGGTCGAGACCGAGCAGAAGAAGGCCAAGCCCGAGATCAAGGTCCTCGACTTCGAGGTCGGCGACTCGGTCACCGTCACCGACGGCGCCTTCGCCTCGCTGCCGGCGACGATCAGTGAGATCAACGCCGACCAGCAGAAGCTCAAGGTGCTGGTGTCGATCTTCGGCCGCGAGACGCCGGTGGAGCTGAACTTCAACCAGGTCGCCAAGATCTGACGTCCGGAGCGCCGGCGGTGGGCAGCGGCCCGCCGCCGGCGTACCCGTTCCGCCCTCGCGCCCGACCTCGGCGCAGGCGACGGCGGGACGCTGCGCTACTCTAGAACGTCGCCGCTGTCGCATCGCGCTGACCGTGCGCGCCCGCGGCCGGCACCTTTCCCAGTTTCAAGCCCCAGGAAGAGACATGCCTCCGAAGAAGAAGCTCGTCAAGACGTTCACGCTTCAGCTGCCGGCGGGCCAGGCCACTCCGGCGCCGCCGGTCGGCCCCGCGCTCGGCCAGCACGGCGTGAACATCATGGAGTTCTGCAAGTCCTACAACGCGCAGACCGAGTCCCAGCGGGGCGACATCGTCCCCGCCGAGATCAGCGTCTACGAGGACCGCAGCTTCACCTTCGTGCTGAAGACCCCGCCCGCCGCCCGGCTGCTGATCAAGGCCGCCGGTGTGCAGAAGGGCTCGGGCGTCCCGCACAAGGAGAAGGTCGGCTCGGTCAGCCGCGCCCAGCTGCGTGAGATCGCCGAGAAGAAGATGGCCGACCTCAACGCCAACGACATCGACCAGGCTGAGAAGATCATCGCCGGCACCGCCCGGTCGATGGGCCTCAACGTCACCGACTGACCTCGGTAACCACCAGATCCAGTTCGTGGGAGGGCGCGCGGACCCCGCGGCCCGCCATAGACCACAGGAGTACGCAGAACATGCAGCGCAGCAAGAGCTACCGCAAGGCCGCCGAGGTCATCGACCGGTCGAAGCTCTACACCCCCGCCGAGGCCGTGAAGCTGGCCAAGGACACCACCACCGCCAAGTTCGACGCCACGGTCGAGGTCGCCATGCGCCTCGGCGTCGACCCCCGCAAGGCGGACCAGATGGTCCGTGGCGTGGTCAACCTGCCGCACGGCACCGGTAAGACCGCCCGCGTGATCGTCTTCGCCGCCGGCGCGAAGGCCGAGGAGGCCGTCGCCGCCGGTGCGGACGAGGTGGGCACCGACGAGCTGGTCGCCCGGATCCAGGGCGGTTGGCTCGACTTCGACGCGGCGATCGCCACGCCGGACCAGATGGCCAAGATCGGTCGGATCGCGCGGATCCTGGGCCCGCGCGGTCTCATGCCGAACCCGAAGACCGGCACGGTGACCATGGACGTCACCAAGGCCGTCTCGGACATCAAGGGCGGTAAGATCACCTTCCGGGTGGACAAGCACTCCAACCTGCACCTCATCATCGGCAAGGCCTCGTTCTCCGAGTCCCAGCTGATCGACAACTACGCGGCGGTCCTCGACGAGGTCCTGCGGGCCAAGCCGTCCGCCGCGAAGGGCAAGTACCTCAAGAAGGTCACCCTCACCACCACCATGGGCCCGGGCGTCCCGGTCGACCCCAACGTGGTGAAGAACCTTCAGGAGGCCTCGGCCGAGGGCTGATCCCCAAGCACCCGTGACGGGGCGTCGCCACATCGTGGCGGCGCCCCGTTCCGTGTCCGTTGTGGCATGCTCGGCCGGTGCGCCTGGAGAACGTCTGGCTGCGCTACCGGCGGCGGGGACCGTGGGTGCTGCGGGAAGCCGCGGTGCGGGTCGGCCCCGGTGAGGTCGTGGTCGTGCTCGGCCGCAACGGTGTGGGCAAGTCGACCCTGCTCCAGGTGGCCGCCGGGGTGCTGCGCCCGAGCCGGGGGCGGGTGACCGGTCGACCCCGGCACGTCGGGTGGGTGCCGGAGCGCTTCCCGGCCGATCAGCCGTTCACCGTCGCGCACTACCTGACCGCCATGGGCCGGGTCGCCGGCCTCGATCCGGCCGCCGCCGCCCACGCGGTCGACCACTGGACGTCCCGGCTGGGCCTGGCCGGGTTCCACCGCGTCCGGCTGCCGGAGCTGTCCAAGGGCACCGCCCAGAAGGTCGGCCTGGCCCAGGCGATGCTGCGTACGCCCGGCCTGCTGGTGCTCGACGAACCGTGGGAGGGCCTCGACGCCGCGACCCGGGACCTGGTCCCCGCGCTGATCGACGAGGTGGCCACGGCGGGCGGTTCGGTGCTGGTCAGCGACCACCGTGGCGAGATCGCCCGGCTGCCCGGCGCCCGCCGGTGGACGGTGGCGGACGGCACGGTCACCGAGGCCGCGCCGTCGGCGGACGCGCCACTCGCGGTGGTCGAGGTCGCGGTCCCGGCCGCGCGGGTCGAGGGCACCGTCGCCCGGTTGCGCGCCGATGGCCACCGGATCGTCGGCGTACGCCGGCCCGCCGAGCCCGCCCCCGACGGGCCGTTGCCGGGGGCCGTGGACGCGGTGGGGGCCCCGGAGGCCACGGGCGGGACCACCGGAGGGTCGTCGTGACCGCGCTGCTCCGGCTGCGGCTGGCGGGCTTCCTGCGTACGGGACGCGCGTTGGCCCCGGTGCTGGCCGGCCTGGTGGCGCTCGGCGTCCTCTACGGCGGCGGGCGGGCGCAGCCGGGGGAGGCGTACGGCGTCTCGGCGGTGGTGCTCTTCCCGGTGCTCGCGTGGCAGACCAAGGTGCTGCTGGACGTCGAGCCGGACGTGCAGCGCCGGCTGGCCCAGGCACTCGTCGGGGTACGCCGGGAGCGGCTGGCGGGGCTGCTGGCGGCCGGCGTGGCCGGGCTCGGCACGGTGGCCGTCGCGCTGGTCTTCCCGTGGCTCGTCGGCGGCGTCGCCGGCCCGGTCGAGCCGGGCGACCGGTCGGTGCCGCTGGGCGTCGCCGTCGGGCTGTGGGCGCACCTGCTGGCCGTACCCGCGGCGGTGGCGCTCGGGGCGCTGGCCAGCCGCGCGTCGACGGGCAGCGCCGGCTACGGCGTCGCGGTGCTCGCGCTCGGCGGGGTCGGCGCGGTCGTGCTCGGCCTGGGCGGGTCCGTGGCGCCGTGGCTGGCGCCGCCGGTGATGGCGACCGCGCGGGCCGCCGCCGACGGGCTGGAGGCGTCGACCGTGGTGCTGCACACCGCCTGGGCGGCGGCCTGGAGCGCGGCGGCCGGCGCCGCGTACCTGTGGCGGCGGCGCTCCCGGCCCTGACGGTGCCGGCCCTCACGGTGTCGGCCCTGATACCGATGCCGGCCCCGACCAAGGCCGGCGCGTCCGGTTCGCCGGGCGTGACCGGCGCCGGCCCACCGCCGCTCGGGGAAGCCGGGGTGGTCGCTCCGGGGCGGCTCGGTGGGCCGGGTGACCCGGGCCACGCCGGGGCGATTTGGTGGTCGCGGGGGTCCTCGCGTAACCTGGGCCGCGAAGTTCCACCCAGAGACCGCTGGTCACCGTGCCCCGGCACGGTCGAAGGTCCCGCGACTACGGGCGACCCGCGCAGGGCGGTAAGCGAAAATCGGTGCTGAGCATGGTCTGTCGACCGTGTCCGTGTGTCGGCCCTCGCCCCGTGCGCCCTGCGCCGGGGCTTTTCTCGTTGTCGTGGCGCCTCCGCCCCCGTCGAAAGCTTCGGCCGACGACGGTGACCGGCCTCGAGTAACGAGAGAGGAGGGACATGGCGGACAAGCCGATCCGGGCCGACAAGGCCACGGCCGTCGCTGAGCTGACCGAGAGCTTCCGCAACGCGGGTGCCACGGTGCTGACCGAGTACCGCGGTCTGACGGTTTCCCAGCTCACCCAGCTGCGGCGCTCGCTTGGCCAGGAGACCAGCTACACGGTCGCGAAGAACACGCTCGCGAAGCGTGCCGCGACCGACGCTGGCATCTCCGGCCTCGACGAGATGTTCACCGGTCCTACCGCGCTGACTTTCGTTTCGGGCGACGTCGTCGAGGCGGCGAAGGGGCTTCGCGACTTCGCGAAGGCCAACCCGAAGCTCGTCATCAAGGGCGGTGTCTTCGAGGGCAGGGCCATTACCGCGGCCGAGGTCACGAAGCTCGCCGACCTGGAGTCCCGTGAGGTGCTGCTGGCCAAGCTGGCCGGCGCGATGAAGGGCAACCTGAGCAAGGCCGCGGCCCTGTTCCAGGCCCCGCTGTCGAAGACCGCCCGTCTGGCGGCCGCCCTGCAGGACAAGCGCGAGAAGGAGGGCGCCGAGGCGGCCTGAGGCCCCGCGGCGCACCCAGTTCTTACCTAACAGATTCAGGAAAGGACGCCAGACATGGCGAAGCTCAGCACCGACGAGCTGCTCGACGCGTTCAAGGAGATGACGCTGATCGAGCTCTCCGAGTTCGTGAAGCAGTTCGAGGAGACCTTCGAGGTCACCGCCGCGGCTCCGGTCGCCGTCGCCGGCCCGGCCGGCCCGGCCGCCGCCGCCCCGGTCGAGGAGGAGAAGGACGAGTTCGACGTCATCCTCGACGCCGACGGTGGCAAGAAGATCCAGGTCATCAAGGTCGTGCGCGAGCTGACCGGCCTGGGCCTCAAGGAGGCCAAGGACCTGGTCGAGGCCGCTCCGAAGGCCGTCCTGGAGAAGGCCAACAAGGAGACCGCCGAGAAGGCCAAGGCCAAGCTCGAGGGCGAGGGCGCCAAGGTCACCCTCAAGTGACCTGACGTACCACCAGGCGCGTGTGCCCCGGCTCGGGTGAGCCGGGGCACACGCGTCACGGCGGGCGGTGATCCGACACTGGATCGCCGCCCGCCGTCTTGGTGGATCCGACGGCAGGCCCGGTGAGCAGGGCGTGGGCACTCCGAAGCGGTCGGTTGCCGCGCCCCGGCGGTAGCCCGTGGGTGGGAAAGAAGCGGCGACCCGGATGCCGGGCCTTGACGCGGCCCCGGGCTGACAGGCACGCTGACACAGCAAGACCTTCCGCGCTTGCAACGGCCACCACTTGGGTAATGGCAGCGGCGACACCGTCGGCTGCGACACCTGAGCGGCCCGGCAGGAACGTCGCGTTCCGAGCGGCCCGGTGAGACCCTGTTCGAGGGGTCCCGAGGCACGTTCCGCGACGACCTGCGGGGTGGGCTGGACAGCGGTTAGCCTCTCGGCTACACTGCTAGTTTGCGCTGCCTTCCGACTTGACCCCTGCTCGGAAATGTCCGTTTACGGATATTTCTGGTGGGGTCATTGGAGTGCACGCGTACCAGCCGTTATGCAGCACCGGTCCTCGGAAGGACGCATCTTGGCAGCTTCCCGCCCTGCGAAGACCAGTCGTACGTCGAGCGCATTCGCTCCCCGCCGAGTTTCATTCGGCAGGATCACCGAACACCTCGAGGTCCCCAACCTCCTCGCCATCCAGAACGAGTCCTTCGACTGGCTCGTCGGCAACGAGGCTTGGCAGGGCCGGTCGGCGGACGACCCGCACGCACGCTCGGGTCTCGCGGAGATCCTCGACGAGATCAGTCCCATTGAGGACTTCTCCGGCACCATGTCGCTCTCCTTCTCGGCTCCGCGCTTCGACGAGGTCAAGGCCTCGATCGAGGAGTGCAAGGAGAAGGACCTGACCTACTGCGCCCCGCTGTTCGTGACCGCGGAGTTCACCAACAACACCACTGGCGAGATCAAGAGCCAGACGGTGTTCATGGGTGACTTCCCGATGATGACGCCGAAGGGCACCTTCATCATCAACGGCACCGAGCGCGTCGTGGTCAGCCAGCTCGTCCGTTCGCCGGGCGTCTACTTCGACAAGCAGCCGGACAAGACCTCCGACCGCGACCTCACCAGCGTCAAGGTCATCCCCAGCCGGGGTGCCTGGCTCGAGTTCGACATCGACAAGCGCGACACGGTCGGCGTCCGCATCGACCGCAAGCGCCGGCAGGCCGTCACGGTCCTGCTCAAGGCCGTCGGTTGGTCGGCCGAGCGGATCCGCGAGCGGTTCGGCTGGTCCGAGCTGATGATGACCACGCTCGAGAAGGACCACATCGCCGGCGCGGACGAGGCGTTGCTCGACATCTACCGGAAGCTCCGCCCTGGCGAGCCGCCGACCCGCGAGAACGCCCAGACCCTGCTCGACAACCTCTTCTTCAACCCGAAGCGGTACGACGTCGCCAAGGTCGGTCGTTACAAGTTCAACAAGAAGCTCGAGCTGGAGGTGCCGATCACGACCGGCACCCTGACCGAGGACGACATCGTCGCCACCGTGGAGTACCTCTGCCGGCTGCACGCCGGTGAGGACGGCTACGAGGCCGACGACATCGACCACTTCGGCAACCGGCGCCTGCGTACCGTGGGCGAGCTGATCCAGAACCAGGTCCGGGTCGGTCTGTCCCGGATGGAGCGCGTCGTCCGCGAGCGGATGACGACCCAGGACGTCGAGGCGATCACGCCGCAGACCCTGATCAACATCCGTCCCGTGGTGGCGGCGATCAAGGAGTTCTTCGGCACGTCGCAGCTGTCCCAGTTCATGGACCAGACCAACCCGCTGGCGGGTCTGACCCACCGGCGCCGGCTGAGCGCGCTCGGCCCGGGTGGTCTGTCCCGGGAGCGGGCCGGCTTCGAGGTCCGCGACGTGCACCCGTCCCACTACGGCCGGATGTGCCCGATCGAGACGCCCGAAGGCCCGAACATCGGTCTGATCGGCGCGCTGTCCACCTTCGCCCGGGTCAACCCGTTCGGCTTCATCGAGACGCCGTACCGGAAGGTCGTCGACGGTCGGGTCACCGACCAGATCGACTACCTGACCGCGGACGAGGAGGACCGGTTCGTCAAGGCGCAGGCCAACGCGCCGCTGAAGGCGGACGGCACGTTCGCCGAGGACCGCGTCCTGGTGCGCCGTAAGGGCGGCGAGACCGAGGACGTCGCGCCGTCGGCCGTGGACTACATGGACGTCTCGCCGCGGCAGATGACCTCGGTCGCGACCGCGATGATCCCGTTCCTCGAGCACGACGACGCCAACCGCGCGCTGATGGGCGCGAACATGCAGCGCCAGGCGGTGCCGCTGGTCAAGGCCGAGTCCCCGCTCGTCGGCACCGGCATGGAATACCGTGCCGCGGTCGACGCCGGTGACGTGGTCGTCGCCGAGGTCGGTGGCGTCATCGAGGACCTCTGCGCCGACTACATCACGATCCACCAGGACGACGGCCACCGCCGCACGTACCTGCTGCACAAGTTCCGCCGCTCCAACGCCGGCTCCTGCGTCAACCAGAAGCCGGTCGTCTTCGAGGGCGACCGCGTCGAGGCCGGCCAGGTCATCGCCGACGGTCCCTGCACCGACGAGGGCGAGATGGCGCTCGGGCGCAACCTGCTCGTGGCGTTCATGTGCTGGGAGGGCCACAACTACGAGGACGCGATCATCCTGTCGCAGCGCCTCGTGCAGCAGGACGTCCTCACCTCGATCCACATCGAGGAGCACGAGGTCGACGCGCGGGACACCAAGCTCGGCCCGGAGGAGATCACCCGCGACATCCCGAACGTCAGCGAGGAGATGCTCGCCGACCTCGACGAGCGCGGCATCATCCGGATCGGCGCCGAGGTCGTTCCCGGCGACATCCTGGTCGGCAAGGTCACGCCCAAGGGTGAGACCGAGCTGACCCCGGAGGAGCGGCTGCTCCGCGCGATCTTCGGTGAGAAGGCGCGCGAGGTCCGGGACACCTCGCTGAAGGTGCCGCACGGCGAGACCGGCACGGTCATCGGTGTGCGTACCTTCTCCCGCGAGGACGGCGACGAGCTGCCCCCGGGCGTCAACGAGCTGGTCCGGGTCTACGTCGCCCAGAAGCGGAAGATCCAGGACGGCGACAAGCTCGCCGGCCGGCACGGCAACAAGGGCGTCATCTCCAAGATCCTGCCGATCGAGGACATGCCGTTCCTGGAGGACGGCACCCCCGTCGACATCGTGCTCAACCCGCTGGGTGTGCCGTCCCGGATGAACATCGGCCAGGTGCTGGAGACGCACCTCGGCTGGGTGGCGAAGACGGGCTGGAGCGTCGACGGCGACGACGCCGAGTGGAAGCGCCAGCTGCGCTCCATCGAGGCGCACGAGTCGGAGCCGGACACCAACGTGGCCACGCCGGTCTTCGACGGTGCCCGCGAGGAGGAGATCTCCGGCCTGCTGTCGTCGACCCTGCCCAACCGGGACGGCAAGCAGCTGATCGGTTCCACCGGCAAGGCGCAGCTGTTCGACGGTCGCTCCGGCGAGCCGCTGCCGGACCCGATCGCGGTCGGCTACATCTACATCCTGAAGCTCAACCACCTGGTCGACGACAAGATCCACGCCCGGTCGACCGGTCCGTACTCGATGATCACGCAGCAGCCGCTGGGTGGTAAGGCGCAGTTCGGTGGCCAGCGCTTCGGCGAGATGGAGTGCTGGGCGATGCAGGCGTACGGCGCCGCCTACGCCCTGCAGGAGCTGTTGACGATCAAGTCCGACGACGTCCTCGGCCGGGTGAAGGTCTACGAGGCCATCGTCAAGGGCGAGAACATCCCGGAGCCGGGCATCCCGGAGTCGTTCAAGGTGCTGCTCAAGGAGCTCCAGTCGCTGTGCCTCAACGTCGAGGTGCTCTCCAGCGACGGTGTGGCCCTGGAGATGCGCGAGACTGACGACGAGGTGTTCCGCGCCGCGGAGGAGCTGGGCATCGACCTGTCCCGGCGCGAGCCGAGCTCGGTCGAAGAGGTCTGAGGTGGTGGTCCGGGGCAGGGTGACCCTGCCCCGGACCCCGCCGGTTAGCTAGCAGTACAGACGACGACATAGGGGACATAGTGCTCGACGTCAACTTCTTCGACGAGCTGCGCATCGGCCTCGCCACCGCTGACGACATCCGTCAGTGGTCGCACGGTGAGGTCAAGAAGCCTGAGACGATCAACTACCGCACCCTGAAGCCGGAAAAGGACGGGCTCTTCTGCGAGAAGATCTTCGGTCCGCAGCGGGACTGGGAGTGCTACTGCGGTAAGTACAAGCGGGTCCGGTTCAAGGGCATCATCTGCGAGCGCTGCGGCGTCGAGGTGACCCGGTCGAAGGTCCGCCGTGAGCGGATGGGGCACATCGAGCTCGCCGCGCCGGTGACCCACATCTGGTACTTCAAGGGCGTGCCGAGCCGGCTGGGCTACCTGCTGGACCTCGCCCCCAAGGACCTCGAAAAGATCATCTACTTCGCCTCGTACGTCGTGACGAGCGTGGACGCCGAGTCGCGTCACCGTGACCTCTCGACGATCGAGAACGAGATCCTGGCCGAGAAGCGGCAGGCCGAGAACAGCCGCGACTCGGAGATCGAGAAGCGGGCCACCAAGCTCGAGGCCGACCTGGCCGAGCTGGAAGCCGAGGGTGCCAAGGCGGACGTCCGGCGCAAGGTCAAGGAGGGCGGAGAGCGCGAGATGCGCCAGATCCGCGACCGGGCCCAGCGCGAGATCGACCGCCTCGACGAGGTGCTGGACACCTTCCGCAAGCTGGAGCCGAAGCAGCTCGTCACCGACGAACTGCTCTACCGCGAGCTGCGCGACCGCTTCGGCGAGTACTTCACCGGCGGCATGGGCGCCGAGGCCATCAAGGCGCTGGTCCAGAACATGGACCTCGACGCCGAGGCCGAGAACCTGCGCGAGACCATCCGCTCCGGCAAGGGGCAGCGGAAGATCCGGGCGCTCAAGCGGCTGAAGGTCGTCGCGGCGTTCCTGAACACCCGCAACTCGCCGCTCGGCATGGTGCTCGACTGCGTGCCGGTCATCCCGCCGGACCTGCGCCCGATGGTGCAGCTCGACGGTGGCCGCTTCGCGACCTCCGACCTGAACGACCTGTACCGCCGCGTGATCAACCGGAACAACCGCCTCAAGCGGCTGATCGACCTCGGCGCGCCCGAGATCATCGTCAACAACGAGAAGCGGATGCTCCAGGAGGCCGTCGACGCGCTGTTCGACAACGGCCGCCGCGGCCGTCCGGTCACCGGGCCGGGCAACCGCCCGCTGAAGTCGCTCTCCGACATGCTCAAGGGCAAGCAGGGCCGGTTCCGGCAGAACCTGCTCGGCAAGCGCGTCGACTACTCCGGCCGTTCCGTCATCGTCGTCGGCCCGAAGCTCAAGCTGCACCAGTGCGGCCTGCCCAAGCAGATGGCGCTGGAGCTGTTCAAGCCGTTCGTGATGAAGCGGCTGGTCGACCTCAACCACGCGCAGAACATCAAGTCCGCCAAGCGGATGGTCGAGCGGCAGCGTCCGGTCGTGTGGGACGTGCTGGAAGAGGTCATCGGCGAGCACCCGGTGCTGCTGAACCGGGCGCCGACCCTGCACCGCCTGGGCATCCAGGCCTTCGAGCCGCAGCTCGTCGAGGGCAAGGCCATCCAGATCCACCCGCTGGTCTGCACCGCGTTCAACGCCGACTTCGACGGTGACCAGATGGCGGTGCACGTTCCGCTGTCCGCCGAGGCCCAGGCCGAGGCGCGGATCCTGATGCTGTCGTCGAACAACATCCTCAAGCCGGCCGACGGCAAGCCCGTCACCATGCCCACCCAGGACATGGTCATCGGCCTCTACCACCTCACCCACCTCACGGCGGGCGAGAAGGGCGAGGGCCGGGCGTTCAGCTCGGACGCCGAGGCGCGGATGGCGTACGACAACGGCGAGCTGCACCTCCAGGCCCCGGTGAAGATCCGCCTGCGGGGCGTGGTCGGGGTCGACAACGGCGCCGGCGCCGAGGCGTGGACCGCCCCGGAGGGCTGGGTCGAGGGCGACCCGCTGACCGTCGAGACGACCCTCGGCCGGGTGCTGTTCAACGAGACGCTGCCGCAGGGCTACCGCTTCGTGAACTACGAGATCCGCAAGGGTCAGCTCTCCGCGATCGTCAACGACCTCGCCGAGCGCTTCCCCAAGGTGGCGCTGGCCGCCACCCTGGACGGGCTCAAGGAGGCCGGTTTCCACTGGGCCACCTGGTCCGGCGTGACGATCGGCATGGAGGACGTCATCGCCCCGCCGCGCAAGCGGGAGATCCTGGAGCGGTACGAGAAGGAAGCCGACCAGATCGACAAGCAGTACCAGCGCGGTCTGATGACCCCGGAGGAGCGTCGCGGCGAGCTCATCCAGATCTGGACCAAGGCGACCAACGAGGTCGCCAAGGAGATGGACACCGCCCTGCCGCAGGAGAACCCGCTGTGGAAGATGATCAACTCGGGTGCCCGCGGTAACCTCCTCCAGCTCCGGCAGATCGCGGCGATCCGTGGTCTGGTGGCCAACCCGAAGGGCGAGATCATCCCGCGGCCGATCAAGGCCAGCTACCGGGAGGGTCTGTCCGTGCTGGAGTACTTCATCTCCACGCACGGTGCCCGCAAGGGTCTCGCGGACACCGCCCTGCGTACCGCCGACTCGGGTTACCTGACCCGTCGTCTGGTGGACGTCTCGCAGGACGTCATCATCCGCGAGGAGGACTGCGGCACCGACCGCGCCATCCCGATGCAGATCGGCGAGCGGATCGACGGCAAGCTGGTCGTGCACGAGCACGCCGAGACCAGCGTGCACGCCCGGACGCTGGCCGACGACATCAAGGGGCCGGACGGCGTCGTCGTCGCCGAGCGGGGTCAGGACATCAACTCGATCCTGGTCGACAAGATCGTCGCCGCCGGGACGGAGACGGTCCGGGTGCGCAGCGTGCTCACCTGCGAGTCGAAGCTGGGCGTCTGCGGTGCGTGCTACGGCCGCTCGCTGCCGACCGGCAAGACCGTGGACGTCGGCGAGGCGGTCGGCATCATCGCCGCCCAGTCGATCGGTGAGCCGGGTACGCAGCTGACGATGCGTACCTTCCACACCGGTGGTGTCGCGGGTGAGGACATCACCCAGGGTCTGCCCCGTGTGCAGGAGATCTTCGAGGCCCGGGTCCCGAAGGGCAAGGCGCCCATCGCCGACACCCCGGGTCGGATCCGGATCGAGGACGGCGAGCGTTCGCGGAAGATCATCGTGGTGCCGGACGACGGCAGCGACGAGATCGTCTACGACAAGATCTCCAAGCGGGTCCGGCTGCGTACCCACGACGGCGGTCACGTCGCGGTCGGCGAGAAGCTGACCGAGGGCACCATCGACCCGCACGAGCTTCTGCGGATCATGGGTCCGCGGGCGGTCCAGGTCCACCTGACCAGTGAGGTCCAGGAGGTCTACCGCTCGCAGGGTGTGCTCATCCACGACAAGCACATCGAGATCATCATCCGCCAGATGCTCAAGCGGGTGACGGTCATCGACTCCGGCTCGACCGAGTTCCTGCCGGGCGTGCTGGTCGACCGGGCGCTGTTCGAGTCGGAGAACCGCCGGCTCGTCTCCGAGGGCGGCGAGCCCGCCGCCGGCCGTCCGGTGCTGATGGGTATCACCAAGGCCTCGCTGGCCACCGACTCCTGGCTCTCGGCGGCCTCCTTCCAGGAGACCACCCGGGTGCTGACCGACGCGGCGATCAACTCGCGCAGCGACTCGCTCGTCGGCCTCAAGGAGAACGTGATCATCGGTAAGCTCATCCCGGCCGGTACGGGCATCAGCAAGTACCGCAACGTCCGGGTCGAGCCGACCGAGGAGGCGAAGGCCAAGGTCTACTCGATGACCGGCTACCCGGAGACCGACTACGGCTTCGGGCCGGCCAGCGGCCAGGCTGTTCCGCTGGACGACTTCGACTTCGGGTCGTACCGCTAGGCAGCATGATCGACGAGGCCCCCGGCACGCGCCGGGGGCCTCGTCGTGTCCGGGCCCGGGGTGGCCCGTGCGGGCGCCGCGGCGGCGCGCACCGGGGCATGATGGGGGCATGACGACCGCACCCGGGCAGGCGCCCGTCGCCCAGCCGGGGCCGCCCCGCCACCCGCTCGATCCGGACCCGGTCCGGGCCACGAAGGCGCGCGCGGTCTTCGCACTGGGCCTGATCGGCGCGTTGACCGGCCTGTTCATCGGCGGCATCGTGCCGGCTACGGTGGCGCTCCAGCTCGCGCGCCAGGCGCGCCGGGAGGCGTACACCTCGGGGGGTTTCCTGACCGGCGCGGCCTGGCTGCGTCGGGGGGAGCGACTGGCCTGGGCGGGCCTGGTGCTGGCCGCCGTCAGCGTGGTGGCCGCGGTGGTCCTCGGGGTGGTCCGGCTCGCCGACACGCCCTACGGGCAGGACTTCGCACCGAACGTGGACTAGCCCGACCGTCAGGGACGTGTCCGCGCCGGGCGCGGGCCGTCGACCGGCGGCGGTAGCCTGGCCCGGGTGTCCGTCGCGCGGCGGTGGACGCCGATCGTCGACAGGAGGACCCGTGACGGAACCGGCGCGCCACCCCGGCGATCCCGTGGCGCCCCCCGCCGCGAACCCCGACGCCCCGCCCGGCGGGCAGTGGGCGCGGCCCGACACGGCCCAGAGCAGCCCGTCCGGCGCGCCGGGCTACCCGCCGCCGGTGTCGCCCTGGGGTGTTCCGCCGGCGGCGCAGGGGTCGGGTCGGCCGTCCTTGTCGCCCTGGGGTGCCCCGCCGGCCGCAGGGGAGTCGGGTCCGTCGCCGGTGTCGCCCTGGGGCGCGGGGGAGTCGGGCCCGCCGTCCGTGTCGCCCGGGGGCACCTCGGCCGCGGCTCCGTCGCCGGCTCCGGGCTGGGGCCCGGGCCCGGCCGCCCCGCCCCCGCCCCCGCGCGAGGCCGCCCGGCCGCCGAAGCGGGTCGACCCGGTCGCGGGTACGCCGTTCGGCGTCGTGCACCTGGACGTGCCGCCGGTCACCTCCGGCCTGGCCGTGGGTTCGCTGGTGGCCGGCATCGTGTCGACCCTGGTCTCGCTGCTGGTGATCTGCGTCGGCGCGGTCGGCGGCGTGGGCGGCGCGTGGGCGGCTGGCGCGTTCACGGTGCTGGGCGTCCTGGCCGGCGCGGGCGCCGTCGTCGCCGGCCTGCTGGGGATGCGGCAGATCCGGCGCCCCGCGCCCCCGCCGGCGGTCCGGTTCACCGGGCGGGGCCTGGCGGTGGCCGGGGTCTGCTGTGGCGGCGCGGGGCTGGTGCTCAGCCTGCTCGGCCTGGGACTGGCGTTGCTGCTGGGGCTCGGGTGACGGCCGCGCCCGGCCGGGAGGCCTGACCGCCGCCGTGACGGGGTCGACGGGCCGCTCCACGGGGAAGCCGGTACACTGGGATCCGTAGGTGCCCACCACGGGCGGGTAGGCGCGACGGACTGGATCGGACGGGCGGTGGACGCTCCGCCAGCCGCTCCGTTTTGACCTGTGCGGTTGTGGTAGGTACTCTTTCCCCTTGTGCCCGGGCAAGCCCGGGCAACTCGTGCGTGCGCTGGATCCGGTGAGCCGGAGATCGCGTGGGAGCACGACAAAGCCACAGAACCGGCGCGCGGCCTGCCGTGTGCCAGTGCAAGACCCGGTCGACACGCGCGAGCGTCGGCACCGGGGCCGTGAGCTGGGCGACACGCCCGACCGCGGGTGCCGGGGCCATCGCGAGGTGGCCCTGGTCGGAATGTAGGAGAGTCGGCCATCAGGTCGGCTACGGCAGACGGTGCGGCCGCCACCAGGCGGTCGAAGGGAGCGGAGAAACCCGGTGCCCACGATCCAGCAGCTGGTCCGAAAGGGCCGCCAGGCGAAGACGAGTAAGACCAAGACCCCGGCGCTGAAGGGTTCCCCTCAGCGGCGCGGCGTGTGCACCCGCGTGTACACCACCACCCCGAAGAAGCCGAACTCGGCGCTGCGCAAGGTCGCTCGTGTCAAGCTCAGCAGCCAGATCGAAGTGACCGCCTACATCCCGGGCGTCGGCCACAACCTGCAGGAGCACTCGATCGTGCTCGTCCGTGGCGGCCGTGTGAAGGACCTCCCCGGCGTGCGTTACAAGATCGTCCGCGGTTCGCTGGACACCCAGGGCGTCCGCAACCGCAAGCAGGCGCGCAGCCGTTACGGCGCGAAGAAGGAGAAGAGCTGACATGCCGCGCAAGGGACCCGCTCCGCGGAAGCCGCTGGTCGCTGACCCGGTGTACAACTCGCCGTTGGTCACCCAGCTGGTGAACAAGATCCTCCTGCGCGGTAAGCGTCAGCTCGCTGAGCGCATCGTCTACGCCGCCCTCGAGGGCTGCCGTGAGAAGTCCGGCACCGACCCGGTCGTCACCCTCAAGCGGGCGATGGACAACGTCAAGCCGACCCTCGAGGTGCGCAGCCGCCGCGTCGGTGGCGCCACCTACCAGGTCCCGGTCGAGGTGCGCCCCGCCCGGGCGACCACCCTGGGCCTGCGCTGGCTGGTCACCTACTCCCGCGCCCGTCGCGAGAAGACGATGATCGAGCGCCTGATGAACGAGCTGCTGGACGCGAGCAACGGCCTCGGTGCCGCCGTCAAGCGGCGCGAGGACACGCACAAGATGGCCGAGTCCAACAAGGCCTTCGCGCACTACCGCTGGTAACACCCTGGTTCCGGCGCCCTCGGGCGCCGGAACCGCCACCAGTTGTGTCGAGACGACGATAAGTAGGGATTGAAGTGGCCGCCGCAGACGCGCTCGCCAACGTACGCAACATCGGCATCATGGCCCACATCGATGCCGGTAAGACCACCACCACCGAGCGGATCCTGTTCTACACCGGCATCACGTACAAGATCGGTGAGGTCCACGAGGGCGGTGCCGTCATGGACTGGATGGAGCAGGAGCAGGAGCGTGGTATCACCATCACCTCCGCTGCTACCAAGTGTGAGTGGAAGGGCCACACGATCCAGATCATCGACACGCCCGGCCACGTCGACTTCACGGTCGAGGTCGAGCGTTCGCTGCGGGTGCTGGACGGCGCGGTCGCGGTCTACGACGGTGTCGCCGGCGTGGAGCCGCAGACGGAGAACGTCTGGCGGCAGGCGGACAAGTACAACGTCCCCCGGATGTGCTTCGTCAACAAGCTCGACCGTACCGGCGCCGACTTCTTCCGCTGCGTGCAGATGATGATCGACCGGCTGAACGCCACCCCGCTGGTGCTCCAGATCCCGATCGGCGCCGAGTCCGACTTCATCGGCGTGGTCGACCTGGTCGAGATGCGCGCCCTCACCTGGCGCGGCGAGACCCAGAAGGGTGAGGACTACGCGGTCGAGGAGATCCCGGCCGACCTCGCCGACTCCGCCGCCGAGTGGCGCGAGAAGCTGGTGGAGACCCTGGCCGACGTCGACGACGCGGTGATGGAGAAGTACCTGGAGGGCGAGGAGATCTCCGTCGAGGAGATCAAGGCCGCCATCCGTCGGGCCACCATCGGCGGCAAGGCCAACCCGGTCCTCACCGGCACCGCCTTCAAGAACAAGGGCATCCAGCCGATGCTCGACGCGGTCGTCGCGTACCTGCCGTCGCCGCTGGACATCCCGGCGATCGAGGGTACGGCCACCGACGGCGAGACCCCGATGCAGCGCAAGCCGTCGAAGTCGGAGCCCTTCTCGGGCCTCGCCTTCAAGATCCAGACGGACAAGCACCTCGGCAAGCTCACCTACGTGCGGATCTACTCCGGCACGCTCGAGTCCGGTTCCCAGGTGGTCAACTCCACCAAGGACCGCAAGGAGCGGATCGGCAAGATCTACCAGATGCACGCCAACAAGCGGGAAGAGCGCAGCTCGGCCCAGGCTGGCGACATCATCGCGGTGCAGGGTCTGAAGCAGACCACCACCGGTGACACGCTGTGCGATCCCGCGAACCCGGTCATCCTGGAGTCGATGACCTTCCCGGAGCCGGTCATCGAGGTCGCCATCGAGCCGAAGACCAAGGCCGACCAGGAGAAGCTCAGCACCGCCATCCAGCGGCTGGCCGAGGAGGACCCGACCTTCCGCGTCAAGCTGGACGACCAGACCGGTCAGACGGTCATCTCCGGCATGGGCGAGCTGCACCTGGACATCCTGGTCGACCGGATGCGCCGCGAGTTCAACGTCGAGGCCAACATCGGCAAGCCGCAGGTGGCCTACCGCGAGACCATCCGCCGCAAGGTGGAGAAGGTCGAGTACACCCACAAGAAGCAGACCGGTGGTTCCGGCCAGTACGCCCGGGTGATCATCAGCCTGGAGCCGCTGCCGCTGGGCAACGACGCACCGACCTACGAGTTCGCCAACGCGGTGACCGGTGGCCGTATCCCCCGGGAGTTCATCCCGTCGGTGGACGCGGGCGCCCAGGACGCCATGCAGTACGGCATCCTCGCCGGCTTCCCCCTGGTGGGCGTCAAGCTCACCCTGGTGGACGGCCAGTACCACGAGGTCGACTCGTCGGAAATGGCGTTCAAGATCGCCGGCTCGATGGCGATGAAGGAGGCGGCCCGCAAGGCCGACCCCGCACTCCTCGAGCCGATGATGGCCGTTGAGGTCACCACTCCTGAGGAGAACATGGGTGACGTCATCGGCGACCTCAACTCCCGCCGCGGCATCATCCAGGCGATGGAGGAGCGCAGCGGCGCCCGCGTCGTCAAGGCTCTGGTGCCGTTGTCGGAGATGTTCGGCTACGTCGGCGACCTGCGGTCGAAGACCCAGGGCCGGGCTAGCTACAGCATGCAGTTCGACTCCTACGCCGAGGTTCCGTCCTCGGTCGCGAAGGAGATCATCGCCAAGGCGACGGGTGAGTGACCCTCACCTGACGTGATCGATGATCCGGGGCGGTCGCGGGAGGGTGCTCCCCGCCCGCGACCACCTCGGTCGGGATGCGTGAGACCGGGCCTGTAGGCTTCATCGCCGCAGAACCCACCAAAGCTCTCCGGCCGTCAGGCCGGAAAGGCTGTCGACAGAGTCCTAAGCGCCGACCGGCGCGCCGGGGCGAACGAACCAAGAAGTCCACAGGAGGACCCAGTGGCGAAGGCGAAGTTCGAGCGGACTAAGCCGCACGTCAACATCGGCACCATTGGTCACATCGACCACGGTAAGACGACGCTGACGGCGGCCATCACCAAGGTCCTGCACGACCAGTACCCGGACCTGAACCCGTACACGCCGTTCGACGAGATCGACAAGGCGCCGGAGGAGAAGGCCCGCGGCATCACGATCTCCATCGCGCACGTCGAGTACCAGACCGAGGCGCGGCACTACGCGCACGTCGACTGCCCCGGTCACGCCGACTACATCAAGAACATGATCACCGGTGCCGCGCAGATGGACGGCGCGATCCTGGTGGTGGCGGCGACCGACGGCCCGATGCCGCAGACCCGCGAGCACGTGCTGCTGGCCCGCCAGGTCGGCGTGCCGTACATCGTCGTGGCGCTCAACAAGAGCGACATGGTCGACGACGAGGAGCTCCTGGAGCTCGTCGAGCTCGAGGTCCGTGAGCTGCTGTCGAACCAGGACTACCCGGGCGACGACCTGCCGGTCGTGCGGGTCTCCGCGCTGAAGGCCCTCGAGGGTGACCCCGAGTGGACCGGCAAGCTGCTGGACCTGATGACCGCGGTCGACACCGCGATCCCGCAGCCGGAGCGCGAGACCGAGAAGCCGTTCCTCATGCCCATCGAGGACGTCTTCACGATCACCGGTCGTGGCACGGTCGTCACCGGCCGCGCCGAGCGTGGCGTGCTCAAGCCGAACGAGGAGGTGGAGATCGTCGGCATCCGCGAGAAGTCGATGAAGACCACCTGCACCGGCATCGAGATGTTCCGCAAGCTGCTCGACGAGGCCCGCGCGGGCGAGAACGTCGGTCTGCTGCTGCGTGGCATCAAGCGCGAGGACGTCGAGCGCGGCATGGTCGTCATCAAGCCGGGCACCACGACCCCGCACACGGAGTTCGAGGCGACGGTCTACATCCTCTCCAAGGAGGAGGGTGGCCGCCACACCCCGTTCTTCCAGAACTACCGTCCGCAGTTCTACTTCCGGACCACGGACGTCACCGGTGTCGTCACCCTCCCCGAGGGCACCGAGATGGTCATGCCGGGTGACAACACCACCATGACGGTGAAGCTGATCCAGCCCATCGCCATGGAGGAGAACCTCAAGTTCGCGATCCGCGAGGGTGGCCGCACCGTCGGCGCCGGGTTCGTCACCAAGATCATCAAGTGAGCTAGGTAACCCCGATTAGACCCGCCGCCGGTCGTGCGGCATACTAGTCAGGTTGCGTAACGACAGTTCGCTGCCTGTGTTCGGCTTTCGCTGAACCTCCGGGTGGCAGAGCAGTCGAGCGTAGGGTGGTTGGCGGCCAGTCCGCCAACCACCCTCGCGCGGCGTTCAGGTCGCGGTAGTGCGATCGGCGCCTTGACCCACCGCGCGGTCAGAGTCGCTCCGGAGTCCCGGGGCGGAGTCTGGCCCGAGGGCGCGACACGCCCGACCGCGGGGGTCGGCGAAGTGGGCCTGTGCCAGCCGGTACAGGCGCCCGCAACACAGCGGCATCGAGAGAAGGAACAGAAGCCACCATGGCGGGACAGAAGATCCGCATCCGGCTCAAGGCCTATGACCACGAGGTCGTCGACTCCTCGGCTCGGAAGATCGTCGAGACGGTGACGCGTACCGGGGCGCAGGTCGCGGGCCCGGTGCCGCTGCCCACGGAGATCAACCGTTTCTGCGTTATCCGCTCGCCGCACAAGTACAAGGACTCGCGCGAGCACTTCGAGATGCGCACGCACAAGCGGCTGATCGACATCATCGACCCGACCCCGAAGACGGTCGACTCGCTCATGCGCCTCGACCTGCCGGCTGGCGTCGACATCGAGATCAAGCTGTAGGGACCGGACAAATGGACAGGCAAGTCAAGGGGATCCTGGGCGCAAAGCTCGGCATGACCCAGGTCTGGGACAACAACCGTGTTGTCCCGGTGACCGTGGTCGAGGCCGGCCCGTGCGTCATCAGCCAGGTTCGTAGCGCCGACAAGGACGGTTACTCCGCGGTCCAGCTGGCGTACGGCACGATCGACCCGCGCAAGGTCAAGAAGCCGATCAGCGGGCACTACGCGAAGGCCGACGTCGCGCCGCGGCGCCACATCGTCGAGCTGCGCACGAGCGACGCCGACGACTACTCGCTGGGCCAGGAGGTCACGGTCGAGGAGTTCCCGGCGGGGATGCCGATCGACGTGACCGGCAAGACCAAGGGCAAGGGCTACGCCGGCCCGATGAAGCGGCACGGCTTCCACGGTCTGCGCGCCAGCCACGGTGTCGAGCGCAAGCACCGCTCGCCCGGCTCCATCGGCGCCTGCGCCACCCCGGGTCGTGTCTTCAAGGGCACCCGGATGGCCGGCCGGATGGGTGGCGTGCGCTACACCGTCCAGAACCTGACCGTCCAGGCGGTCGACACCGAGAACAACCTCCTGCTCGTCCGTGGCGCCATTCCCGGCCCCAAGGGCGCGCTGGTCCTGGTCCGTACCGCGGCCAAGACCAAGGCGAAGAAGGGCGGTGCGGCCAAGTGACCACCGTTGACGTCCTCACCGTCGAAGGCTCCAAGAGCGGCTCCGTCGAGCTGCCCGCCGACATCTTCGACGTCCAGGCGAACGTCGCGCTGATGCACCAGGTCGTGGTGGCTCAGCTCGCGGCTGCCCGGCAGGGCACGCACAAGGTCAAGACCCGCGGCGAGGTCGCCGGCGGCGGCAAGAAGCCGTACAAGCAGAAGGGCACCGGTCGCGCCCGGCAGGGCTCGATCCGCGCGCCGCAGTTCGCCGGCGGTGGCGTCGTGCACGGCCCCGTGCCGCGCGACTACAGCCAGCGGACCCCGAAGAAGATGAAGGCCGCCGCCCTGCGTGGCGCCCTCTCCGACCGGGCCCGCGCCGGGCAGGTGCACGTCGTCGAGGCGTTCGTCTCGAGCGAGAAGCCGTCGACGAAGGCCGCTCTGGCCACGCTGGCGAAGCTGACCGAGGCCCGTCGGGTCCTGGTCGTGCTGAGCAGCACCGACGAGCTGAACTGGGTGTCGCTGCGCAACGAGCCGCGGGTGCACCTGATCGAGGCCGGCCAGCTCAACACGTACGACGTGCTGGTGGCCGACGACGTGGTCTTCACCAAGGACGCCCTGGACGAGTTCCTGGGTGTTCCCGCCGAGACCACCGAGGAGGGTGGCAAGTGAGCACGATCGCCGACCCGCGCGACATCATCGTGGCGCCGGTCGTCTCGGAGAAGAGCTACAGCGAGCTGAACCGCAACTGGTACACCTTCCTGGTGCACCCGGACGCGAACAAGACCGAGATCAAGATCGCGATCCAGCAGATCTTCGACGTCCGCGTCCTGACGGTTAACACGCTCAACCGCCAGGGCAAGCGCAAGCGGACCAAGACCGGTTTCGGGCAGCGTAAGGCCACCAAGCGGGCGATCGTGAAGCTGGCTGACGGTGACCGTATCGAGGCCTTCGGCGGCCCGGTCAGCTGAGGGGTGTAGACAATGGCTATCCGTAAGTACAAGCCGACGACGCCGGGCCGGCGTGGCTCCAGCGTCGCCGACTTCGCTGAGATCACCCGGTCGACGCCCGAGAAGTCGCTGCTGGCTCCGCTGCCGAAGAAGGGCGGGCGTAACGCCCACGGCCGGATCACCACGCGGCACCACGGTGGCGGTCACAAGCGCCAGTACCGTCTGATCGACTTCAAGCGGGTCGACAAGGACGGCGTGCCGGCGAAGGTCGCCCACATCGAGTACGACCCGAACCGCACCGCGCGCATCGCGCTGCTGCACTACGCCGACGGCGAGAAGCGCTACATCATCGCGCCGAAGGACCTGAAGCAGGGCGACCGCGTCGAGTCCGGCCCGGGCGCCGACATCAAGCCCGGCAACAACCTGCCGCTGCGCAACATCCCGGTCGGTACCACCATCCACAACGTGGAGCTGCGTCCGGGCGGCGGCGCCAAGCTGGCCCGCTCGGCCGGCGTCGGCATCCAGCTGCTCGGCCGTGAGGGCGTGTACGCGACCCTGCGTATGCCGTCCGGCGAGATCCGGCGGGTCGACGTCCGCTGCCGCGCCAGCATCGGCGAGATCGGCAACGCCGACCAGTCGAACATCAACTGGGGCAAGGCCGGCCGCATGCGGTGGAAGGGCAAGCGCCCGACCGTCCGTGGTGTCGCGATGAACCCGGTCGACCACCCGCACGGTGGTGGTGAGGGTAAGACCTCCGGTGGTCGCCACCCGGTCAACCCGCAGGGTAAGCCCGAGGGCCGCACCCGTCGTAAGGGCCAGCCGAGTGACCGGCTGATCGTCCGCCGCCGCTACGCCACGCGTAAGCGCGGCTGAGGGAGATAAGACATGCCTCGCAGCCTGAAGAAGGGCCCGTTCATCGACGACCACCTGCTCAAGAAGGTGGAGACGCAGAACGAGAAGGGCTCGAAGAACGTCATCAAGACCTGGTCGCGGCGCTCGACGATCATCCCGGAGATGCTGGGCCACACGATCGCCGTGCACGACGGACGCAAGCACGTCCCGGTGTTCGTGACTGAGGCGATGGTCGGGCACAAGCTCGGCGAGTTCGCGCTGACCCGCACGTTCAAGGGTCACGAGAAGGACGACCGGAAGAGCCGTCGGCGCTGACGCCGCGGGCATACGGATAGAGGAACAAGGGGTTACAGCGATGCCAGGAAAGGGCGACGCTCCGGTGCTTCCGGGCGCGCGGGCGGTTGCGCGGCACGTGCGCATCTCGCCGATGAAGGCGCGCCGGGTGGTCAACCTCGTCCGCGGCCTGCCCGCGAAGGAGGCGCTCACGGTGCTGCAGTTCGCGCCGCAGGCTGCGAGCGAGCAGGTGTACAAGGTGCTCGCTAGCGCGATCGCCAACGCGGAGAACAACGAGCGGCTGGACCCCGACGCGCTGCTCGTCAGCGAGGCGTACGTCGACGAGGGCCCGACCATGAAGCGGTTCCAGCCGCGGGCGCAGGGCCGGGCGTACCGGATCCGCAAGCGCACCTGCCACATCACCGTCGCGGTCGAGGCGGTGGCGCCGGCCGCGCCGAAGAAGGCGGCCGCGAAGAAGGCGGCCCCGGCGAAGCAGGCGGAGCCGGCCGAGACGGCCGAGACGCAGAGCAAGACGGAGGGCGCCGAGTAATGGGTCAGAAGGTTCACCCGCACGGGTTCCGGCTCGGCATCTCGACCGACTGGAAGTCCCGCTGGTTCGCGGACAAGCTCTACAAGGACTACATCGGCGAGGACGTCAAGATCCGCCGCATGATGTCCAAGGGCCTCGAGCGTGCCGGCATCTCCAAGGTCGACATCGAGCGCACCCGGGACCGGGTCCGCGTCGACATCCACACCGCCCGGCCGGGCATCGTCATCGGCCGTAAGGGTGCGGAGGCCGACCGGATCCGCGGCGAGCTCGAGAAGCTGACCGGCAAGCAGGTCCAGCTGAACATCATCGAGGTGAAGAACCCCGAGTCGGACGCGCAGCTCGTCGCACAGGGTGTGGCCGAGCAGCTCTCCAGCCGGGTCAGCTTCCGTCGGGCGATGCGCAAGGCCATGCAGTCCGCGATGAAGAACCCGGTCTGCAAGGGCATCCGGGTCCAGGTCTCGGGCCGGCTCGGCGGCGCCGAGATGAGCCGGACCGAGTTCTACCGCGAGGGCCGGGTCCCGCTGCACACGCTGCGGGCCAACATCGAGTACGGCTTCTTCGAGGCCCGTACGAGCTTCGGCCGGATCGGCGTGAAGGTCTGGATCTACAAGGGCGACGCGGTGCCGGGTCGGGAGACCCCGGCCGAGGCGCCGTCGCGCCCGCGCCGTGACCGTGGCGACCGTCCGGAGCGGCCGCGCCGTGGTCGGTCCGGCTCGTCCGGCACGACCGCCGGCGGGACCGAGGCCGGCAGGGCCGCCGCCGCGACGACCATCGCGCAGCAGGCCGAGACGCCGAGTGGTGACGCGGTGGATCCCGCCGCCGTCGCCGCCGCGGCAGAAACTCAGCAGGAGGGCTGACAGATGCTGATGCCGCGCAAGCCCCCGAAGGGCTTCCGCAAGCCGCACCACCCGGACCGCAGTGGCGCGTCCAAGGGTGGTAACCGGGTGGTGTTCGGCGAGTTCGGGATCCAGGCTCTCGAGCCGGCGTACGTGACCAACCGCCAGATCGAGTCGGCGCGTATCGCGATGACCCGCCACATCAAGCGTGGTGGCAAGGTCTGGATCACGATCTTCCCGGACCAGGCTCTCACCAAGAAGCCGGCCGAGACCCGGATGGGTTCCGGTAAGGGTTCGCCCGAGTGGTGGGTCGCCAACGTCAAGCCGGGGCGGGTTCTCTTCGAGATGTCCTTCCCCAACGAGCAGATCGCGCGAGAGGCGATGCGTCGCGCGATCCACAAGCTCCCGATGAAGTGCCGCATTGTTACGCGCGAAGTGGGTGAATCCTGATGGCAGCGGGCGTTAAGGCCTCCGAGCTGCGTGAGCTCTCCGAGGAGGAGCTGGTCACGAAGCTGCGTGAGGCCAAGGCGGAGCTGTTCAACCTCCGCGTGCAGGCCGCGACCGGCCAGCTGGACAACAACCGGCGGTTGCAGGTCATCCGTCGGGAGATCGCCCGGATCTACACGATCATGCGTGAGCGCGAGCTGGGTCTCTCGGCCGCGCCGACTGAGGTGACTGCATCATGAGCGAGAACACCACCGCCGCCGCGCGGGCCCGCCGCAAGGTGCGTGAGGGCCTCGTGGTCAGCGACAAGATGGAAAAGACCGTCGTCGTCGAGGTCGAGGACCGGGTCAAGCACGCGCTGTACGGCAAGATCATGCGCCGTACCAGCAAGTTGAAGGTGCACGACGAGCAGAACACCGCCGGCATCGGCGACCGGGTCCTGATCATGGAGACCCGGCCGCTGTCCGCCACGAAGCGGTGGCGGCTCGTGGAGATCCTGGAAAAGGCCAAGTAGCGAAGGCTCGAGCTCGCCCGGCGTCTGTCGGGCGCGGGTTCCGCCAGGCTCCGGCCGCCGAGCGCGGCCGGAGAACCGGCAGACATAGGAGATAGACGTGATTCAGCAGGAGTCGCGACTGCGCGTCGCCGACAACACGGGTGCCCGGGAGATCCTGTGCATCCGGGTTCTCGGTGGCTCGGGTCGGCGCTACGCGAGCATCGGCGACGTCATCGTGGCCACCGTCAAGGACGCGATCCCCGGTGCCGGTGTGAAGAAGGGCGACGTCGTCAAGGCCGTCGTCGTTCGCACCGCCAAGGAGCGGCGGCGGCCGGACGGTTCGTACATCCGCTTCGACGAGAACGCCGCCGTCATCATCAAGGACGGCGGGGACCCGCGCGGTACCCGTATCTTCGGCCCGGTGGGCCGGGAGCTGCGGGACAAGCGGTTCATGAAGATCATCTCTCTCGCGCCGGAGGTGTTGTGACCGTGAAGGTCAAGAAGGGCGACACGGTCGTCGTCATCGCCGGCAAGGACAAGGGTGCCAAGGGCAAGGTCATCGCGGCCTACCCGCGGCAGGACAAGGTCCTGGTCGAGGGCGTGAACCGGGTCAAGAAGCACACCCGCATCAGCACCACCCAGCGTGGCGCCAAGACCGGTGGCATCGTCACCCAGGAGGCCCCGATCCACGTCTCGAACGTGCAGGTCCTGGACTCCGACGGCAAGCCGACCCGCGTCGGTTACCGGATCGACGAAAACGGCCAGAAGGTCCGCATCGCGCGTAGCACCGGTAAGGACCTGTGATGACCACGGCTACCGAAACCAAGACCATGCCGCGCCTCAAGGAGCGGTACCGCAACGAGATCGTGGCGCAGCTGCAGGAGCAGCACCAGTACGGCAACCCCATGCAGGTGCCGCGGCTCGTCAAGATCGTCGTCAACATGGGTGTCGGCGAGGCCGCCCGGGACGCCAAGCTGATCGACGGCGCCGTGCGGGACCTGGCCACCATCACCGGCCAGAAGCCGCAGGTGCGGCGGGCGACCAAGTCCATCGCGCAGTTCAAGCTTCGCGAGGGCATGCCGATCGGCGCGAAGGTGACCCTTCGCGGCGACCGGATGTGGGAGTTCCTGGACCGGCTGCTGTCGATCGCGCTGCCGCGTATCCGTGACTTCCGTGGTCTGGACGGGCGCAAGCTCGACGGGCACGGCAACTACACGTTCGGTCTGACCGAGCAGTCGGTGTTCCACGAGATCGACCAGGACAAGATCGATCGGCAGCGGGGCATGGACATCACGGTGGTCACGACCGCCACGACCGACGACGAGGGCCGGGCGCTGCTCAAGCTCCTGGGCTTCCCGTTCAAGGAGAACTGAGATGGCCAAGAAGGCGCTGATCCACAAGGCGGCCGCGAAGCCGAAGTTCTCGGTTCGCGCGTACACCCGCTGCCAGCGGTGCGGGCGTCCCAAGGCGGTCTACCGCAAGTTCGGTCTCTGCCGGGTCTGCATCCGGGAGATGGCCCACCGCGGTGAGCTGCCGGGCGTTTCCAAGGCTTCCTGGTAAGGGCGACCGCGTCCCGGCCTCGCGCCGGGACCCCTTGCACCGATCACGTATTGCTCTTCGCCGTAGGCCCGGGGCTTGAGGCCCCGGGAACCCCGGCGAGAAAGGCTGACGAAATCCATGACGATGACCGACCCGATCGCAGACATGCTCACGCGTCTGCGTAACGCCAACCAGGCGTACCACGACCGGGTGACGATGCCCTACTCGAAGATCAAGGCGAACATCGCCGAGGTCCTCAAGGCCGAGGGCTACATCGCCACCTGGTCGGTCGAGGAGCCCGAGGAGGGCGCCGTCGGCAAGCGACTGGTCGTCGAGCTGAAGTACGGCCAGAACCGGGAGCGGAGCCTGGCCGGCATCAAGCGCGTGTCCAAGCCCGGTCTGCGGGTTTACGCCAAGTCGGACGGGCTCCCGCGGGTGCTCGGCGGGCTGGGCGTGGCGATCATTTCGACGTCCCAGGGGCTGCTCACCGACCGGCAGGCCCGCAAGCGGAGCGTTGGCGGGGAAGTCCTCGCCTTCGTCTGGTAACGGGAGACAGGTAGAAATGTCGCGTATTGGACGTAAGTCGATCCCGGTGCCAGCCGGCGTCGACATCACGATCGACGGGCAGACCGTCAAGGTCAAGGGCCCGAAGGGCGAGCTCTCGCACACCCTGGCCGAGCCGATCACGATCGACCGGGCCGAGGACGGGCAGCTGAGCGTCAACCGCCCGAACGACGAGCGCAAGGCCAAGGAACTGCACGGCCTCAGCCGTACCCTGGTCGCCAACATGATCGTCGGCGTCACCGAGGGCTACCGCAAGAGCCTGGAGATCGCCGGCACCGGTTACCGCGTGACCGCCAAGGGCAAGGACCTGGAGTTCGCGCTCGGGTTCTCGCACCCGGTGCACGTGCCGGCGCCGGACGGCATCACCTTCACGGTGGAGAAGCCGACGCTGTTCCACGTGGCCGGCATCGACAAGCAGCTCGTCGGTGAGGTTGCCGCCAACATCCGGAAGATCCGCCCGCCGGAGCCCTACAAGGGCAAGGGCGTGAAGTACCAGGGCGAGGTCATCCGCCGCAAGGCTGGAAAGGCAGGTAAGAAGTGAGCGCCACGCTGCTCAAGCGCCGCCGCGGCGTCGCCGCCAAGCGTGCCGTCGGGCGTGCGCGCCGGCACTTCCGGGTCCGCAAGAACGTCAGCGGCACCGCCGAGCGTCCCCGCCTCGTGGTCACCCGCTCCCTGCGGCACATCGTCGCCCAGATCGTGGACGACACCAAGGGGCACACCCTGGCGTCGGCCTCGACCCTGGACGCCTCGCTGCGCGGCACGGAGGGCGACAAGAGCGCCCTGGCCGGCAAGGTCGGCGCGCTGCTCGCCGAGCGGGCCAAGGCCGCCGGCGTCTCCAAGGTCGTCTTCGACCGCGGTGGCAACCGGTACGCGGGGCGGGTCGCCGCGCTTGCCGACGCCGCCCGCGAAGCCGGGCTCGAGTTCTAGAAACCCCGTCACGAGAGAGAAGGAAGGCTGCTGATGCCAGGTCAACAGCGCCGTGGCGGCGGGTCCGGTGGCAACGAGGGTGGTCGCCGCGACAACCGCCGTGAGGGCGGCCGCGGAAACGCGCCCGTCGAGAAGACCCCGCACCTCGAGCGGGTCGTCGCGATCAACCGCGTCGCCAAGGTCGTGAAGGGTGGTCGTCGCTTCAGCTTCACCGCCCTGGTGATCGTGGGCGACGGCGACGGCACCGTCGGTGTGGGCTACGGAAAGGCCAAGGAGGTGCCCGCGGCGATCGCCAAGGGCGTCGAGGAGGCCAAGAAGCACTTCTTCAAGGTGCCGCGCATCGCCTCGTCCATCCCGCACCCGGTGACGGGTGAGGCGGCGGCCGGCGTGGTGCTGCTCAAGCCGGCTTCCGCCGGTACGGGTGTCATCGCCGGTGGTCCGGTGCGCGCCGTGCTGGAGTGCGCGGGTATCCACGACGTGCTCTCCAAGAGCCTCGGTTCGTCGAACCCGATCAACATCGTGCACGCCACCGTGGCGGCGCTGAAGGGGCTCGAGTCCCCCGAGGCCGTCGCCGCCCGTCGTGGTCTGCCGGTCGAGGACGTCGCGCCGGCCGCCATGCTGGCGTCGCGGGCGGGGGTGGCTTCCTGATGGCTCGCCTGAAGGTCACCCAGGTCCGGTCCGAGATCGGGACCAAGCAGAACCAGCGTGACTCGCTGCGTTCGCTCGGTCTCAAGCGGATCAACGACGTGGTGGTCAAGGAGGACCGTCCGGAGATCCGCGGCATGATCTTCACGGTCAACCACCTCGTGAAGGTCGAGGAGGTCGAGTAATGACGATCAAGGTCCACCACCTGCGCCCGGCGCCCGGTGCCAAGACCGCGAAGACCCGTGTGGGTCGCGGTGAGGGCTCCAAGGGCAAGACCGCCGGTCGCGGTACCAAGGGCTCCAAGGCCCGCAAGAACATCTCGGCGGCGTTCGAGGGTGGGCAGATGCCCATCCACATGCGCCTGCCGAAGATGAAGGGCTTCAAGAACAAGTTCAAGGTGGTCTTCCAGGTGGTCAACCTGGACCGGCTCGCCGAACTGTTCCCGAACGGCGGCCAGGTCGGCCCCGTCGAGCTGGTCGAGGCCGGCGCGGTCCGCAAGGGCCACCCGGTCAAGGTCCTCGGCACGGGGGACCTGGGCGGGGTCGCTCTCCATGTGTCGGCGCACGCGTTCAGCGCGTCGGCCAAGGAGAAGATCACCGCCGCCGGTGGCTCGGTCACCGAGCTGTAAGGGCTGTACGACCCGTGGCGCCCGCTCAGTTGTCGAAACTGGGCGGGCGCCATGGTCTGCCTGGCATGTGTGCGCCGGGTAACATCGGATTCGGTTTATGTAGCCGGGCACATCTGCCCGGACCGGGATCGGGCTGTTAGAGTCCCTTCCCAGCCATGGATATCGGGCACTCGCCCGGCACCCACCCGCCCCGCCAGGGATCACCGGCGGCCCGCCTCGCGCAGGAGGAAGAAGTTGCTGTCCGCCTTTCTCAGTGCGTTCCGTACGCCTGACCTGCGCAAGAAGCTGCTGTTCACAGTAGGCATCATCGCGGTCTACCGGCTCGGGGCGACGCTGCCCAGCCCGGGTGTCTCGTACGGCAACGTCCAGAAGTGCATCGACGCCATGGAGAACGGCTCCACCGGCGTGATGAACCTGCTCAACCTCTTCTCCGGCGGAGCGCTGCTGCAGCTCTCGGTCTTCGCGCTGGGCATCATGCCCTACATCACCGCGTCGATCATCCTGCAGCTGCTGACCGTGGTGATCCCCCGGCTGGAGCAGCTCCGCAAGGAGGGCCA